>CAYZFL010000001.1:0-36344 GCA_964477785.1 uncultured Bacteroides sp.
GCGACACAATGTTGAGTGAGTTGCCCGTAATCGCAAGGTAGATGAATGATGCTATCAGCGAGATAGGAATGGTGATACAGATAATCAGCGTCGCCCTCCATCGGCCCAGGAACATAAACACCACGATGATAACGAAGAGGAGGGCATAAAGCACGGTCTCCTCAAGGGAGGCGATTGTGTTGCGGATATTATCGGAAGTATCGGCTATAAGACCCAGCTTCACATCCGACGGGAGACGCTTCTGGAGGGAGGGGAGCATGCTCTTCACCTTATCGGAAATCTCGACCGAGTTGGCGCCCGACTGCTTCTGAACCACAATCATGGCGCCCTTGACACCGTTGTTGAAAGTTTCCTGAGCCCTTTCCTCGAGCGAGTCATCGATTCGGGCCACATCGCGGAGGAAAATATTGCGGCCGTCATAAGAGCCCACGACAATACCGGCCATTTCGGAGGCATCGGCAAACTCGCCTTTGACTCGGAGCGAGTAAGTCTCTGTGCCGATATCGAAGGCGCCGCCCGGCACATTGCGGTTTTCGGCGGCTATCACCTGGGCGATCTGTTCCACAGATATATTATAGGCCTCGAGTTTGGCGGGGTCGACATATATGTGAATCTCGCGCTGGGGAGCACCCGAAATCGAAACCGAGCCGACTCCCGATATTCGCGCCAGCGGGTTTGCAATCTCGTCGTCGAGAATCTTATAAAGGCCGGGAAGGCTCTCGTCGGCCTGAACCGACATGATAATTATAGGAATCATATCGGTCGAGAACTTGAATATGATTGGGGTCTCGGCATCGTCGGGCAATGCCGAAGAAATCATGTCGAGTTTGTCTCGCACATCGTTAGTGAGCACGTCGATATCCTCGCCATATTCGAATTCGAGAGTAATCACTGAGATATTCTCACGCGATTTGGAGGTAATGTGCTTGAGGTCGTTGACCGAGTTGAGCACATTTTCCAGAGGACGTGTCACGTTCTGCTCAATATCCTGTGCGCTGGCTCCCTGGTAGGTGGTCATCACCATAATGGTGTTTGTATCGATATCGGGATAGAGATCGATAGGAAGTGTGCGTAATGAAAACAAACCCATAATCACCACAGCCACAAAAATGAGGGCCGTAGTAACCGGACGTTTCACCGCACTGCCATAGAGACTCATATTTTAATCGTATTGAGATTTAGAATTTATAAGTATCAGATATTTAATCACTTATCTTTAAGGCGGACTTTTGCGCCGTGAGACAGGCGCGACTGGCCGGCAACCACGACGCTATCGCCCGACTCCACACCTGAGAGCAGTTCATAGTTCTCGTCAAGACGTTCGCCAAGCTCTACCTTGTTGTAGCTTACAGATCCGTTTTTATAGACGTAGACATATCGGTTTGCGCTGCCCGGCTGCTTGACCACAGCCCGGTCGGGAACCACCACAGAGTTACGCGAGCCTTTGCCTGATATAACCCTGCCGAACATGCCCGGCAAAATCTTCGAGCCGGGGTTGGGGAGCAGAAGCTCAACCTGGAAGGTTCTTGTCGCGGGGTCGACCGTGGGGCTGATGCGGGAAACCTTTGCCGTGAATTTCTCGTCGGGGAAAGCGTCGAGCGCCACTTCCACATCCTGGCCGCGGGTAAAAGAAGTGACATCAGTCTCCGAAGGATTGAGAATCATCTTAACTCTGGGCGAGAGCTGGCCCACGGTAAGCACCGGGAGGCTTCCGGACATGTCGCCCGGGTCGTAGTTACGGGCGGTGACAACGCCGCTGATTGGCGAAGTAAGCACCGTGTTCTCACGCATATTGTTGTATTGCGAGCGTGCGGCATCATACTGAGCCTTAAGCTGGTCGACCTGCTGACGTGTACCTGAACCAATCTCAAGCAACTGCGACGCACGGTCGTATTCACGTTTAATCTGCTCGAGGTTGATTTTAAGCTGGTCGAGCTGCGAGGCGTCGAGAGTGACGAGCACCTGTCCGCGCCTCACCTGATCACCCACATCCACACGGATAGATTTGATGCGGTTTGGGGAGGCGGGCGATATATTGTTGATATTGTCGGCCTCGACGGTCGCCGTATAATTGCCCGAAAGAGGCACTTCCACCATGTTGACCTGCAATACCTCCACAATGGGAGTCTCATCTTCCTGAGCCTGAGTTACGGCTTTATCATTCTTGCCGTTGCATGAAGCCATGGCCATGACAGCGGCTATGGCGCATGACCCGACAAATGCTTTTGATATATAGTTCTTCTTCATTTTGAGATTTTTAATTTCAGATTAGATGATGCGCTGATTGAAATTGATTAAGTCAGCGTGAAGACTTGCGAGAGTCAGTGACTCCGTATTTTTCAAGCGGGGCGGAGCCGAGCAGTAGCTCAAGACCGGCATCGGCAACGAGATAATTGTAGACAGCCTGAAGCCTTGAAAGACGGGCCTGAGTGAGAGCGAGCTCCGAGTCGCGCAGGTCGAGATAGCTTGCGGCACCCACATCAAAACTCTTCTTCATGATGATGTGGGCTTCGTCGGCCTGATGCTCGCTTTCGATACAGCTTTCTATCTGTTTGACGTTGAGATTGATATTGTCGATTGCAAGATCGATCTGGCTGTTAACCGAGCGATATAGATTCTCACGCTCGAGTCTTGCCTCGCGGCTCTGAATCTTGGCCTGTTTCAGCTTTGAGTATCTGCCTCCGCCCTCAAACAGAGGGAAGGAGAGATTGAGGCCGAACATGGAGTAGCCGGTCCAGCGGAAATTGCGGAAGGGGTTGCCGTTTGACGACGAGGTCCAGTTATAATTGATCGAAGCCGAAAGCGTGGGAGCAAAAGCCCATTTCTGCAGTTTGACGTTACGATCGGCAATCTGGAGCTGCACAGCGTTTAGTCTCAGCGAGGGATTGTTTTCCACTTCGGAAGCGGTAGAGGGAGTTGTGCGGGGGCTCATATTGCGCTCGAAATATTCAAGGTCAGAATCGGCATTCACAATATAGGATGCATCCATGCCCATAAGAATCAGGAGCTGAAGCCGGGCCTGCTTTATGGCGATTTCGGCCTGGATAAGCTGAGGCTCGATATTTTTCATGGCCACTGAGGCGCGAAGGACATCGTATTTTGAAGCGGCACCGGCTTTCTCGTTTTTGGTATAGGTCTCGTAAGTGAGGCGTGCCATGTCGTAGCTTTCCTCAATGACCTTTCGGGAGTCCTGAGCAAGAAGCAGCGCGTAATAGGCGCCCTTGACCGAGTTGACCATCTCGAGACGGGAATTGCGCGCGGTTTCTACTGTCTGAAGTATCTGGCTGTCGGAAAGTTTCATCGACTGCCACAGCTGAGGCATAAAGAGTGGCACCGAGGCCTGAAAACCGGTCGACCAGGAATTGTCGAGACCCATTTTAATACCGTTCATCTTCTTGGAGGAGCGGGACGATCTGGGAGCCTCGTCGCCTGATTCGGAACCTTCAGATCCGCTGCCTGAGCCGCCTCCAAGGCCGGGCATTCCGTCCATATTCATATAAGCCACCTGCTTGGCGAGCATGCGGTTATAAGTGGTTCCGAAACTGATATTCGGAAGGAGCTGGGCGAGGACTTCCTTTTTGGAATAATCCATGCGGGTGATTTCCATGTCGGCCACCTGTATGGTGGGATTCTTGCTGAGAGCAATCTCGATGCATTTGTCAAGCGATAGTCTCAGTTCTTTTGTAGTCGTATCAGATACTGCCGCAGTGTCTGTCGACGAAGTTGTTTGCTGTGCGATGGCTGCAGTATTAAGACAGAATGATCCGGCCAAAGCCATTATTGTGATGAATGATTTCATGTAAGTACTTCAATTTTCCTCTATTTTACTGCAAATTTAATGATTTAGTATTTAGTATTAAATCTTCTCTTCCCAAAAGGGTAAGATTTGTGGTAAATTTAGAAAACATAGAGACTCTTTAAGTTTTATTTAACACTACGTCGTATTTTTATACAGTTCGGTGGCCGATTTTTTTGAAAAAATACGCAAATTTTAAGATGGGAATTAAGCCATAATTGAGTAATTTTGTACTCGGTTTCCGGCTAAGGAAAAAGGTCGCAAGGAGAGGCCTGTTAAAAAACCGCTCACTGTCCGGGCCGGACGTATATGAATTTGTATTATGCAGATTGAAACACTGACTCTTAACTCATTCAAGAACATACACAAGGCGGAACTTGAATTCTGCCCCAAGGTCAACTGTTTCATAGGCGACAACGGCATGGGGAAAAGCAATTTGCTCGACGCCATATATTACCTTTCATATTGCCGCAGCTATACGGGTGTTTCAGATTCGCTGGTAGTGACCCGCGGAGAAGATGTGATGTTTCTTTCGGGGAAATACCTCCGCAAAGGTCTGGAAGAAGAGATTTCCGCAGGTGTGAAACCGGGTGAACGCAAGATATTCCGCCGCGGCGGCAAGGAATACGACAGGCTGAAAGAACATATAGGACTCCTGCCCGTGGTCCTTGTCTCACCAGCCGACAATCAGCTCGTGGAGGGACAGAGCGAAGTGCGCCGCAAATATCTCGACATGACTTTCGCCCAGGGCGACCCGGCATATCTCGATGCGCTGATGCGTTACCGCCACGCCCTGGAGCAGCGCAATAAAATGCTCAGGGAAGGCAGCACCGACTATGGCCTTTTTGAGGCCATGGAGATGCAGATGGACCGATATGGATCGGCACTGACCATGCGCCGCAGTCAGAAGGCCGTGGAGCTGCATAATTACTTCCGGGAATTCTATGCCGCCATCTCAGGCGGCGAGGAGGCCACGATTGCCTATAAGCCTTCGGTCAAAACCGATGAGAACCTCGCCGACCTGCTTCTGCGAGACCGCGACCGTGACAGAATACTGAAATTCACCACCGTAGGCCCGCACCGCGACGACCTCGACATGAGCATCGGCCCGCTGCAGGCCCGACATATCGCCTCTCAGGGCCAGCAGAAGACCTTCACCGTGGCCATGAGGCTTGCCCAGTTCTTTTTTCTTGAAAAAAGCTCAGGCATAAAGCCACTGCTATTGCTTGACGATATCTTCGACAAGCTTGATTCCAAGAGGGTGAAATGCATTATAAGCCTTGTGCTGAGGCCCGAGTTCGGCCAGATATTCATCACCGACACCAACGCAGCCCATATCGACGAGATGTTAGGTAAGGTGGCATCGGCCGAGAGCAAGGTCTTCAGGGTCGAGAAAGGAGAGATATCATGAGGCGCACAGAGGCTAAATCGGTAACGGAAATCATCGCCGAGACCTTCGGACAGGGCGACAATTCAGAAAGGTTTGACCTCCAGAGGGCTTCACTGGCATGGACTGAAGTGATGGGCCCTGAAGTAAACCGCCAGACTTTCCGCCGGTATATAGAGGGCACTAAGCTTCATGTGCATATCGTCTCGGCCTCCCTTAAAAACGAGCTTCTTTATCAGAAAGACAATATAATAAGAAACATAAACCGCACAGTGGGCAGGGATGTCCTTACAGACATTATAATTCACTGAGACCTTCACCCAATTACCTAAAAAAGCCTCATGACAAATCCCAAGACTTCCTGACTCACTGAAAAACTGAAAACAATACCGACATGAGCACACACGTTCCACCACCGCTACCCGAATCGGGCACGACCCGCGAAATGGTCAGCTTCAGATTCAACGATATCGATGTCTTCGGACACCTAAACAACGCCGTATACCTCGAGCTACTCGATTTAGGTAAAGTGGTATATTTTCTTGACGCCAACGGAGGCAGATTCTCCGCCGGCAACATCGCATTCGTAATAGTACACATCGATATCAATTATTACCATCCCACATACGCCACCGAGCACATCGACGTGGTGACGCGCCTTGACAAGCTCGGAGAAAAGAGCGCTGTGTTTGAGCAATGGGTAGTAGGCCGCGAATCGGATGAAATAAAGTGCCATGCCCGCACGGTTATGGCTCACATGAACAAGGACTTCAACCAGGCGGTGCCCATAAGCGATGAATACCGCGAGCACATACTCAACACTGTGAAGAAGCTCACGAGCGGCAAGGGTAAATATCTGTTTGAGTGACTTTCAGAAATATCGGATTTGCCTCTCTGACAGACGAAATTATTTTTCTCCGGCCGGTTGCGATTTTTCGTAATCGGCCTTCCTTTTGGGATTCATGGGAAACCAGCCCTTGAGCACACGCTGTCTCTGCTCAAACACTTCCATTATCGACCAGAAGCATGAGAAACCTGTGACAGCAAGCAGCGCCGAGCCAAGCACATCCTTTACTATTACAGAGAATACGCAGCTAACAATGCCGGCTATCAGAAAGGCTATCCAGCAGCGTGTGCCGAAATAATATTCACCTTTTATTACAAGCGGATGAAAGAGGCCTATTACAAGAAACGAAAAGAGGCCTATCACTATGCCGAGTATGCCGTAATCCTGAAGTATCGCAGTCATTTCTATAATTTTTGAGATTTTAGTTTAGCAGTATTTCGTATTTCTCATTAAGTCATTTCCTTACTCCGGCTTTTTCAAGCGCCGCGTAGAGAAGATTGGTGAATTCATAATTTTTCAGGCCCCAGTCGGGAGCAACACGGAGCGCGGGCGGTGCCGAGGAGACAAATCTTTCTATTGAAATATCTTTGCGCAAAGCCTTCACCACTTCCACGCAGAAAGAGATATAATCATTAAGTCCCCAGAGTTTTACATAATTTTCATTCTGAATGTACCTGCGATAAAGTTGCGTTGCCTTAAGCACCTGAAGATGATGAAATTTGACAATATCGACCGGAAGAGAGTTGATTTTCCTCACCGTCTCAAGCATCATCTCCCTGCTCTCGCCCGGAAGGCCGAAGATGAAATGAAGGCCCACGTGAAAGCCATATTGATGAAGCTTGGCGACGGCTTCGACGGTCTGTGACCAAGTGTGGCCGCGGTTAATTTCTTTCAGGGTTTTGTCATGCGAAGATTCGGCGCCAAGTTCTATCACGGCCTTGATTCCTGCATCTTTCAATCCCATTAGAAGATAGTCGGAGAGACAGTCGGGCCTTGTACCGATTACAATCCCTTCCACTCCAGGCACCTCTGCGGCAAAGCGATAAAGATCAAGAAGTTTGTCTTCGTCTCCGTATGTGTTTGTATACGACTGGAAATAAACGAGATACTTCATATCAGGATATTTCCTCGCAAAGAATGACTTTGATTTGTTTATCGATGACATGAGTTCTGCCGAACTTGAAAGACTTCTGAATGCAGCCCGTTCGTTTTCTGATATTATAGGGCTGAAAGATGCGTTGTTGCAGTAAATACATCCGTTGCGGCCAATCGTGCCGTCACGGTTGGGACATGTGCAACCGACATCGACCGTAAGTTTCTGCAACTTTGTCACATCGGGGAAAACTTTTGACGTGAAGTCGGAAAAATCTCTGTAATAAGGATTCATGTCTGGCCGGAATTTAGACGCCGATTACATGGTCAGGCCTCAGAAACTGCGAAATCCCTTCTTGCTCTGTCGGCGAGAGTCATGTCGAGAATCGTAATCCAGGCCATTGCCTCAACCACAGGCACAGCGCGGAATGCCACGCAAGCGTCATGGCGACCCCTGATTTTCAGTACGACAGGATTTCCGGAGTCATCGACAATGGGTTGAGGCATTCTGATTGAGGCCGCAGGCTTAAATGCCACGTTGAAAACTACGGGCTGCCCGTTCGTGATGCCACCTTGAATACCTCCCGAATTGTTGGTCATTGGAATAACCTCTCCACTTTCCGGATCCTTGATATACAGGTCGTTTTGCATGCTACCCGGCACCGAAACGCCTTCGAAGCCCATGCCATATTCAAAACCTTTTGCAGCAGGAATCGACATCATCGCTGAAGCGAGCCAGCCCTGAAATTTATCGTAAACCGGTTCACCAAGGCCTGCAGGCAGACCTGTAATCTCACATTTCACCACCCCGCCTATCGAGTCGCCGAATGAAGCGTATCGGGCGGCCTCGTCAAGCAGTTCCTCCTGCGAGCCGATGCAGTCACCTACTCTTTCCACCATTGCTTTCACCTCTATACCTCTGCTTTTCAAAGCCATGCGGGCAAAAGCTCCGGCCACGACGCGGCAGGCTGTCTCGCGGGCAGAAGCCCGGCCACCTCCGCGATAGTCGCGGATGCCGTATTTCTCGAGATAAGCACGGTCGGCATGCGAGGGACGGCTTATGTTTTTCAATTCCTCATAGTCGGCGCTGCGGCTGTCAGTGTTGCGGATAATGAAACCTATAGGCGTGCCCAGAGTGAATCCTTCAAAAACGCCTGACAAAATTTCCACCTCATCCGATTCTTTCCTCGCCGATTCGGCGGCATTGCCTTTACCCGGGCGACGGCGTTTCATGGCCTCGTCGAGAAGTTCACGGTCAAAAGCAACGCCCGAGGGCATACCGTCAATCACGCCTCCTATCGCCGGGCCGTGACTCTCACCGAAAGTGGTCACTGTGAAATATTTGCCGAAAGTATTCATTCTGTTTCAAGGGTTATGGGTGCTACCGTAGCCTTGACAAGCTTTATCAGGTCGACGGGTGCAAGCTGCACCTGCATGCCGCGCATTCCGGCACTGATATATATCTTTTCGTGCGCCATACAGCTCTCGTCAATTACCACGGGGAAGGCCTTCTTCAGGCCAATAGGCGAGCAACCGCCACGAATGTAGCCGGTCACGGGCAGGAGTTCTTTCATGGGTATGGTGGCGACTTTTTTCTCACCTCTTACAGTGGCAGCCTTCTTGAGGTCGACCGACTCTGCGCCCGGTATGACGCATACGAAATAGCCACCTTTGGCGCCGTGAAGTATCAGCGTCTTAAACACAGTGGCGATATCCTCGCCCAGGCTCTCGGCAACATGCACCGCCGAGAGATCGTTCTCATCAACCTGATATTCCCTGGTGGAATATGCTATTTTTGCCTTGTCGAGTATGCGGCAGACATTGGTTTTGTTTTCGTGTGCCATAAGTCAGCGTCCGGGTCCTTTGGTATTGATATCCTGCATATTTTCGTCATCGTCAAGGAAATCTTCATCGAAGTCGAAGTCATAATCGGAATCGGGGTCATAAATATCGGAAGTGAATTTCGAGAGTTCCCTGCCCTCGCGCTTCGTGGGACGGCCTAAACCTTTGCGACGATCGACGAATCCACCAATCTTCACCATATCAAGGAGATAAAGCTGATCGGGCGAAGTGATGTTCTCCATATAATCCGACACCAGCTTGGCTCCGAGACGGTTTTCAGTCAGCGCCTTTACCCTGAAGGAATAAGTCACCGGCGGTTTCTTGACGTTGACAATGTCGCCTACCTTTATCATTCGCGAGGGTTTCGCGGTGATAATGCCACTGTGTTCGTCACCGATGGTCACGCGGCCTTTCTTGCAAGCGTCGGTCGCCACTGTGCGGGTTTTGAAAATCCTCACGGCCCACAGCCACTTGTCTATACGTATTTCAGACTTTGCCATACCGGTTATAGTTATTTAGCGTCAGAACTTTCAGCTGAAGTTGCTTTGGTATCATTAGCAGTAGCGGGCTGAGAACAGAATTTTTTCCCGTCCTCAGGTTCTTCCTTGGGAGGCAGACCGGCCAACTCTCTTTCCTTATTTGTAAGCACCGGCTCGGCACCATTGAATGCACACATAGCCTTCTGGCATCCTTCGAGAACGAATTTGCGTATCGCAACCACCGCGAGTTTCAGTCTCGCCGGCATTTCTTTCTGCTGGTCGGGAGTGAAATTTCCCAAGACATAGTCAATCTGGCAACCACGCAGGAAGTCGTGGCCCACACCGAAACGCAGACGGGCATAATTATTGGTGCCGAGCATTTCGGCAATCGATTTCAGGCCGTTGTGACCGGCGTCGCTGCCGCCCGGCCTGATGCGTATGGCGCCAAAAGGCAATGAGATATCATCGACAAGTATAAGTATGTTTTTGATATCGATGTCTTCCTTGTCCTTCCAGTATTTCACGGCAATGCCGCTGAGATTCATATAAGTTGAGGGCTTAAGCAACACTACCAGCCGGTTCTTTATACGGCCGGTACCCACATCCCCGTAACGTGCGGTGCTTAAAGAAATATTGGATGCCTCAGCCAAGGCATCCAATATTTTAAAACCTGCGTTGTGGCGGGTATTGCGGTATTCTTCTCCGATGTTGCCTAATCCTACGATCAGATATTTCATTGAAGATATGTTTTAGAATCAGGCTCTCAGAATTGAGAGGCCATGAATACGCTTAATCGTGAAAATTATTCGGCGGCAGCCTGCTGACCGCGTGCAGCACGGGTGAGCTGAACGGCGCAGACAACGGCGTTCTTGGCATTGACCAGCTCGAGACCTTCGAAGTGGAGGTCGCCAACTGCGAGTGACTTGCCGAGACCGAGGTTGTCGACGTTGATCACGAGACGCTCGGGGATGTTGGTGTAGATGGCTTTAACCTTGAGCTTCTTCATGCTGAGGTTGAGCTTACCACCGGCCTTGACGCCTTCTGAG
This sequence comes from uncultured Bacteroides sp., assembly GCA_964477785.1. GTDB lineage: Bacteria > Bacteroidota > Bacteroidia > Bacteroidales > Muribaculaceae > CAG-873. The sequence continues at coordinate 10,490 of CAYZFL010000001.1, forward strand.
TGACCTTCGATCTTAACGGGTACCTCAACAACAACGGGCTTCTTGTCGCTTACTTCGAGGAAGTCGAGGTGAAGCACGGTGTCTTTTACCGGCTGGAACTGAATCTCACGGAGCACAGCATTGTGCTTTTCGCCGTTGAAGTCGAGCTCTACAGTAAAGATATCGGGAGTGTAGATGAGTTTGCGGATGTCTTCGTTAGAAACCATAAGGTCAGTTGTGATAAGACCTTTGCCGTTGCCGATTTCCACGATTTTCTGACCGGGCTTGAGAGTACCGGCGAAAGGAAGTTCAACGATTGTGTCACCGTTAAGAACTACAGGCACCATGCCTTCTTTGCGAATGAGTTTGGTAGCTTTTTTACCGAGGTCGGTACGGGGTTCTGCTTTAAGTTTGTAAATGTCCATTGCTTTGTTTAATTGTTTGTGTTACTCAAAATTAAGTTAATGCTAAAATTTGCTCCTTAATTTCCCATCACACGGGGATGCTAAAAAGCGTCGCAAAGTTACAAATTTTGTTTTGTCCGGCAAAATTTCAGAGCATTAAATATTTACGGTAACGAAATAATCAGTAGAATTTCGCCAGATTTGCGGCTTATGCAACATTATTTTATCTCCGGCGAGTTTTTCATGCCCAATTTTGCCGGAAAGTTTGTAAATTTGAGGGGGAATTATCTCCGCACGAAATTTTGCCGGAGATAATTTATCCCTAAAATGAACTTAAGGCCCCTTATGGCCTTTATAGTTTTAACAGACATAAAACGCAGGGCGCTCCAAACGCCCTATTATCCAACGATTTGAAAAAATGGAAGAAAAACGCCTTTTCCTTCTGGATGCATACGCCCTGATTTACCGCGCTTATTACGCTCTCATCCGCTCTCCCCGAATGAGTTCCAAGGGCTTCAACACATCGGCAATTTTCGGTTTCTGCAACACACTCGACGAGGTGCTTCGCAAAGAAAATCCCGATTACATAGCGGTATGTTTCGACCCTCCCGGCGGCCATACCTTCAGACATGAGATTTATCCCGAATACAAGGCCCAGCGCGACCGTCAGCCCGAGGACATCACGCTTTCCATACCCTATATAAAAGCCATACTTGACGCTTACCGCATAAAAGTGATTGAAATGCCCGGCGTCGAGGCCGACGATGTAATAGGCTCTCTCAGCCGCATGGCCGAGAAGGAAGGCTTCACCACCTTCATGATGACCCCAGACAAGGATTACGGTCAGCTCGTAACCGACAAGGTGTTTATGTACCGTCCTTCGCTTCGCGGTCAGGACTTCGAGATAAGAGGCCCGCAGGAAGTATGCAACCGTTACGGCATATCAAGCGCTAACCAGGTTATCGATCTGCTTGCACTCGAGGGAGACGTCAGCGACAATATTCCCGGCTGTCCCGGCGTAGGAGAAAAGACAGCACAGAAACTCATCGCAGAATTCGGTTCGGTTGAAAACCTGCTCGATTCCGTTGACAAACTCAAAGGTGCACAGAAAGCAAAAATCACGGAGAACGCCGACAAGATAAGGCTCTCGAAATATCTGGTGACAATCAAGACCGACCTCGACCTGGGTATAGATCCTGAGGAACTGAAACGTCAGGAACCTGATGTGGAAAAACTCGCATCGATATTCGGGGAACTTGAGTTCAAGACATTCCTAAACCGCCTCGGAGCCAAAGCGCCCCTCGGCAAAACAACCGCCGCGAAAAAGCAGACGCTGCTGACAAATCAGTCCGAGGCAGGCGTGCTGCCCTTCGGCTTCGACGATGATGAGGTTGGCGAGACTTCTGCCGACCCGCAGACCGAAAATGCGACAGTACCAGAGACGGCTCCTCTTGAGATAAATATTGTGGAATTATCCACACCGGAGGAAGTCTCCGGCTTTATCAACTCAGCTTCTGAGACTGCCGGTCGTGACGGATCGCTCGGAATTTCCCTTCACGCCAGCGGCGACGAAGCAATGACAGCCGAGTTAAGAGGCATAGCCATTACAGGCGCCCAAGGCAAATGCGGATATGTCAGGCTCGATGAAATCGGAATCCGCGACGAGGAGATTAAAGTGAAGCTCGAGCCACTCTTCAACAATCCATCCATCACTCTCGTCTGTCACGATGTGAAACGTGCGATGATACTCATGCGCCGCAAGGGCATAGATTTCACTTCAAAATATTTTGATACTTCCATCGCCCACTACCTGCTTTCGCCCGAGAGCAGCCACGACTTCAGCACCATTTCAAGCAACCTCTTGGGCTACAAGACTCTCGACTACAACATCTCGGGCAACGAGAAGAAAAAACGGCTCGCGTTCGAGAACGAGAACTACATACCGCTTCACTGCGAAGTGGCCGTAATAGTCCAGCGGCTTTCGTCGATTCTCACGGAAAAACTCAAAGAAAAAGAACTTTACGAGCTATTCAACGATCTCGAGCAACCTCTTATCCCCGTGCTTGCCGATATGGAATATACCGGTGTCATCATCGATACCCGTCAGCTCGCAGTGCTTTCCACTAAGCTGACGGCGAGGCTCCATAGACTTGAGGATGAGGCATTTGAAATTGCCGGACAAAAATTCAACATCGGCTCTCCCATGCAGGTGGGCGAAATATTGTTTGAGAAGCTGAAAATAGACGACAAGGCCAAAAAGACAAAGAAGGGTTCATGGTCTACCACCGAAGAGATTCTTGAAAAATATGCCCGCGAACATCGTATCGTGGCGCTGATTCTTGAAATACGCGGACTCAAGAAACTTCTCGCTACTTATATCGACGCACTTCCCAAACTTGTCAACCCCTCGACCGGAAGGATCCATACCACTTACAATCAGACGATTACCGCAACCGGCCGAATTTCTTCCACAAATCCCAACCTCCAAAACATACCCATCCGCACCGAAGACGGTCGTGAGATACGCAAGGCTTTCATACCCTCGAAAGGCAATGTGATGGTCGACGCCGACTACTCCCAGATCGAGCTCAGGCTCATGGCCGATCTCAGCGGCGACAGAGACATGATAGAGGCATTCAACTCAGGCGAGGACATCCACCGCAGTACGGCGGCCAAAATCTATCACGAGTCACTCGACGAGGTTACGGACAATCAGCGGCGCAACGCCAAGACCGCCAACTTCGGCATCATCTACGGCATCTCGGCTTTCGGTCTATCCGAGAGGCTGGGAATACCCCGCTCAGAGGCCAAGGAACTGATAGAAAATTATTTCAAAACTTATCCCGGCGTCAAGGATTACATGGCAAACTCCATCGAAAAGGCACGTGCACAGAAATATGTAAGTACCATCATGGGCCGCCGCCGCTATCTGCCGGAGATTGATTCGGCAAACGCGGTCGTAAGAGGCTATGCCGAGCGGAATGCCATCAACGCCCCGCTTCAGGGCTCGGCTGCCGATATCATCAAGAAAGCCATGATTGATATTTTCAATGAGTTTAACCGCCTGGGCCTCAAGTCAAAAATGATAATGCAAGTGCATGATGAACTCATCTTTGACGTTGAGCCCGATGAGCTCGGCATCGTGCAGGAAACCGTCGAAAAACTCATGGCAGGCGCTTATCACGGCCGCGTAGCCCTTGAAACCGGCATGGGCAGCGGAGCCGACTGGTTTGAGGCCCACTAAGAAAATGAGTATATTTTGTTAAAACAACGGGGCTTCTTAAACTTTTTTTTACATTATTTGTCTTAACTATATAAATTAAAAAGACAACACTACCTTGAAAGATAAGGAAAACATAAAACACTCACCGTCCGACCAGATAAGGAAAGAAACCGAAGCTGAAAAAGTCGGAGCAAAGCCTAAAGATCACAAAGCAGTCTGGGCATGGATAGCCGGTATACTCGCCGCGCTTGCCTGGATAGCGCTGATGATCGAAGGCTATACCGCACTTGTGATAGGAGCCGCCTCTATTATATGCGGATTCATAGGACTCCGAGCCCGTAGTAAAGCACTCAAGAATCTTTCTACCGCAGCCATCGTGGCCTCGGCCGTGCTCCTGGTGCTCGTCTCCGCTTTTCTTATTGTAATCTATATTGGGCTGAGATCGATGTAATTTCAGATTAGAGCAACAAAGACTAATCAGAACAATTAAGTCTATTTGATTATATCAGGCCGGAGCATCCGCGTGCGGAGTTCGGCCTGTTCCTGTTTCCATTTCTCAATATTGGCCTGATGCCCCGAAAGCAGCACGTCCGGCACTTTCCATCCTTTATAATCCGAGGGGCGTGTATATACCGGCGGCTCTAAAAGATTGTCCTGGAACGAATCGCTCAGGGCGCTCTGCTCGTCGCCTATCGCTCCCGGGATAAGCCTTACAATAGCGTCGGTAATGACCGCGGCCGGCAGTTCGCCGCCGGTGAGCACATAGTCGCCGATAGTGATTTCCTTGGTGATGAGATGCTCGCGTATGCGGTAGTCTATGCCTTTGTAATGGCCGCAGAGGATTATAATATTGTTGAGCAGCGACATCGAGTTGGCCATCTTCTGGTCGAATTTCTCGCCATCGGGCGCCGTGAATATCACCTCGTCGTAATCTCGCTGGGATTTAAGATGAGAGATGCAACGGTCGACCGGCTCAACCTGGATTACCATACCCGCGTCGCCTCCGAAGGGATAGTCGTCGACCTTGCGGTGCTTGTTGAGGGTATAGTCGCGGAGATTATGCACATTGATTTCAACAAGATTCTTGTCCATCGCACGCTTTATTATTGAGCAGCCAAGCGGCGATTCAAGCATTTCGGGCAATACGGTGATTATGTCTATTCTCATCTTTGTTTCCTTTATTTTCTCTGCAAAGTTAAGCAATAATTGCGTGGCAGGAAAAAATTTCCTATTTTTGCACATAGGCCGCTAAACGAAATGCCCCCAAAAGTACTCTAATAGAAAACAATATAGTTATTCTCCGCGTTATAAAGCCGACCAATATAAAGCCAAAGACAATTACCACGCATGCAAAAACCTTATACCCGCAAGATTATCAGCATATTATCAGTTTTCGTCCTTATCATACTCATGTTTATTCTTCCATCATGCGCCTCAGGCTATGACGCGGAGAAATGCAATGAACTCACATCAAAGATTCAGAACCACGAGACTCTTTCGCAGGGCGAGTATTCCGATATGCTCGAACAATACGACTATATCCTCACCTATCTCAAGGAGAGGATGGAGAAGGTTGCAGCCGAGCCAGATGAATTCAAACGTGCCGAGGCCTCCCGCGCACTTCAGGACGACAAAGATTATATGGAGCGCTTCACCTATATGATGACCATCGGCTCAGTGCTTTACCGCGCCGACGTCAACAGTCTCTTCGACACAGAGAACAAAGAGCGCTACGACCTGGTCAACGCCCGCGCCGATGAATTCGCCCGCCTCGCCGAGCAGATTTGACTTCTTCTTTAGATTTAACTAACTAATCCACATAACTTAAACTTAAATTTAAAATGAACAAAGTATCAGGCTACATCCCCGCACTGCTCATTGCGGTTTCGATTTTTCTCCTTGGCCTGCTCCTCAAAATGGGCATAGATCATTTTTCAGACCGCGACAGGGTCGTAACCGTAAGAGGCCTCTGCGAGAAAGAAGTAATGGCCAATAAGGTAACCTGGCCTATCGTCACTAAAGAGATGGGCAACGAGCTGCCGGCAATCTATGACAAGATTACCACCACCAACCAGCAGATTCTCGACTTCCTCAAGAGCAACGGCATCACCGATGCCGAAATCATGGTGAATCCACCTCAAGTGCAGGACCGCCTTGCCGACAGCTACGATCCCACCAACGTGAAATACCGCTATAACGTGACCAATGTGATTGTGGTGACCTCAAACAAGGTCGAGGCCGTGCAGGCGCTTATCAAGAAGCAGACCGAACTTCTGCGTCAGGGCGTCGCTATCGTTGCCGGTGATTATCAATATCAGACCACTTACGAGTATACCGACCTCAACAGCATCAAGCCCGGCATGATCGCAGAGGCTACCAAGAACGCCCGTGCCGCCGCCGACAAATTCGCCGCCGACTCACATTCCGACCTTGGCAAAATAAAGACTGCTTCGCAGGGCCAGTTCTCAATCAACGACCGCGACCAGTACACACCCTCAATCAAAACCGTCCGAGTCGTCACCACCGTCGAATACTACCTCAAAGACTGATTATTTACCTACATAATAGAAGGAACAAGGCTCGCCTGACATTTCACGGCGGGCCTTTTTTATAAGTCATCTCAAAGCGATGGGTCTGTTTTCCGGCATTTGCACGCAATTGCTATAGCGTTGCGAATGTATTGAATTCCCTGATGGGTTTGCCGGAAGTGGTGAGAGGGAGGCTTTCCACTATTTTTATGATTTTGGGGAGGTAAAGCGAATCGAGAGCCTCGGAAAGGAGGTTCATCACCGATTCCTCTGTGAGCTCAAAAGTGCCGTCTTTCTGTATGTTCCCGGCAATATTACCTTCCCCACAGCGATCTTTTTCAATCACAAGCACGGGCCTTTCACCCCACTTTTTATCCGATGTCTTGGCCACATAATATTTACCTTGCAGGCCACAGTCGGCATATAGCTGTTCGAGATGGTCCATAAAAAGCTTCCTGCCTCCCGAATTGATAACAAGGTCGGCCCGGCCGAGCCATATAAAGTTTTTGCTGTCGAAAAGCTTCACTCGGTCGTTGGTAACAATCTTCCTGACTTCGCGTCGGGGCATATTGACGATGAGACATCCTCGCGGGTCGACCGAAAAATTCACACCGTCCATGGCATGGTAAACGGCGTTGGAACCGAGCTTTCTGAGGGCGACATGGCTGCAGGTCTCCGTCATGCCATAGCCGATGAAAGCGTTGTAGCCGGCATCGACAAGTCGCCTTTCAAGGTCCGGGCTTACGGAAGCTCCGCCCAAAAGAATGTTGTGAATCAGTGCCGAACGGTTTTCTCCGAGGAGGAGGCTTTCGGCCTGAGCCGGCACAAGAGAGAGCAGACTGATTTCTCGGTCGATGTCTATGGCTGAACTTACCGGCAAGCAGTGAAGGGCGCAGCGGGCTTCGAGCGAGCGCACCACCATCATCTTGCCGGCTATATAGTCGACGCTCAGCGGGAGGCCGAGCACGCTGTCTTCATTGATTCCGAAATAGCGGTTTGTGGCCATTGCCGAGGCTATCATGTCTCGCTTGGGCAGTCTTATGGCCTTGGGCGAGCCGGACGAGCCGGAGGTATGGGCGCATACGGAATCGCTCGAATTGTCATACCATTCCTGGAGAAACTCTATAATCTTAGCCGACTGTTGCATATTTAAGGCTTGAAAGGTCCCACTGCTGAGAAGGGTCGTAGGAAAGACATGAGCCGCGGAGCCTTATCGGAGAGGGAATATTGTTGTGATACAAAAGGCCTGTACCGAGGCCATGTGGAAGAGGGTTTTGGTATTGGGCGGTCCATTGCGCTATGGCGTTCAGACCTATGTCTGACTCGAGGGCTGAAGTTGCCCACCAGCCTATGTTGCGTTGTTCCGCGAGGGAAACGAGTGCAGAAGCCGCCTCAAGGCCGCCGCAGAGAGCAGGTTTCAGTATGATATAACTGGGCCTGATGAGGTTGAGCATCCGCGCCGACTCCTCCGGAGTTCTCACACCTATCAGCTCCTCGTCGAGGGCAATGGCGATGGGCGACGACTCGCAGAGACGTGCCATTTCCTCCCATTGACCGGCCTTTATGGGCTGCTCGATGGAGTGGATGCCGTAACGGCTGAGTGTCTGAAGCCTTTCAAGAGCGTTTTCAGGCGTGAAAGAACCGTTTGCGTCAAGTCTGAGTGTGAGATCTGCGAGGCTGTAACGTCGGCGGAGTTTATCGAGAAGGGCGCACTCGCTGGCGAAGTCGATGCCTCCGATTTTGATTTTGAGAAGGTCGAAACCGGCATCGAGTTTCTCATCGACGCGGCGCGACATCTCGTCGAAATCGCCCATCCAGATAAGGCCGTTGATGGGAATCGATGAACGGCCCCATGCCCAGTCGTTGTCGAAGGATCTGAAAATGCCGCCGTTGGCCAGGTCGCGAATGGCTGTCTCGAAAGCAAAGTTAACCGACGACATATCGCGGGGTATGCCTTTGCCCCGGTTGAAATCGGCGATGATTTTTTCCAGCCTTTGAGGATAGTCGGGAGTGGCGTCAGATCCGAGGCCGGGAAAATAGTTGAACTCGCCGGTGCCGAACACTTCGGGCTCATCATCCTTGAAGAGTTTGAGATACCACACGTCACGCCAGGTGAGCGCGTCACGCGAGGTGCGCGCCACAAAGCGAAAGTCAAGACGACGGTATGCTATCTGAGCCTTCAGCATCGGCAGGATTTTTGATTGTTCGGATTATTCAGATTAAATTTACGTTCAAATTATTAAAATTGCCTGAGGCCTCAGGGGAACATGGGATACTGGTCGAAGTCCGGGTCTCGCTTCTCGAGGAAAGCGTTCTTGCCCTCCTGGGCTTCGTCGGTGAGATAATACATCAGGGTAGCGTCGCCGGCAAACTCCATCAGACCGGCCTGACCGTCGAGCTCGGCGTTGAGGGCGCGCTTTATCATGCGTATGGCGAAGGGGCTTCTCTTCATGATGAGACGGCACCATTCAACGGTTGTCTCCTCGAGCTTGTCGAAGGGCACCACGGTGTTGACCATACCCATCTCGAGGGCCTCCTGAGCCGTGTACTGCCTGCAGAGAAACCAAATCTCGCGGGCCTTCTTCTGACCGACGCAGCGGGCGAGATAGCTTGAGCCGAAACCGGCGTCGAAACTGCCCACCTTGGGACCTGTCTGGCCGAAACGGGCGTTTTCGGAAGCGATGCTGAGGTCGCATACGACCTGCAGCACGTTGCCGCCGCCTATGGAATAGCCGTTGACCATGGCGATGACCGGCTTGGGGATGCTGCGGATGGCGTGATGGAGCTCAAGCACATTGAGGCGCGGCACGCCGTTTGAGTCGTTATAGCCGCCGCGGGTCTTGTAGTTCTGGTCGCCGCCCGAGCAGAAAGCCTTGTCGCCGGCTCCGGTGAGCACTATCACCTTCACGCGGTTGCTCTCGCGGCAGTAAGCCATGGCGCGGAGCATCTCGAAATTGGTCTGAGGACGGAAGGCGTTGTAAACCTCGGGCCTGTTGATCATAATTCTGGCTATACCCTCGAAAAAATCAAATCTGATATCCTCGAAATCAAAACCTTCAATCGGCTGCCAGTCGTATCTTTCCATAATATAAACAGAATATTGCGGGTTTGAAATATCATTTGAGCGCATCGAAATACCATCGGAGCGTCACCACGTTCTGCTCGGGGTCGGTGCGGATTATAATCATGCGTTTAGAAGTCTGCGGGGCCTTGAGGGCCGCAATAAGGCTCTGACTGTCTTTCACCTCCACTGTATCAAAGCCGAAGCTGCGGCCGAGACTCATCCAGTCGTGTCTCCTGCCGCAGGCTAAGAACTGCTCGCGGCTTGAAAGGGAACGAGTGGAGGAAATGTGGCGGAAAATATCGCCGCCGCAGTTGTCGAGAATCATCACCGTGAAATTGTCGTGCAATGGTAGGGCGAGAGCGTTCAGGTCGTAGAAGGCACCCATGTCGCCCGTGACGAGCACCACGGGGCGGTCGGTTGCCATGGCAGCTCCGGCGGCTGTCGAGGTGCACCCCTCGATGCCATTAACCCCGCGGTTGGCGCCGATGCGGCCTGCCTGAGCGGCAAAGGAGGCGACGTCGGCATAGCGTATGCCCATCCCCTGCCCTAAATGGCATATTTTTCCGGTGAGGAAGCCGGAGCGCGAGATGTCGAAGAAAGCCCTGAGGTCGCTCCAGGGGGTCTCGGCAATCACCTCGGCGGTTCTCACCTTTACCTTCCGGGAAAGATCACGCCATCGTGCGGCATAGTCGCTTTCGGGACGCAAAGGCACCATTGCCGAGGCGAGCTGCGGCAGAACGGTTTCGACCGGCGCCTCGATGCGCAGGGTAAGGCATCCGTACCGGTCTGAGGCAAGGACTCCGGTAGCTCCGATGTGCCAGTGATGCATGCCGGTATTTTTCCTGAGCATGGCTTTGACGCGGCCCGATACAGCCGAGGCGCCAAAACTTATCAAAAGGTCCGGTGCCAGTTCCGGGGGCATCGCGGCCATGAGACCGTCGACGTTTGCCAATGATACATTCTTTATAAATGTGTTTGAGGCCGGTTCGGAAAGTATCACAACGTTGGGATGTGAAGCCAGCTTGCCTAAGGCGCGGAAAATGCGTCGGTCGGGCTCTGAGCATCCGACATAAATCATCACCTTATTATAAGAAGCTATGACGCGACCGAGCTCGCGCGCCTTTTCGGTGGTGATTTTCAGCTCCGGAAGGATGGTCCCGGTGAAATTCACCGCTTCCTTTGGTGCCTCGGGCGAGCTGTAAGCCCTGAGATTGTCGGCAAGCTCGAGGTTGACATGCACCGGACCGATGGGATATGCCTGGGCAAAGGAACAAGCCTCGGCCATTGTGCGCGACGCCTGATAAGGCGTAGTCTCAACCGGAATATTGTATGACGCTTTGACACAATCCCTGCCGTAAGCGCCCTGCTGGAAGATTGTCTGACCGTCGTCGCGGCCTATAAGTGTATGGGGCCGGTCAGCCGAGATTACCACGAGGGGAACATGCCGGTAGAAAGCCTCACTCAGAGCGGGAGCATAGTTGAGCATTGCACTGCCGGAGGTGCAGACAAGAGCCACCGACGCGCCGCTCTGGGCTGCGTAGCCGAGAGCGAAAAAAGCTGCGCTGCGCTCATCTGTAACGCTCAGGCATTTCATCCCGGAATCGTTTCCGAGGGCCTCGACAAGCGGCGAGTTGCGTGTGCCCGGAGACAATACGAAGGTATTGATTCCGACCATCCGAAGATTTTCCACAATAGCCTGAATTATTGTCATTTCGTTACTTTTGAGGCTCGGAACTGTCATAGTTATTAGTTTTATTCCCCAAAGTTATAGATTTTTTGTTAACTTTGCAACGATTTTGTCAGATGAAAACGATATTAACAGCAGTCTTTTTAGTATTTTCTGTAGCTATTGATGCGGCCGCCGCAGAACCGGGAGTAAAAGAGCCTTCCGACTCGGTAAAATCGCGTCAGGTCGACAGCATATCCGACAAACCCAATCTTTTCGCGCGCATAAAACGATTCATCACTACCGAGCCGACGCCCCGCACCGACGGCAAACCCGACGTATGCTTCCTTGCGGGTCCGCATTATTCGTCGGACACAGGCTTCGGTCTGGCCACATACACGTCGATGCTCTACAAGACAGACTCACTGGCAAGGATGTCGAACTTCAACGTATATGCCGACGCCACAACCAAAGCCCACTTCCGCGGCGGGGTCTACGGCACACAGTTTCACCGTGCCGACAGTGGGCGTTTCGACTACGATATAAGCTTCAACTATATAATGACGCGCTTCTGGGGCATAGGTTACGATACCGAGAGGCACGACTCAAACGGCTGCAACTACCGCTCTTTTTTCATGGACGCGCTATTAGAGCATACCTGGCGCATATTTCCGGGATTTTACGCCGGCACGGGCCTGAGGGTGAAATACAACATGGCCCGCGACATGGACAAGCCGTGGCTCTGGGAACACCAGCGACTTGTCAACTGGACATGGGGTCCGGGCTTCACCCTCAACTATGATACCCGCGACAATCTCACCGACCCGAAAAAAGGCGTGAGAGCAGTACTCAGCCAGTACTTCTATCCGCGCGGCCTCGGCAACAGGATGCCGTTTTCGGTCACCACCATCACGGCCTCGACATATATTCCGGTATGGAAAGGCGCCCTACTCGCGCCCAAATTCTATACCTCCCTGGCTTACGGCGACCCCAACTGGGACATGATGCCCATGCTCGGCGGCAGCGTGATGATGCGAGGCTATTTCCTTGGCCGATACCGCGACAAATGCGCCATGGAGGGCTGCCTGGAAATCCGCCAGCACATCTACGGCCCCCACGGTATGGTAGTGTGGGGCGGCGTGGGTGAGGTATTCCCGAAGCTTTCCCGGCTCACAGCGTCAAAAGTGCTGCCGAACTTCGGCTTAGGCTACCGTCTGCGCATCCGCCCGGGCATGAACGTGCGCGTCGACTTCGGAATAGGACGGGGCGAAACCGGCTTCATCTTCTCAATCTATGAGGCCTTCTGACCGAACCATTTACAATCATAATTCTAATTCTCTCCCATATCTCTCCCAAAGCTCCGATGAAGAAATCACCCGACTCAATAAAAAGCACCCTCAACGCCATATTCGCGCCCAAAACGCTGATGTGGCTCTTTCCTTTCCTCCTAATCATCCCGAACGCCGTATTCTTCTTCACGGAGCCTACGGCGCTGCTGTCGAGAATCACCGACGTGCTTCTGCCGCTGGGTCTCTACATGCTCATAATGTCGTGTTCCAGGAACGTGGGCCGTACCGCTCTGTTCTGCACTTTCTTTTCCCTTTTCGCGGCCTTCCAGATAGTTCTCCTCTACCTTTACGGAGAGTCGATTATTGCCGTAGACATGTATGTCAATCTTGTTACGACCAATTCTTCAGAGGCGGGCGAGCTTCTGAGCAATCTCGCCATGGCCATAGCGCTGATAGTAATACTCTATTTCCCGCCGATAGTCTGGGGCGTGATGCTGATAATAAAGCGCCGCAAGGCAACGGCGGCCAGTCTCAGGATGCCGAGGCTCACGGGCTGCATACTCACTGGGGCCGGACTTATAGGCCTCATGCTCTGCTATGCGCTCGTGCCGGGTTTCAAGATTAAGCGCGAGGTTTTTCCCGCCAACGTGCTCCACAACATGTACACGGCAGTGGTGCGCACCTACGACGCCCAGCATTATTCGGTGACATCGGCCGATTTCTCCTACCATGCCGCCACAACCCGACCCATAGAAGAAAAGGAGATATACGTGCTGGTGATAGGCGAGACGTCCAGAGCCGACAACTGGCAGCTTCTGGGCTACGGTCGTCCCACGAATCCCAAACTCATGGAGCGCCGCGCCGACCTCGCCCTCTTCGACAAGGCCCTTTCGGAGAGCAACACCACCCACAAGGCTGTGCCTCTTCTCCTCACCCATCTCACGGCCGAGACTTTCGGCGACTCAATCTGCTTCACCAAGAGCATCATCTCGGCCTTCAACTCGGCCGGCTTCAACACCGCATATTTCTCAAACCAGCACCGCAATCACTCGTTTATAGACTTCTTCGCCAACGAGGCCCAGAAACATGAGTTCATACGCGATTATCAGAAAGGCGATACGCCCCCTTACGACATAAACCTCGTGACCTATCTCAGGGACTATATAGGCACGGCGCCCAGCAACAAGATATTCGTTGTGCTCCACAGCTACGGATCACATTTCAACTATAAGGAACGCTATCCGCAGAAATATGCGGTGTTTACACCCGACAATTCCTCTCAGGCCGACAAGGCCAACCGCGGCCAGCTTGTCAACGCCTATGACAATACGATTGTGTTTACCGACGCCATGCTCGACGATATAATCACGGCACTGGAGGCTGAAAACTGCAGCGCGGCAATGGTTTATTTATCGGATCACGGCGAAGATATCTTCGACGACGAGCGCGGCCGTTTCCTGCATTCGTCGCCCGTACCCACATATAATCAGATTCATGTGCCGCTGATTGTATGGACCTCGGAGACATTCCGGGAGGAGAATCCGCAGATCACGGCGGCGCTGAAGAAAAATGCAGGCAAGGATGTGTCTACAGCGCTCTCCGTGTTTCATACGCTTATACAGATCGGCGGCATTGAAACGCCGTATTTCAAACCTCAGGCTTCGCTCGGCGACTCGCTCTACGTGATGAAGCCCCGACGTTATCTCAACGACTATAACGAAGGCGTGGACTATGGTCATGCCGGCTTCCGAGAGCCCGACTTCCATCGGCTCGACTCAGCCGATATCCGTTTCTGGTCAAGATAATCCTCCCCACCCCTTCAAAACCGCCACGCAATGCCCGAACGCATCAACATAAATGGAATCTCCACCCGGGGCGACATAAACTATGCCGGGAGGTGCAGCCCATGCCGAAACGGAAGCCGAAAACTTTCCACTGCGGCAGTGATTGTAGCGGCCCTGCTTGCCGCGGGGTTCGGCCTGGTGTTCTGGCTCGTGCCTTCATACGCCGACGACCTATGGTATGGCCTGCGCAACGCCCATTATATCCGCGGACTCGTGCCCGATGTCGACTGGCAGGGCGTGGCAGAGACAATACAGGAGCATTTCGCCACCGACAATGCCCGTCTGCCCAATGTGATTATGTCGTTTGCCGTACTTATGCCCAAGTGGATCTGTGCCCTGATCTCCACCCTGCTGTGGTTTTACGCCATCCGCAAAATTTTCAGCCTCGCGGGCATAGGAAAAGGCAAAGGCCTGCTTCCCGTGGCCTTGGGCGTATTTTTCATCTCTTTCCTGCTGCCGTGGTTTGAGGCTTTCGGCGCTCTCGCATATCAGCTGGCCTATATCTGGGGCACGGCCATCGTGCTGTGGTGCATGGGGAGGTTTATGGGGGAGCATGATAAGGCTAACCGGTCTAAACGGCAGGCGGCACTCTGTTTCGCGGCCGGTTTACTCTTAGGCGTGTGGCATGAGGGATTTTCGGTCACTTTCATGGCTTTCGGTGCCATGATGACAGTCTTAGACCGCCATCGTTACCTCAATAAAAGGAATGTGCTTATGCTCGCCGGATGTTTTATCGGCACGCTCTATCTCTTCATCCTCTCTCCAGCGATGGACCGTGCCGACGGGTTGCACGAGGGACTCTCGGCGTCAAAACTAATGATTACCGCCCTGGGCGAACCCGCCTTCATGCTTCTCTGCCTCGACTGGCTCCTTATTATATGCTTCAGACCTACGAGACGAAGGCTGAAAGAGGCTTCAAAGCGACAGAGCCTGATTTTCACCGGCTCGGTCACCGCCGGCGCCGCCGTAAATTTCATGATTCACCTGCTGTCGGTAAATTCGCCGCGTGCCGGCTGGTGCGGACAGATTTTCTCGATTATCGCCATCATCGTGCTCATAGGCATCGCCTTCCCCACCCGCTATAACCCGGGGCGGCAAAAAGGGATTACCCTCAAAGCCGTGGCCGCATGTCTGCTGCTCGCCATCTCCTTTCTGAGGCTCGGGGCATCCGACTATTACGCCCTAAAACTCCACAACGAGTTTCCCCGAGTGATTGCCGAGGCCGGGGCATCGCCGGTGCATCAGGCTTTCACCGACTTTCCCACCGAATTCGACGCCCCGCTGATCTGCGCCTTCTTCCCCGACTTCACCTTCTATACCGCGGAAGCCAACCGCAAATTCATGATGCACTTTTATGACTTCGAGGACGAAGGATTTGCCGTAGTGCCCTCAAAACTCGCGCAAACCGCCCTAAATGCCGGTCAGGCGATTGAATCCGACCGACAGATACGCCTTTTCGGCCCATATCTCTTCACCGCCGTGGAAAACATGCCCGAAATCACCGGTCAGGCGGGCGAATTCACGGCCGACGTGAGTTTCGGGCCCCTGACACGCCGCGGACAGCGGGTATTGTATTACCGATACACCTCGCGGGCCGACGGAAACGACTATTACTGGCTCTACCCCTGGCGCAGCGTCCCCTTCTGCCTCCTGTCCACTCCGCAATCCGTCCGGAATATCGACTTCCACCAAAAGACAGAGCAAAATTAGCGGAGGCCGGTTCCAAAAAATGATATAAAAAAGCGACTCCTTGCATTTAACATTTTTTATGTGTCATTCACCCCTTTATATTTTTGGCGACTCCGATATATTTTGTATCTTTGCAGGCCATATCTATGTTTGAGCCGATCGCGGCCATACCGATATGCCTTGTCGTTTATGCCTCACTATCAGGGCATAAGCCCAAATAAAAGCCTTTATCTACCCTCTCATCCGAGAGTGTTTCCGGAAAGCTTTCCACTGCTGCTCAATCTGTTATACATATACTTGCAACATTCAGATCTTTATCTTCATCATAGCGGAAAGGCTCTATACCACAAGGCTTATACATAACCGGGCTCTCTGCGAGAACCTGTCTTTGACGGAAAGGTCATAGCTTTTCCGCCATAAGAAAGCTGACGGACTTCTGTCAGCCCCTATACTTACCTATTCCCCCATCCGCCGGATGCCCGTCATTTCATCCCCCGGATGTCAACACACAGATTATGCACTGTCATCAAAGTGCATAATTCATAACCCGACCTTTGAATCATCCCTACGCTTGCTCATTTAATAAACGTATATAAAATGAGACTTAATCACAACATCATCCACACTCTGGCAGGCCTTGCGGCCCTGCTTGTCGTGACCTTCGGCGCTACTTCGCTCAGGGCACAGAAATTCGGAGTCAAGACCAATGTTATTTCCGATGCGACACTCAACGTCAACCTTGGCGCAGAGGCTGTTGTGGCACCAAAATGGTCGGTCGACGTAACAGGCGACCTCAATCTGTGGACTCTTTCCGACGGAAAGAAATGGAAGCACTGGTATGTGCAGCCGGAGGCCCGCTACTGGCTCTGCCAGGCAACCGCCGGCCATTTCTTCGGGCTGCACGTCTTCGGCGGCCAGTACAACATGGCCAAACTCGACGGCGGCTTCATGATGCTGGGCACCGACTTCCGCAACCTCAAGGACGCCCGCTATCAGGGCTGGTTTGCCGGTGCAGGCATAGCCTACGGCTACAGCTGGGTGCTCAACCGCCACTGGAACATCGAGGCCGAGGTAGGCTTCGGCTGGGCTTACTCCCGCTACGACAAGTATCCCTGCGCCAGCTGCGGCAACAAGCTCCGCGACAATGCCGTGCATAACTATGTAGGCCCCACCAAGCTGGCCCTCAACCTCGTGTATGTTTTCTGATTGTCTCATCACAAAAGCTATTATATAAAGATGAAGCTCATCAAGCTTATAGAAGGGAGCGCCCTGACAGTCTGCATGCTTGCCGCCGGAGCCGCCGCTCAGGCCCAGAGCCCCGCAGCCGGTATCAAGGCCGCCAAACCCGTGGTTGAAAAAACCGACAACAACCTCATAATCAAGTCGCAGGTCGACTTCTCTTCACTGCGCGATATGAAAAGCGACCGCGAGATATGGCTCACGCCGGTAATAAGGTCGGCCGACGGCCGCGACTCCCTGGAGCTGAGCCCTCTCTGCGTGGCGGGCCACAACCGCTACTATCTGCTCCAGCGCACGCTCAAGACCCGCGCCGAGCGCGACCGCGTGTTCCGTGCAAAGAAAGTGAGCTCACTTCCCGTCGAGAGCGTCGTAGACTGGCAGCCCTGGATGGAAACGGCCTCGCTCAACTACCGCGTGAAGGAATGTGGCTGCTGCGAGGAGCCCAAGGCACTCGCCGACATTCCCGTCGACGTCTTCGACTTCGTGCCCAAGGTGTTTGTGCCCGCATGGGCTTACATCACCCCCCCGCCGGAGAAGAAGGTGCGCTCGCTCTCGGGCAGCGCTTACATCGACTTCCCCGTCAACCGCACCGAGCTTTATCCCGACTATCGCCGCAACCCCGAGGAACTCGCCTCGATACGCAAGACCATCGACAAGGTGCGCGACGATGCCGACGTGACCATCAAGTCGCTCACCGTCACCGGATACGCCTCGCCCGAGGGCAGCTATAAGAACAACGAGCGCCTGGCCGCCGGACGTACCGCCACACTCATCGCCTATATACGCGACCAGTATGCATTCGACAACAGGCTGCTCCATGAGTCGTCGGTTCCCGAGGACTGGGCAGGCCTCATCGAAAGGCTCAAGCTCACCGACATCGCAAACCGCGACGCCATCATGAGCATCGCCCAGGACCAGTCGCTCGCTCCCGATGCCCGCGACGCAAAGATGCGCAAGGACTTTCCCGTGCAGTATGCCTGGATTCTCCGCGAAATCTACCCGGCACTGCGTCACTCTGACTATACTATCGAGTACTCGGTGGTCGACTATACCGACCCGGCCCAGATAGGCGTGCTGCTCAAGTCGGCGCCCCAGAAACTCTCTCTCGGCGAGATGTTTACCTACGCTTCTACCCTCGAGCCTGAGTCTGACGAATACCGAGAAGTGTTTGAGGTAGCCGTCAGGATGTATCCCGACAACAAGATCGCCAACCTCAACGCTGCCAATACCGCGCTGCGTCACAGCGACTTCGCTGCCGCCGAGCGTTACCTGGCCAAGGCCGGCGACGGTGCCGAGGCCCAGTATGTGCGCGGCCTCTCGCAAGCCCTCCTGGGCAACTATGCCGAGGCAAAGGTTTACTTCGACAAAGCATCGAAACTCGGCTTCACAAAGGCCGACGAGGCCCTCGTCCAGATGCGCGAGAAAAAATTTATTGACTGATCGACAGCCTTTCGGACGATTATGTAGACCGCAACTCAGCGAAAAAACAATCAATTAATATATTTACTAATCTAAAATCCAATCCAATTAAGTATGAAATTTATCAAAAACCTCATGCTTGGTGCTTTTGCAGCGGCGCTTGCAGTGTCCTGCAGCAGCGATCCTAAAGACGGGCCCAATCCCGGAACCGACCCCGACAATTCCGGTGATGGTTTCTATATGGGCCTTACCATCAAGATGCCAGGCGACGGCAGCAAAAGCAGCACTACCAACGGCGGTCAGAGCAGCAACGGTAATGAAGTAGGCACTGACCAAGAAAACTACGTAAACAACGTGCTTATCGTGCTCGCCAAGGCTACCGACAACTCATTTATTGTTTACGGCGAAGTCGCAAACAACAAGCTTGTCGGCGACAAAGAGACCAACAGCTACAACACAACCGCCAAGCTTACCAAAACCAGCCTCAACGACTACTACAAAAAAAGCACCGAGCGTGATGTGAACGTGTTTGTATTCTGCAACCCCACCACCGATCTTCTCGCTTCGGTAAAAGCTGCGAAACTCGGCGACAAAACGTGGTATGATCTCACCTGCACAGTGAAGGAAGGCGAAGGCATTACATCTGAAAACACCTCAATCTGGGCTGACAACAGCTTCCTGATGAGCAACTACTCTATCGCCACCCGCACACTTCCCGCCACTATGGAAGACTGGAACAACTACAAGACCGAAAACACCGCTTTCAACCTTTCGGGTCTGAACGCCGGCGGCCAGGCCAACGAGGTCAACAATTCAGGCGCCATAGGCAGAGGAGCCATCCCCGTACAGCGTGCGGCTGCCCGTTTCGACTTCAAGGACGGTTCCCAGCTCGGTAATAACTTATATGATGTTGTGGAGACCAAAGATGCCGATGGCACTATCCGCACTATGGTTCAGATTCAGCTTGGCTCCATGGCTATCACCAATATGGCCAACCAGTTCTACTACCTCCCCCGCGTATCTGACAACGGTCAGCTTTCAGGCAGCACACTCTGCGGCAGCGAAACAAACACAAACTATGTCGTAGGTCCCTATGCGGCAGTATTCAACAGCTCGCTTACATCCAATTTCTCGACTTACTTTAACTATCCTTTCTTCAACAATTCAGGCAAAGAAGATAACTCAAAATGGGTTGCCACTTCAATTGCCAACGTTCTAAGTGGAGGCAAACCGGACAACTGGGGTAAAAATGAATACAAGAGATGGCGCTATGCTACCGAGAACGTAATCCCGGGGGAGCCTTCAAACCAGAAGCTTGGTGTCTCCACCGTGATTGTGTTCAAAGGTAAGATGATACCCTCTGAATGGGCCAAGAGCGAAGCAGCCGGCGAAAGCATCAATAATCTCGCAGCAGCTCTTGAAAATGCCACCGGCAATCCTTCAGCCGACCCCATCCTCTATTCATTCAACGGTACTCTCTATCTCACATGGCCCGAAGTACAGAAAGCAGCCATCGCCGCTTCGGTACAGATGAAAAACGGCGTGCCCGAACTCGTAAACGGAAAACTCGTCATCAACCGCGCCGATCCTCTCTACAGAGCTGTATACGGCAACGGCGGTATAGGCAAATTCATCTGGGGTACCACCGAATATAACGATGACAAAGCTGTAGATTCAGAATCCGCAAACGCGGCATGGGTAAAATGGAATGACGCAGGCAAACCCGTCGATGAACTTCTTGGCACAATGCGTGCAAAGGTTACCGCCGCCAAATTCACCATCTATCAGTCGAGCAACGATTCCCTTCAGGGTGATGGCTACTACTGCTATTATTACTACAAAAACCGCCACAACGACAACGGTCAGGAAGGTGTTATGGGCCCGATGGAATTCTCTGTAGTCCGCAACAACGTTTACAAGCTCGCCGTTACCAAGATTTCGAAACTCGGTCACCCGCGTACTCCCGAGAACGATCCCGACAAACCCAAACCCGAGGAGCCCGACGAAAGCGACGATATCTATCTGACAGTAACATGTCGGGTTCTCCCCTGGGTTGTGAGAGTAAACAACATCATATTCTAATCGAATTACTCAATTAAATCGTCAATGATTTAACTTAGCTATATCCCATTCTCCTCTCTCCTTTTTAATTTTTATCCTCTCTCGCCCCATTATCCTTCTCCTCAAAGAATTATAGCAAAGACAGCACCGGGCCACGCGCCCCGTACTGCCAAACAAAAACGGAACAATGAGATTTTCAGTCAGAAACATCAGAAACGCAGCAGCGGGCATCGCGATGATGGCGATGCCGGCCGCAGCGCTTACATCATGCGACCATTTCGACGAGACACTGCCCGAATGTCCCCAGGGCCTTGAACTGAGGTTTGTGTATGACTACAACATGGAGTTTGCCAACGCATTCCCCTCGCAGGTGCACTGCCTCACGCTGTTTGTATATGACGGCGCAGGCAAATATCTGATGACGCGCACCGAAACGCGGCCCGAAAATCTCGACGACGAGAACTGGCGCATGCGTCTCGACCTCCCAGCCGGCGACTACCGCCTGCTGGCATACGGCGGCATGGACTGCGGCGAAGCCTCGTTTGAATTTAACCGGATGCCCGCCGCAGGCTCCATGATGCAGTCGCTCGAGGTAGCGCTCAAGCCCTCGATGCTCACCAAGCCCGAAGGAAAGGACCTGCATCCGCTCTTCTACGGCGCACTCGACATCACCGTACCGCCTTATAAGCCCGACATGACGTATACACAGGGCACGGTAAAGATGATGAAAGACACCAACAACCTGAGAATGCTTCTGGCCAATGTCGACGGCACCGCCGTGCATGGGTCAGACTATACATATGAAATCACGGCCGACAACACGCTCTTCGACTATCGCAACCTGCTGATGGACACCCCCATGAGTACCTTCTATCCCTGGGCCCACGGCGACGCCACCGAGGTGGAAAATGAGCAGGACGAGCCCCAGACCGTGGCCTACGCCGAGTTCTCCCTCTCGCGCATCATGACCGACAGGCCCATGACCCTCACAGTGAAACGCGCCTCCGACGGCCGCACCGTGATGCAGGTGCCTTTGGTAAAAATTCTCGGCCTGCTCAAGAGTCAGCATTTCGACTATATGGATATGCAGGAATTCTTCGACCGCGAAAGCCGCTGGAACATGGTATTCTTCCTCGACTCCACAACCGGCGGATGGATCAAGACCACCGTGGTGATCAATGACTGGACGGTAAGAATCAACGATATCATAATGTAATGGTTTAAATGAAGTTCTCTGCACATAACATATTATCAATAATAGCTTTGCTGCCGCTCGTCTGTTCGTGCTCAGGCGGCGGCGACGGCGACGAGCCGGTGCCCGGACCCGATCGCCGCGAGCCCGTATGCGAGCTTACCATCAGGGTTGGCGCCGTGCACTCAAGCTCGCCAGAGAAAGCACCCTCCCGCGCCGCAGACCTCTTCAATATCGCATCCGCCTCACCCTCACGCGCCATCGACGGCGACTTCGAGACTCCCGAATTTGTATATGAAAACATTCGCACTCTCCGCGCTATCATACTCAGGCCCGACCGCTCGGTCGAAGTCAACACCAAGCTTCAGTACTCCGGCAACCGCGACGTTGAGAGCTACGTGTACCTCGTAAAGGCCAACGAAAAGAAAAAAATATACATTTTTGTCAACGAGCAGTCGACACTCACTCCCCTGCTCAACACATATATGGCACCCGTAAACGGAGAATCGGCCCCGATTATGCCCCCTAACTTCCTTGAAAACATACAGCTCGACTGTTGCAAGGCCGGCGCGGCTTTCATAAACAACACCGGCAAAGCCGACGGAGGAGGCACATGGGTGCCCATGTCGGAATTCTTCGACAATATCGACACGTCGGTGCCCGACGGACAAGCCGATGCCGTATACCATAAGACGGTAGACCTCTTTGTGACCCGCACGCCCATAAAATTCTCTTTCAACTTCTCGAAAGGCCCCGGCTACAACACCGAAGTGCCTTATGTGGTGGAAGGAATCAGAATCAGCAACATGGCCGGCGCCGAGTATTACCTCCCCCGGAACACGGTTTACAACCCTGACAAATACAGCCCCAGCACCAATCCTTTCGAGGGACGGTATATCACAAGCTTCACCTCTCCCGCACAGGCCGAGCCATACCAGCCATACACTTTCACGCCCTCTCCGGCGCTTGAGGTAGGCAACACTACTCTTAGCTACAACCCGGCCATATATCTGCCCGAAAGCGCGGCCACCGATTATACCGTCGACATCAAGGTAAGAGACAAAAACAGCACTCTTCCGGCTCAGTGGCTCGGCGCGAAGCCTCTGCCCGCGCCCGACAATTCCAACGGCGGCCATATCCCGGCTTTCCTGCCACGAAACACTCATGTGATAGTCAATATCACTCTCGACAATCCCTATAACTTCTCGGCCACCGTGACCGTGGAGCCTTACAAACAGGTAGTGCTCAAGCCGGAATTCGGCTTCGACCCGCCGGAAGATAAGAAACCATAAGACCAGTCATTCCGGTATGACCACTCCCCCTCAACCAATCGACCAATATCTCAAAGCTATATAATGAAAACCTGCATATCGACATATCTCCACCGCCTTACGCTGATTGCGGCTCTGCTTATAGCGCTGTGGCCGCTTCAGAGCTGCGAGGATGATTTCCCGAGCAATAAATATGAAATAGGCGACGGCGAATCGCTCGTAACGGGCGAAATCACCTTCCAGCCGCTCAAATCGAGCCTCAACGGCGACGCCCGAGGCGAGAACGGCAATCTTATCTCCTCGGTAAACAATCTCAATGTGGTGATTTACAAGGTTGGAGGCGAAGACGGGGGTGCCACTTTCTTTAAAAAACATTATCTTACGGGCACACAGCTCGGCACACCGCAGACCAACACCTCCGTGCCCGACGATTACAAGGATTATCAGGGCAATGTGGCCACAAAGGCCGAGGAACAGACCAAAAAGTATAAATTCGAGTTACCCGAAGCCCTCCCCTTCGGCAAATACTATATATACGCGGTGGCTAACATGGGCCGCCCGCTTGAAGACGAAGAGACAACAACGCCCGATGTACTTCAATCAATAGTTGTTGACTGGCAGGAAGACAAAAGCAAAATGAGCCTCAACGGGCAGATGTTCGGCTACTTCAATCCGGGCGGAGAGAAAGCCGACGGCACCGGAAACTTAGGCAATTCGGGCCCCAATGAGGAGGGAGTATATGCCGCACCGGCAATCATCGTAAACCAGGCCCAGACCCACGTCCACGCCTGGATGAGACGCCTTGCTTCGAAGCTCACCATCTGCTTCGACGGCTCAAAGCTGTCCGAAAGCGTGTTTGTATACATCCACAAGGCCACCATCAAGCAGATACCAAAGCAGTGCATCCTCGGCAAGGTCTCAGCCGTGGGCGGCAAAGAGGCCAAGGATACCCTGAACTACATCGACGGCCAGACCATATACTATAACGCCAAGGGACAGGCTGTGAATACCGATCCGGCCCCGGCCGAAGCAAACTTCAGAGAGTGGCTCGAGATTGCAAAAGGCACTCCTATTCAGGGCGCCAGGGACTCAATCGGAGGCAAACTTGTTTACCACCCTGAAAACGCCCTTTCGCTCTTCTTCTACGAGAACATGCAGGGCGATTTCTCAAAGAACGCCGACAAGGACAAATACGACAAGCGCCAGAACGAGTCACAGACCGGCACAAACATCATCTCGCCCTCTCAGCCCGACTATAAGGACAATGTACCCTGCGGTACATATATCGAAGTAGAGGGCTTCTATGTGAATCGCCGTCCGGAATCGCAGTCGAGCGGCAAGATTATATACCGCTTTATGCTGGGTCAGGACATCACCTACAACTATGATGTGATGCGCAACCAGCATTATAAGCTCGATATGTGCTTCAAAGGCCTTGCCAATCAGGTAGACTGGCATATTACTTATCAGGAGGAGACGCCGGGCAACTACCCTCCAGACCTGTTATATGTGCCTTACCGCTACAACACGCGCACCGAGCTTCCCATCCGCCTTACCGGCAACCCCACCCGCGTGTGGATTCAAATGGTGGAAAACAACTGGGCTCCTTATGATTCGACAAGAACAGACTGCGTTCCGCCGGATTCAGTGGGCAGCGGTGCTACAGCGTTCAAATGGAACGGTGAGGTTTACAGAAGTAATGCTCAGTATTATGGTCTTCATGGCCCGAAAGATTTCAAAGAAGCGACAGGTTCTTATAAAAATGTTGGTATGGGCACAACACCCATTCCTATTTATACTAAAACCTCCGTCCATGATGCAACCGGAATCGGTGAAGACGAGATTCCGTTGGAAGTGCTTGACGAAGCTGTTTACAGCAACAATCGAAAAGCCACTCCCCTTTGGGCCGGATTTCTTGCACTTCAAGCACCTACCGGTATAAGCTCTATGGAAGAAATGCCCGTAAATATTTTTAACCAGGTAGCGGACATGTATTATAATAGCGAAGTAGTTAATGCTAATCAGGAATATTTCATGGGACTCGGAGGAGCCAGACCCGGCACTAAAGCCAACAAAGTTCCCCAACATATAAGAGTGCTTAATGATATCACTCCTGGACGACATGGCTCTGGTCTGAACGCATATAGAGTCTCTGATGAGATAACAGTAAACGGTCAGCTCTCACGGACCATTTACCTACCGCTGTTCACCCGTCCCAAAGCTATAATGTATATATCAGGCTTCAGTGGTAACAATACTTACGAATATTATCCCCGTAAGGCAGTATTGCGCATCACTGCCGAATACAAGCTTACCGACGGCACGAAAAAAATTGTCGCTAAAGAAATGACGGTAGTTCAGGAAAGACGTATTGTCAACCCTAAAGGCATTTGGAGAAGATACAACAACACAGCCCCTTTTAAAGTCACTCTTAGTCAACTTCATAGTCCGGATGCGACAAATTTTCAGGCTGTCCATTCCTATGGCAAATGGGAAGCTAAAGTGATTGCAGGAGCTGAAAACTTCGGAATAACCAACGGAAGCGGAGGTACTCGTGACCCCATTGAATTCACCATAAACTTCAACAACAAAACAATGGCAGCAGGTGAAACCGCATGCGGAATAGTGGAAGTGAATTATCACGACGGCACATGTTCCCATACTATTTTCCTCCGGCAGGGATATGACAAACCCATACCGCTCTACAGTGGCGGAGCGGAATGGAGTTCATACAGTCTGTATAAGTATACAAATGCCAACGGCACCAAAGCTGAACTCACACAGTCTCCTACTGCAGTAAGTTCTTTCTTCAGAAGACTCGGTGGTACTACCTATAACATTCAGACTGGTGAATATGATTACCGTAAAGGTATCTTAGCCATTAACAATCAGACTTATGGCGTTCTTACAGAGATTTACAACAAAAAACTTAAACTTACCGATGGTTCAGAATCTACTTGGCAGCAGGTTCCCGGTAGTAAATGGGG
>CAYZFL010000002.1:0-28667 GCA_964477785.1 uncultured Bacteroides sp.
CGAGTGCCCCAAGAACATCTCGCTGAGCAACATCGCCCGCCTCAACCGCGAGTTCCTCAACGCAAAGTTCAAGGAATAATCCCATTAGCGAAATACTCAATCACAACCGGGCATGCCTCCCAAGGTATGCCCGGTTTGTTTTTTAGGTTTGTATGTATTATCTTTGCATCAAACCTCGAGCAATGGATAATCAGGATAAAATATCGGCAAGCAATTCATGGATCGGTACTCCGGGCGATGCTCAGTCGGTCTCGGGATGGATGAATATTACCGTTCTTGCCAAGCGCCGCGCTTTTATCCTTTATACTGCCATAAGGGGTGGCAGAAAGTATGTGATCAAAGCCCTTCGCGATGAATTTGCCGGAGATGCAAGCTATCTGAACTGGCTTGAAAAGGAATGTCGCATAGGCATGGAGATTGACCATCCGGGGGTTGTGCGCGTAGAGGGCATGTTCACGATTCCGCAGATCAGCCGGCAGAATGTGATGGTGATGGAATGGATCGACGGCATGAACCTGAGCGAATTCCTTGCTTCTAAACCATTGCCCGAAGCACGGCGTCGTGTCGCTTTCGAACTCGCCGAAACGCTGGAATATATTCATTCCAAAGGAATGTGCCATCGCGACCTTAAGCCCGACAATATAATGGTTACACGCCGCGGAGGCCATGCACGCATCATCGATTTCGGCCTCGGCGATGCCGAGAGCTACATAGTCAAGAAAAATCCCCGTGGTACCCGCCGTTACGGTGCTCCGGAACAGCAGACTGAAAGTCCTGTTGATATCGATTCCACTGCCGATGTCTGGTCTTACGGACGTTTGCTCGAAGATTTGCATTGCGGCCACGGTTTTGGCCGTCTGGCAAAGCGGTGTATGCGAAAAGAGCCGGGAAAAAGGCCGGTAATGAAAGATGTGGTGCGCCGCATCTCCAGGCTGCAACAAGGCTCATCTTCGCTGAAACTCCTTGTCTTTCTCGCTGTGGCCTGTATCATGGTTTTGGCCGTCGGTTTCTTCATCGGCACAAAAGAAGTCTCTACTTTAAATGAAACGACCCCCGCCGACTCCCTTTCGAAAACTGATAGCCTGAAGACAGATACAGTGTGGATTATGCCTCAACAGAACATCGAGTCTCAGAAGTCAGCCGAACCGGAGACCAGAATTATAGAGCTTACAGAAAACGAGGCCGGGGTGGATGCGTTGCTCGACCGCACTTTCAACGAATATCTCAAACTTGTGGAAAAATACAAAGGGTCTCATGACAAGGCCTTTAATGAAGGCGACTTTGAAAAGCTTTCTGAAATTATGCTGGCATATAATAAAGAATACAATAAGATTGAAGAAGAACTGTCAGAAAAACTGAGGTCTATGGGGCTCTCGGAGAGGCGTGTTTCTGAAATCAGAGCCGGCTTCTCTTTCAGAGTGTTAAAGAATAAATCTTTTGATTAAGCGCGGGGATTTAAAGACTGGATGTTATATGTTAATTAAAATGGACTAAATTGGTACGCTGTCAATTGAAACTTTATGTATATTTTTGCAAACAAACGCTAAAACCAATGAAAATCTTCAATTGATGTCACGTCAGAATTCAACATTTGAGCCAATGATTGTGGAAAAGCTGCGCCACGAAGTGGAGCGATTCCTGGATCGTAGAATGGTTACACCGGCAGACTTCGAGTATCTGTCGCAGGTGTTGAACACGTCGGTGCATCAGTCGGTGAGTGCCACCACGCTCAAAAGGGTATGGGGCTATATCCGTGATGCCGGAGAGAATTATGCTCCCGGCAGATATACCCTCAGCACGCTTGCGCGGCTGATTGGCTTCGCCGATATCGAGGATTTTGACAATCATGAAAGCCGTGGCGGTGCATCGGTACAGTCCGACAACTTTTTTGGAATTACCTTAAACAGCTGTGAAATACCCGAAGGGATGCTGATGAAAGTGGCATGGCTGCCAAACCGTGTGATTATCATCCGCCATATTTCCGGAGATGATTTTATGGTCGAACGTTCCGAGCACTCCAAACTTAATGCCGGCGACTTATTGGAATGTCATTCCTTTACCCAGAACGCGCCTTTATATGTCTCAAAGGTGAAACGTGGCTGTGAGCCTGTAACCACATACGTGGCCGGCTCCCGCACAGGTGTCCATTACCAGTATATCGAGGATTGATATTTTGATTAAAGCAACTAAGTTTTATATATTCAAAATCTCTTTTATTAACCTTTTCATTATATTAAATTAAAAACCAATTATTTTATCATGAAACTTAAATTTTTATCAATGGCCTTAATCGCCATGATGGCCGTTTCCTGCGGCGGAAAAAAAGATTCCAGCTATTCCGTGAAAGCTGAAGATGCCACTGTCGGTGGTACTCTCGGTGAGTATGTCGCTCTTAAGACCGGTGACTATACCATCCTGACAAACAACGACAACTCTATATCCATGACCGTGACATTTGAAGTGAAAGCTTTGCCTTCGGATAAAAAAATCCAGAGTTATTCAATTGATTCAAAGATAATCCTCCTTGATGAAAACAAAAGCCCCCTTGGAGTTGAACTTGATTTGAAAGTAACCGATAAGGATGAACTGGCAACCGCTCTTGAGAATGGTTCAGCAAAACTTTCTCTGAAATTTGAAGAATATGACAGAGATGCTGTTGAAATAGTCTCCAAGGCAAAATATATTGAAGCAAGCGTATCGGGTAAGTTTTCGGATCCTAACGAAGAGTCGGGTACATATTCCGTTGCCGATGAGCCATCCAACGACTCCGAAGTATCAGAAGCTTCCTCTTCTGTATCAAACGCGGACATTGATGCCTGGATCGACAAATACGAAAGGCTGATGAATACTTACGTTTCTCTCGCCAAGAAAGCCAAGAACGGCGATATGAGCGCTATTAATGAATACGCTTCTTATGCTTCTCAGCTCAACGAGCTTTACAGCGACCTTGAGAATGTATCGGCAAATATGACGCCGGCCCAGACCTCCCGCCTCGCTCGCATCTACGCCAAAATGGCTTCCGCTACATACTAATAAAAGGAATGTAATAAAACTGACATATTGATTTCATAAGAGCCGCGAGGCCGGGACGCAATTTAAAATCGTCCCGGCCTCTAATATTTGTTACAATCGCCCACTATGTCGACCTTTTGTCGCAAATAGGCTTTCCTTATTTTTGTCAATCTTTTTATTACAGATATTTGTCGCCGTAGAGGAGCTTGGCGTCGTTGACTATCTGCTTGATGCGCTGTTCTTCGGCAACGGGACACACAAGCAGCACATCGCCTGCGTCGGCCACGATGTAATCGTTGAGTCCTTCTACTACCACGAGTTTATCGCTGTTTACTGCAAAGATATTGTTCTTTGAATTATAGGCCATTACCTTGCAGTTTTGCGTCACATTGCCCTCGCTGTTCTTTGGGCTGTGGTCGTAAAGCGAGCTCCAGGTTCCCAGGTCGTTCCATCCAAATTTCACTGTCTCGACATAGACATTCGAGGCCTTTTCCATCACCGCATAGTCAATTGATATCGCCGGGCAGCCGGGAAATTCCCTCTGAATGAATTCTTCCTCCATGGGAGTGCCGAACACCTCTGTGCCTCGGTCAAAAACAAGTGCCAGGTCGGGCGCATTGTCTCTCACGGCTTTGATTATGGAATCTGCCGTCCAGATGAAAATGCCCGCGTTCCAGAAAAACTCTCCCGAGGCTACAAACACTTTGGCAAGCTCGAGATCGGGTTTCTCGGTAAAGGTCTTTACCTTGTTTATATCGCAGCATACATGACCGCCCACCTGGATATATCCGTAGCCGGTTTCGGGTCTGACGGGGGTGATGCCGAGGGTGAGCAGGGCGTCTCGTCCTTCCACGAAGTCAAATCCTTCCTTAACGCTGCGGCAGAACTCGTCCTCACGGGTAATCAGATGGTCACTGGGGGTAACGATCATCGAAGCCTGAGGGTCGAGGGCCTTGATATGCTGTGCCGCCCATACTATACAGGGAGCCGTGTTGCGCCGTGCCGGTTCGAGCAGCAGGTTGGGCTCTTTTAGTTCCGGCAACTGCTCTTTGATCAGGGGAGCGTAAGCCGCATTTGTGACGGCAAATATATTTTCTTTGGAAACCACCTGAATAAGGCGGTCGTATGTCATCTGAAGCAAAGAACGACCCACGCCGAAAAAGTCGATAAACTGCTTGGGCAGGTGATTGCGGCTGTAAGGCCAGAAGCGGCTGCCTATGCCGCCGCACATTATCACTGCATAACGATGGGACTTGGGATCGCCCGTAGTCTGCTTCAAACCACACGCTTCAGCTTTATTGTTTAGGAAATTTTCTGTCATCTCTGTCTTGGTTTAAGGTAGTACGGATAGGTTAAAACAAGCCATAAAGAGGGCTTAAAAAATCTTATCCCTTCAAAATTATAAAATTAAGAGCGCATTTCCAAACCCCGGGCCCAATAAAATGCGATTGTATGAAAAATTTAGCTAAAAATAGAGAAAAGTCAATGAATTTTAACAACACTGCAAAACGGTTTTAAGCCCTATGACTTGCTGCGGACTCTTACCCTTTCTCTTTGCTTGTGGCGATCATGAAGGTGACGGCAGCGACGGAGATTACGATGCCCACGATAATGTTGGCCGAAAGGGTCTCTCTCAATGCCAGTGTCCCCACGGCAATAGCCGTGATGGGCTCGAATACACCCAGAACGGAGGCCTTTGCGGCTCCAATGTCGCGGGTGGCAAGTGCCAGTGTTGCCGTCGATATCACGGTGGGGAAGAGCGCAAGGCCTGCGATATTTAGCCAGGAGAGCGGTGTGTCAAGCCCGGCCAGCAGGGGTGCGCCCGACATCAATCCCTTTGCTAAAAACATCACCGCGCCCGTCGCAAGGGCATAAAACGTGAGCAGGCTGTTAGACAGCCGTCTAATAGTCACGCTGCGGTTGATTATCACTATAAACAGCGCGTATACCAGTGCGGACGCCACTGAAAACAGAATACCTGTGAAAGCCGCGTCGCCGCCACCGCCTCCACGGGTCATCACAGTGACGCCCGTGAAGGTCACGCCTATGGCGACCCATACCTGCCACGACGGTTTTACACCCAGAAAGAGCATGATCAGTGCCACGAGCACCGGATACAGAAACACCAGCGTAGTGGCAAGCCCAGAGGCTATATAGTTATAAGCTTCGAAGAGGAAGAGGCTGCTGCAGGCAAACAATACGCCCAAGAGCAGAAGAATGACGAGCTGTCGGCCCGTCACCCTGAAACTTTCTCCTTTTATCAGAAGGAATATGCCTAAAAACGCCACCGCCACGAGGTAACGCATCAGCAATATGCCCTCCACAGTGGCGCCGCCGTGCATCAGCGGCACCGCGAAAAGCGGATTAAGACCGTATGTAACACCGGTCACTATTCCGGCCGTATAGCCTATGAATGTCTTTTTCGAGATTCTTCCCACTTTGCAGTAAGATGATGATATTTGATTGGTTACTTTTTATAAGCTCCGATGTCAGAGGTTGGCTTTGATATAGTCCTCGATTGTGAACCGAGTCTTGTATGCGCCCATGCCGGGTATGGTCTGCACAGACTCTACCTTCACCGGTTTGCCGTCAATGATGGAATGGATGAAGTCGAGAACTTCGCCCATGCGGGTGTTCATGGCCGAGATTGCAATGTCGTGGTCGCTGCCGTTGAAGCGGTTGAACCAATAGGGGACCTTCGATTCGTCAAGGCTTTTGGTGATGGGTTCGGGACCGTAGAGACCGGCGCCGCTGAAGGTAAGCTCGCCGAAAGGCACGTTGCAGTCGGCGTCACCGTGGAAAAATGCCATGGGTGCGGGAGCCGATTTCCAAACCAATGGACCTTCGGAGAAAATCGAACCGGCAAATGAAATCACTCCGGCATAGTTCCATCCCTGAGGGAAGCCGGGTATGCCCTGGTTGACAAGCGCGTATTCGGTCTGTAAAGCCGTAATGGCTCCGGCGCTCGAGCCGCAGGCAAATATTTTCTGCGGGTCGATGTTCCACTCGGCGCAATGCTCAAGCACGAAAGCCGTGCCTTTGCAGTAGTCGGCCGATGCGCCCTTGATTGCCACGACGAGGCGTTTCACGAAATAGGGGAGTGCCTCGGGACCCGAAGGTATCGATATGCCTTTGAGCAGAGTGCGGTAGCCGGTGGATATCACCGTCACGCCGTTTTCGGCCATGAATTTGAAGAACGGCACATAGCGCGGGTCGTCGATGCTGCCGTGGGTGAACGCCCCGCCGAAAGCGAAGATGAGAGCCGGCCCCGGTTTGGCAACGCGGGCACGGTAAACGTCCATCTTGAGCGTGTCGTTGCCCTCAACTGCGAAAGTATAGGTCTGCTTCACTATTGACGATGCGGGCATAGGTGCCTTGGCAACCTTTGCGGCGCGGTTTTGATTATGATGTCTGGAAGCCTGAGCGTCGAAGGCAGGTAACAATATCAGTCCCAAAGTCATAAAGCCTAAAACGGCTTTCAATATATTGCGTTTCATGTCGTTGATTATTAAAACTAATTGGACCAATTAGACTAATTACAGCTGATTCACTACCATTTATAACCTCTGCGACTTGTCTAAAGTTTATTTTTTGTCCTTAAATAAATTCATTCTTATTATCGCGTCCGAGGCCTGACGTGCGCCGCGCAGGTGCTCCATGCGCTTCTGATCCACGCCGGTAGTGTCGCCGCTGAGCTTGCCGGTCATCGACGAGTAGGCCGCCGGTATCTTG
The DNA here is from genome assembly GCA_964477785.1 of uncultured Bacteroides sp. Taxonomy (GTDB): domain Bacteria; phylum Bacteroidota; class Bacteroidia; order Bacteroidales; family Muribaculaceae; genus CAG-873. The sequence continues at coordinate 6,745 of CAYZFL010000002.1, forward strand.
TCGGTAGCGAATATGCTCTGACCCATGCCCTGCCACCAGTAACCGTCGAGCCCCAGCATATTAAGAAGCGTTGAGTAGATGTCGACCTGTCCCATCACTTTGTCATAATGTCCGGCTACCGGCGAGTTCAGCACGATGAAGGGCGTGAACTGCTCGGGAGAGACAAACCGGGCCGATTTCTCGTTTTTGAGGGCCTCGCGGCGATAATCGGCCAGACCTTCGTGGTCGCCGGTTATCACTATCAGCGTCTCGTCGGCGTCGGATCGTGATCGCAGGTAGTCTATTATGGTGTGTAACTGCGAGTCGGTGTAATGGGCCATGGTGATATAGTCGGCGAGCTTGTCGGGCAGTCCGGCATTGCGTATGTCGAATGCCGGGTCTCGGAATTCATCGGGCAGTTTGAAGGGATTGTGCCCCGAGAATGTTACCATCGTGAGCATCGCCGGCTCGCCTTCGGGCCATAGGCTGCCTATCTTGAGTTTCTCAACGCTCTGCCTGAAGAAGGAGCCGTCGCTGAGCCTCGGCGGATTGCCGATTTTCTCGTCTATCACATAATTCTTTTTATCGTAAATCGAATCGTAGCCGAATGAACGGGCTATCACGTCCTGGTTCCATACCGTTCCCTTGTCGCCGTTGAGCAGTATGCTTCTTGCGCCTCGGTCGGCCTTGAGGGCCTTGTTTAGCGTGGGATATTCCGTAGCGGTATATTTCATGCTGTAGACACTGTTGAGCAGCGGCATCATGCCCGAGGTTATGAGTAGCTGGGCATCGATGCTTCGGCCGGTCGATACCTGCGTAAGCACGCGGTCGGCATAGAAACTTGTGGAATCGGCAACCAGACTGTTGAGAAACGGTGTTACTTCCTTACCGTCGACCTCAAGTCCTATGGGCCAGGATTCCAGCGACTCGCAGAGTATAATCACCAGATTTTTCCTCGGTTCACCGGCATCTTCGGGAAGGTGGCCCGCAGGCATCATCTCATCGTGGCTGTCAAGCCATTGCCGCGCCTTGGCCGCCTGTTCGGGCGAGCATGTGTTGAGATTGTCGATGATGCTGTAGGCTATCTGTCCGGCCACGGTGTAGGTTGGCACGCCGCAGGTCGAGGTATAGGCATACTGCACCATCTTGTCATAATGCTTGTAAAAGCCTCCCTTGCAGATCACAATGACTGTCGCGACAATAGCAATCAGAGCCGTCCATGCGCCCCATATTTTCCACAGCTTCTTGCCGAGCGTCTTGGGGAACCGAGGTTTACGCCATGCCATCCACCCTTCTGCCACAAGAAGCACGGCGAAGCCCAGGTCGGCCCATCTCAGAGAGTCCCAGATGCTTTCGGTAAACTCGCTCACGTTTGAGACAAGGGCATAGCTCTCGGCCGGTATGCCGGTGAAATATGTGCGGCAGTACATGAGGTTTGCCAGCAAAAGCAGGTCGACGAGTGCCTGCCACACAAGCTGCAGCCAAACCTTGCGGAATATCAGCCATGGCAGGCACAGCAGCATGGCGGCCAGCAGGTTGTTGATCCACAGGTTTGGCCAGCCGAAGGGACGGAAAGTGGTGCCGAGACACCAGTCGAGCACAAACCATGCCTGGGCAAGGAAGGAGAAAAGGAAAATAATGCCGAAGCGAGAGCGCCAGACCTCGCGGTCGGTCAGAAATTTTAATATCTTCTTCATAGATTGGACTGTAAAAACTTGGAAGGGCGGCAAAAGCGGAACAAAGTTAATTGATTTGTACCAAATCAAGGCATCAAATGGTTAAAAAATAGCAATTTTTTAACATAAAGGGCCGTAAATTGAAATATTTGCTTTATCTTTGCATGATAAGTAGGCGGAAGCTTTCACGTGATGTTGATACATCCTTTCTCCTGCTACAAAATCACAGCCTTAGAGGCTCTTAAAGGACAAGCCGCAAGATGAGAGTAAAAATACACCACGAAGGAGTAGGCATATTGATAATTGGTCTGTTGATACTGGCCGCCGTCAACGTGCCCCTGTGGCTCTATGCCCGGCCCTTGTGGATTCCCATAGCTGTCACATCTGTTACCGGTGTGGTATACCTTTTGGTGGTCAATTTCTTCCGCTCGCCGCGCCGTTATTTCCGAGGCAGGCGCAAAAACGCCGTCGTCGCAAGTGCCGACGGTAAGGTAGTGGCTCTCGAGCCCGTGTTTGAGGATGAATATGCCAAGTGCGAGATGATGCAGGTTTCTGTGTTTATGAGCATCTTCAACGTGCATGCCAACTGGTTTCCCGTCGACGGCGAGGTGGTTTACTCAAAGCATCATTCGGGCCGGTTCATGGCCGCTTACCTCCCAAAGTCGAGCTGCGAGAACGAGCGTTCTACAGTCGCAATCCGCACTCCCGAAGGCCAGATTGTGGTGGTAAGGCAAATCGCCGGTGCCATCGCCCGCCGTATCGTCACCTACGCCGAGCCCGGCATCGAAGCTTCTATCGACGACCACATGGGCTTTATCAAGTTCGGCTCGAGGGTCGACATTTTCCTGCCCATGAATTCGGATATCAAGGTGAGAATAGGCGACAAGACAGTGGGCGGAGTTTCCGTCGTTGCACGTCTCCATACCGAGGCTTGATCTGACATAAAACATTTTTACCGTACAATTTCTACCCATACTATACCCTTTTAGATGATAAAACGCATAATCTCCTCCATCCCCAATACCATCACCTGCCTCAACCTTCTGAGCGGATGCATGGCAATTTTCTTCTCTTTCAGATATAAGGAACTCATAGGCACCAGCGGCCTCACCGGCCAGGAATGGGCCTATATAATGATAGGCGCGGCGGCCATTTTCGACTTCTGCGACGGCCTCAGCTCACGCCTGCTCCACGCTTATTCCGAGATAGGCAAGGAACTCGATTCGCTTTCCGACCTCGTGAGTTTCGGCGTGGCTCCCGCGATGCTTCTGCTCAACATCATGATTGACGGTTCGCCGTATTTCTGGCCGGCATTCGCCACCCTCTTCATCCCGGCAATGGGTGCCCTCAGACTCGCGAGATTCAATGTGAAGGATGCCGGCGAGAGCGCATTTTTCTACGGCCTTCCGATTCCGGCAAACGCTATTTTCTGGATTGGTTTCACGGCCTGGATTTCTGAGTACGCTTATCCCGGCGACATTACCTGCGCGATTGTCGTGGTGCTCATCTCCCTTTCGATGGTTTCGAAAATCAAGATGTTCTCCCTCAAATTCAAGAATTTCTCGCTGGCCGAGAATTTCCGCCGCTATGTAATCATCCTGGCCGCCATCGCCTTCGTGATTATCTACGGCCTCGTGGGCTTTGCATGGACTGTGGTGCTCTACCTGCTCATCTCAATGCTCTCGCGCACCCGCGCATGACCCGCCTCTGATTTTCTCCATTTCACTTTATCTATGAATATACACAAATGGGATATTTCCTTCTTTTTCTATTAATATTTTTTGTCGTAATACCCCTCGGTAAAGCGATTTACCAGGTTTATAAGCTCAGGAAACAGACCCGCCGTTTCTTTGAGCAGATGCACCGTGACATGACGGGCGAGGAGCCTCCGAAGGCTAAGAAAGGCAAGAGCCGGGGCTTCGGTTTCGGATTTGGTCGCGGCGCAGCTTCCTCCGATGACGAAAGCCGCCCGCCTAAATCGCGTAAAAAGAAAATTCCCGCCGATGTGGGCGAATATGTGGCTTTTGAGGAAAGAAGCCTTACACGCGAGGAAATCGACGAGATTTACACCTCGGCTGAGAAACGCAAGACAAGATTCCGCTCCGAAAGCCAGGTGACCGACGTGGAGTGGGAAGAGATTCACGACTGATATCAGACACTTATCATGCACAAAAACTGGCAATTATTTTTCAAAGACTTATCTCGGAACAACAACCGGCAGTGGTTTCAGGCACATCGCGATGAATATCAGCAGATCCGCGAGGAATTCCGCGACGACCTTTCACGTCTGCTCGCCTACATGAGCGAGTATGAACCGGCCTTCGCGCGCCTCGATGCAAAGGATTTAATCTTCCGCGTAAACCGCGACATCAGGTTTTCGCCCGACAAGTCGCCTTACAAGACTTATATCTCGGCTTCCGTCGCCTCTTTGGGCCGCAAGAGTCCGGAGGCAGGATACTATATTCATGCCGATTTCAGGCCAGGCGAGAGCGGTCTCTACGGTGGTATCTGGCACCCCGAGAACGCAAATCTCAAGAAACTGCGCAAGGCCATCGACGACAATTTCGAGGAGTTTGAGGAAATAGTGAATGAGCCCGAACTCGTAAAATACTTTCCCGGCTGGTTCGGCGAAATGCTCAAGACAGCGCCGCAGGGTTATCCCAAAGACCATCCGGCGATATACTATCTGAGAATGAAAGACATAGGCAAATTCCATACCGTCGCGCCTTCATTCTTCGCCGACCCATCCTGGCCCGAAAAAGCCGCCGAAATCCTCCGTCCCCTCAATCCCCTCATGCGCTTCATCAACTACTCATTGTTTGAGGAGTAAATTTTCAATTTTCAAAGTCGACGCGGGGCGTATCCCTCATATTTATTTCGAGTATTACTTCCCTGGGGTTGTTGTATGAACCTTTGGGAGGGCAACAGCAAAATTATTGGGTCTCTGGTTTTAAGTTCGTCTCTGGTCGTTCTGTTCCTTAATCCCTTAGTACTGTCCTCATGGCTCGAGATGACCGATGTTCAGGAGCGCGATGCCTGGGAGCGGGCAAGGACAATGGCGGCGATAATCATTCAGCCGCATGACAAGAGAAAGATTACTCCGCGACGGCTCCTGCCGCTTCACTGGGATAAGAATAAAACAATCCCCCGAAGCGAGGCACCTGAGCTCACTGCGGAGGAACGGAGAAAGAGGTTTGAGGAAGTCGCCCGAAGATTAGGAGACGAGATAAATCTTTAATGTTTTTTCTTTTTCTTTTTAGGCATACTCCATTCTTCATCTTCATCATAGTCGGGGTCAAATGTTTTAGCATATCGGGAGCGGCCCAGAATAAATAATATCCCGTATATTATCATAAGAAAGTAGAATGCAGTGCCTAAAACTTCCATAATTAATCTTTTTGCAAATATAAATAAATAGCAAACAAAAAGCAAATATTTCGCGCTAAAAATTAAAAAATATGGCAGGGAAAGATCGCAACAGAGTAAAAAATTATTAATTAAATATATGTTGAAAATTCAAAAAAAGTGTAATTTTGCACTTTGAAAAAACATTTGCTCTTTTAAACCAATTTTATTATCCAACACACATGCAAAAAACATTGTTAAGCCCGGCTCTCTGCGGTCTGGCACTTTTCGGTGGTTTGCTTACATCGTGCGTCCAGGACGAATACGATTTGTCGGAAGACATCGATCTGACAGTCTCAGTGGGCGGCAACATCACTCTGCCCTCAAGCAGCACCGACGCCATGAATATGGGACAGATTCTTGACCTCGACGAATCAAGTTCCATCAAAACCGTAGAGACCAAAGGTCAATACGGGCTTGAAGAGGGAGATTATGTACTTGTACAGGGTGGCGATCCCACCACATCATTATTTAATGTACCCCTGATTGATATTTCCAATCTTAAAGGCTCGAGGGTGGAGACAGACCTGCCCGACTTTGTTAATCCGGGTTCTCAGACGGGAACCGTGTTTGTGTCTGTTCCGACTCAGAAAAACAGTGTGGAACTCAGCGATGATAATGTGACTCCCACCGTTGTCGCAATCAAAGGCGCGGATGTAGATATGACGATGAACTATCAGTTTTCATATATTTCCGACCGATTCAGCGGCAACGCCACCATAGAGCGCGGCTTCGAGCTGAATCTTGACCCTTCATGGACATGTGTCATTGCCGACCAGGCAACCGCCTCCATACTGGAAATGACCGACGGACACACGGCCCGGTTTAAAAGCAATGTGACCTTCTCCAAAACATCGCCTCTCCGTGTGGCAATAAAAGTGAACCATATCGAAATGCCGGCCGGTCAGGGTCTTGTATCCAAAGGACATTTCAGACTTAATTCGGAAATCTCCGGCGATGGACGCATAGGGCTCAAAGCCAGTGAAGTACCCACAGGAGGCGTGAAAATCAAACTAGTTACTACATGTAATGTAAACAATGTCGAAATCGAGGCCGTAACCGGTAAGTTCGATCCCGAAATCAATGTAAATTCCTCGACTTTCACCATAAACGATGTGCCCGATTTCCTGAAGAGCGAAGACAATAATCTTGATGTCGACAATCCCCGTATCAGCATCAAAGCCGTGAACACATCTGCGGTACCTGTAGAAATCGATGCCCGTATTGTGGCGGTAAGAAACGGAAGCCGCATTGCGACCGTGGGCATAGGTTCATCTTTCGGCACCAAGGCCGTAGTGATTGCTCCCGGAGAGTCTGAAATTATAATCTCCCGCCGGGACCTCCAGGAAACCGGATTTACAAACATCGTTGTGCCTGATCTCGGCAAGCTCATCACTACCGTGCCTGACGAAATCACTCTCACCGACGTCAATGCCCATGCGATGCAGAATGTGGTGACCATGACACTCGGAAAAGAATATCGTTTCGACGCGTCGTATGAGGCTATCGTTCCGCTCTCTTTCGGCCGCGATATGCTTATCCACTATACCGATGAAAATGTTGACCTGGGTGACCTCGCCGACTATAATTTCAAGGAAGCTGAAATCAGCCTCTCGGCGGTCAACACCATACCGCTCGAACTTCATCCCACTGTTGAGGCCATCGATGTTGACGGAAACGTAATCACCGACATCACGGCGACAGTAGAAGGAGACGTAAAACCGGGTAAGGTAGACGCTCCTGTGAGCAGTCCGGTCAAAATCAGACTTAAATCGACGGCACAGAACATGGGTCATATCTACGGCATACGCTATGCTTTCGACGCACGTTCAGGAGAAATGGTCAGCGTAACGCTCAATGAAAAGCAGGCCATAAGGTTTACCGATATCAAAGTACGTCTTATCGGAGGCGTTCAGGTCAATTTGAATGATTAACCATATACTACCGCATAATCTCATGAAACTCAACAAAATAATAACAGTCATAGCGGCAGGTGTGGTATTCAGTTCCACCGCCGCTCAGCAGACATCCAATTCGGGCTATTTCATGGACGGATATTCTTACCGACACGAGCTTAACCCCGCATTTCTCGGAGAGCGCAATTACATCGCGATTCCGGCTCTCGGCAATTTAAACGTCGGTGCATATTCAAACGTGGGACTCAAGACATTCCTTTATGAAATGCCTGCCGGAAGCAAATACAAATACACCACATTCATGAGCCCGACAGTCGATGCCAACCGTTTCCTCGGCAAGCTCAACGACGACAACCACATCAATTTCGGTGCCGATATCACCGTGCTGTCGGCCGGATTCAAGGCTTTCAACGGCTTCAACACCGTATCAATAGGAATGCGCACCCAGGGCGGCGTGTCTTTGCCAAAAGATTTTTTCCGGTTTATGAAACTGGGGCAGACCTCAGGCGATACACACTATAATTTCAAAGACCTGGCGGTTGATGCAAACGCCTATGCCGAGATTGCTCTGGGCCACGGACGTAAAATCAACGACAGACTTGATGTTGGAGCCAAGCTTAAAGTGTTGCTCGGTGTGGGCAACGTCTCGGCCAAAATAAACAACATGGAAGTCAATATGGGCGAAAATCAGTGGCTTATCAAGGCAAACGGCGAGCTTAAAGGCGCCGCCGGTTCCGGTCTGCGGGTACCCACAAAGCAGGAAACAGGTGCCGACTATGACAAGCCCTCGGAAGCCAATCTTATTGACTGGGGAGAAATCGACTATGACAATTTCGGTCTCTCGGGTTTCGGTCTCGGACTTGACCTCGGCGCAACCTACCGGCTCCTTCCCGAGCTGCAATTATCGGCATCGCTTACCGATATAGGTTTCATCAGCTGGAGCCATGCCGTAAAGGGTGCGACAGGCAAAAACGAGTGGACTTTTGACGGTTTCGACAATATTGCCCTCGATTCAGACCAGCCCGATTATGAAGAAAACAAGATTGAAGAGCAGTTTGACAATATGTGGAAAGACATTCAGGATGTGGTCAACTTCCACCGCACCGAAACAGACGGCTCCTATACAAAGGCCCTGCATGCCACGATGCGTCTGGGCGCTGAATACACCGCTCCTTTCTACACAAACCTTACCGGAGGCTTCCTCTTCTCGCATTGTTTCGGAGGAATATCGTCATGGACCGAAGGACGCCTCTATGCAAACGTCAAACCTCTGCGCTGGCTTGACGGCTCTGTCAATTACGGTTATTCCACCTATGGTTCCTCATTCGGCTGGATGCTTAACTTCCACCCCAGAGGCTTCAACTTCTTCATAGGTTCTGACCATCAGTTCTTCAAAGTCAACAAGCAGTTTATCCCCATGGGCAATGCCACTGCAAATCTTACCTTCGGCTTCAACGTGACCTTCGGAAGCTGAAAGTTATAAGCAGCGACGAAATACAAACCGATACGACATCACAGGCCGCACCCCTCGCTGAGAGATGCGGTCTGTAATTTTTATGTGACGGCAGTTGCATCGTTAAGACTTCGTTCACATCATACCTGGACGCGGTAAAGACGGAAATCCATAACCGCACAAAAAAACTGTGCCGCCTTCACAAACGACACAGCTCCAATAATAATGCGTATTTCAACTTATTATGCTTATTCAAACTTGATGTCACGGACTTTTAGACGCTCGCCGGCATCGTTGACAATCGAACGGAAATAGCGCTCGTCATAGCCGCCGAATACGGGCGAAACGGGCATGCCGTCGTCGGTGCGCTTGAAGCTGCCGTCTTCGTTCTGCTTCTTGATGTTGCCGTCGAGATATTTAACCAGGAGATATTCGCCGAGGGCCTTGTAGTCTTTGGTAGACTTCGAGGTCCAGTCGCGGGTAAGCGCCCAGAGTTCCTGCTGAGCCTGCTCGTAGGGCATCTCCTTGATTTTGCCTGAAGCCTCGGCTACGGCGTCGGTCATGCCTTTCTCGAGGCCCGACTGCACGCGTCGGATGTCGGGACTCATCTGTGAGTAGCGGTTGTAGGCCTGATTTGCCACGAAGTTGTTGCACCAGAACATCGATTCCCAGCTCAGTGTGAGCAGGTCGCCGTTGCCCTTTGCCAGTTCGTGGGGTGCCTCGGGGGTGGAGTTGAACACGGGCACGTATACGCAGGTATTGGCATCGTCGACGCCAAACCAGCACACGGTCTTCATAGCCGGGTGACGATCGGCGTTCATCGTCGATACGAATGAGAAGCCGGTCTGCTGGGTAGCGATGGCACGCTCGTGGGTATATTTCTGACCGTCGACCTCATAGGTCATGGGTCTCCAGCGGTAGGGCACCTTGTAGGGGCCTGCGCCTATATCTTTTGTCATGTCGAAGGGAGTGTCCTCGAAATGGTCGCGCATCATCCATTTCAGATTGTCGGCCGTGAGAGGCTGTTTTGCCTTTACCCAGAGGGGCATGGGCTCGCCCTTGGCCTCGTTGATCCAGTCGAGGTAAGGAGTCATGTCCTCGGCGCCGTATTTGTTGAAGTAAGACCACACGCGGGCATCGCAGCCGCGGAGCTCGCCGAAGTCGGTTACGCCGTAGGTCTTGGAGAAGTCGAAATCTTCGTCCTTGCCGTTGAAAAGGCCCTGCTTACGGGCAAACGAAATCACGTCTTTGGCGTAGATGGTGTTTTTGTCCTTGAGAGGGAACTTATGGATGCGGGGCATGTTGGCATGGCCGCAGATATAACCGTCGGGCACGCGGCGTGCCACCCACACAGCGCCTTTGTCGGCTTTGCCTTTGCCTATGAGCTCGAGAATCCACACCTCGTCGGGGTCGCCTATCGAGAAGGACTCGCCTGATGAGGCATAACCGTATTTTTCAACAAGGTCGGTCATTATCTTGAGTGCCTCGCGGGCTGTCTTGGCGCGCTCCAGTGTGATGTAAATCAGCGAACCGTAGTCTATCAGACCGCTGCCTGCAAGCTCTTCGCGTCCGCCCCAGGTGCTCTCCGCTATGGTCACGCCCATCTCGTTGATGTTGCCCACGGTGCCGTAGGTATGTGCCACTTCGGGAATCTCGCCCAGATATTTGTCGGTATCCCATTCTATTACTTTTCTCATCGCGCCTTTGGGATGGTCGGCTGCGGGTTTGCGGTAAAGCTCGCCGTAGAGTGTGTGGCTGTCGGCGGCATAAGTCACCATGGTGCTCCCGTCGGCGGTAGCTCCTTTAGCAGCCATCAGCGAGGTACATGCCTCGGCTTCGTTTCCGGCAAGTGCCATAGAGACCGTCATGGCGGCCAGGAAGGTGTTGCGGATTAATGTCATTGCTTATTTCTGTTGATTGGTATATGAATTTCTTGTGAAACCCGTGCATTTCCGGGTCTCCGGTTTAAGGTTAACCAAGTGTTTATTAGAGTAGTTTACAAAGTTAGGCAATAATTCCCGATTTTTATCGCCGCTTTTCGATAAAAATGCTAAATTTGCAAAAAATACTCGACAAAACTATACAGACATGAAACTATTAAAGAAATTTCTCATTAGCACTTTCGCCGTCATGGGCATGGTAGCCGCCAGCTCGGGTGTGCAGGCCCAGTTTAACCTCGGCCGTGCCGTCAACGCCCTAAAATCCACCGCCCAGGCCATCACTCTTTCCGATGCTCAGATAGCTTCCTACGTTCATCAGTACATTCTCCAGCAGGACAGTGTCAATAAGGTTTCGCCCGATACGAGCCAATATTCGCGCCGCCTCAAAATCCTCACATCAGGCCTCAACAGCGTCGAGGGTATTCCCCTGAATTTCAAGGTTTACGAGACTAAGGACGTCAACGCCTTTGCCTGCGCCGACGGCAGCGTGAGAGTTTATTCCGGTCTAATGGACATCATGACCGACGACGAAGTGCTCGGTGTAATCGGCCATGAGATGGGTCATGTGGCCCTTCATCACACCAAAAACGCTTTCAAGCAGGCTCTCCTACGCTCCGCGCTCCGCGACGGTCTTGCCTCGACAAGCACCAAGGTGGCCGCTTTCACCGACTCACAGCTTTCCGAACTCGGCGAAGCCCTGGCCGGTGCAAAATACAGCCGCAAACAGGAAAACCAGGCCGATGACTACGGTTACAAATTCCTGAAAGACAATGGCAAGAATCCCGGCGCGATGGTGCTCTCTTTCCAGAAACTCCAGCAGCTCGAAGGCGCTCAGGGAGGCGGCATGGGCTCGGCTGTTAATCAGCTTTTCTCCTCCCATCCCGACATTGCAAAACGAATCAATCGCATGCAGGAGCAATGCAAGAAAGACGATATCGACATGGCCACCCTGCAGTCAAACGCCAAGACTCAGAAAGACTATGTGGTTAATCCCGCCAATGTGAAAAAGTCGACCAAATCGTCTTCTACAAAGAAAACCACAAAGAAGACCACCAATAAGTCTACAAAGAAAACCACCACCAAAAAATCCGCCAAGAAGAAATAAACTTCTGACGACATTCACCGCCGAAGGCAGTAAATGCTTCAGACAAGAATTTCAGCAAGCGGTAACAAACTACGGAGGGCGAGTCAGTTGAATGACCCGCCTTCCGTTTTATTAATATCTAACATTTCAAACTTGGCGAAGCCCCGCAAATCAATGGAGCCAAACAATTCTTGCCCGGTAGCTGTGGCTATCGGGTCACGGGGGAGGGGTAAAATGTTATACGGATTATATAAATTATATACGGGGAATCTCACGACCCCCCGTATACGAATACACAATTATCTATAAAACAACTATTTAATGCCAAATTTAAATTTCATTTCAAAAACAGAAATCTTGATTTCCGACTTCGGTCGTCTATCTTTTCTGCTGCCACCTCCATCACAGGCAAGCCTGCAACTTCCAGCGGCTTCGGCTAATCTCTCAGATTTGCCGTGCACCCTTTAAGGTATCAGTCAAGACCTTAAGATAAATTGTGTCATGATTACGGGGGGAAATCATTTATCCGACCCATTGGGATGACACGATGCATTAATAATCGAATTTAATCATCCTTCCGGTCTTCACTGCCCTTCGGTAGCGTTGCAAAATTAGTAAATATAACCGTTTCATGGTGCTAAAATGTGTTAAAATGACTTAATTCCCCCGCTTTTTCCCACTCCCGCTTGTTTCTTTTTTACCCACACTCCCTCACAGGAGTCGGCAAACCACAACGTAATTCATTCACCTTATGCCACATCTCTTCACCCCGGACTTTATAAGCCTCGACATCATACCCACCCACAAAGTAGCCGCAACGCTGCTTGATTTCATCGACAATATTCTTGACAAAATTGGACTCGAGCGTCACCGCACCCTTGAGGAATTCATCTATGTCTCGCTCATAGCGGTCATCTCACTCTTCCTCGGGTGGGCCATCAAGCGCGGTATACTGGCGCTTGTGCGCAAGATGGTAAAATTGCGAAACGGCGAAATAGGGCGTGAGCTCCTTGCCCAGCATCTCTTTCAGAAGTGCTCGCATATCATTCCGCCCCTTGTGTTTCTCGCCCTACTGCCCTTTGCCTTCACGAGCAACAACAAATTTCTCGACATTGCCGAGCGCATAGTGGGCGCATATGCCCTTATCACTTTCGGCATGGGACTCTGCGCCGTGATGGGATTCATATTCATGCGCTTCAACAAGAAAGAAAACACCAAAGGCTTGCCCATAAAAGGTATACTCAACATAGCGCAGGGAATTGTGTGGATTATTATCGCAATAATTTCCGTTTCGGTTCTCATCGACAAGTCGCCGGCCGTGCTTCTCGGAGCCTTGGGTGCCTTCGCGGCAGCCCTGATGCTGATTTTCAAGGACTCGATTCTTGGCTTTGTGGCCGGCATACAGATGTCGCAGAACGATATGCTGCGTGTGGGCGACTGGATTGTGGTGCCCAACACTCCTGCCAACGGCATCGTGCTCGACGTATCGCTCTCAAGGGTCAAGATTCAGAATTTTGACAACACAATCGTCAACGTGCCGCCATATACCCTGGTCTCCACCTCCTTCCGCAATTACCGCGGCATGAGCGAGTCGGGAGCACGTCAGATTGACCAGATGATACTCTTCGACAGCTCTACCGTAAAGGCCTGCACGCCCGAACTCATTGATCGCGTGGTGGCCAAATATCCCATAATGAAGGATTTCGTGGCCAAGGCCCGCAAGGATGCGCTGGGTGACATCGACGACCCGGGCCTGAGGCCAATCAACGGCACAATCGCCACAAACCTCGGCCTCTATCGCGGCTATCTCTCGGAACTTATCTACAACAGTCCCAAATTCGCCACAAACCAGCAGCTGCTTATAAACGTGGTGAATCAGACCGACTTGGGCATCACCGTGCAGATCTATTGCTTCACCTCCACCACCGACTGGGACAAATATGAGGCCATTATGAGTGACCTCATGGAGCACGTGGCAGTCTCCGTACAGGACTTCGACCTCGCCCTCTACACCTCAGGCTCGCTCACTGTCACCACCACTTCGCCCACAGGCCAGACCGTCACCGCCCCAGCTCCAAACCTCACGGGAAATTCAAAGAGCTGATTCTACAGCCGACTGTACCTTGGGTTTGCGGCACATCCAGACGATTAGAAGCACAACGACGGCGAGAGTCAAAATGATGGCAGCTGCTCCCAGTATTTCGTATGCAAGATTATATGCCTGCATTTTTTCATTAAAGTCATCAATACTTTGTCTGAATAATGCCGACTGCATTGAGTTTAAAATATCGACAGTCTCGGTTATTGCGACTTTTAAGGAAGCAAGAATCTTAACCGGCATCCACAGCTTGCAGCCCCAGATTAAAAATAACATGCCCGGGAGATACATTACCAGCGAAGCAACATATTCGTATCCTGCGGGATAAGAAATCGGCATCTTGTCAACGGTCAGATATGATATGTTGTTTATGATTGTAATCGTGAGCAGAGCGAGATAAATAATGGCACCGGTCTTGCAAAGAAAGTTGGTCTGTGACTTGCGAGGAAAGGCTATGATCACAGCGGCCGCACCCATAATGAAGGGTGTGATACAATACCATAAATGGCGGACATTCATCCATGTTTCACCTGTCCCCACAGTAAGGAGATTCACTGCCCAGTTGAGGATATAAATTCCGTACAGGATTAAAAAACCCGTACCGATAGTCCTTTTGTAACTCGTATTTTCCAACGCTGAATTCGAAATAAATGGATATTACTGATTTATACTTATATGTTTTGTTCCTTGCTTATTCTGGTACTCTTCCAAAATCAACAGAGCGAGATATTTATTGCTCCGGCATTGAAGATCGGCAACTCCGTCCTCTATCATTCCTGCGGTTTCTGTCTGATAATAAACATCTGTTGCTTCCTTAAGAGAAAGATTCGACAGTTCGTTCATTGCTTTTATGATATTGGCACATTTAGCGGCCTTCAATGCCATTATACTTTCCTGAGTCATAGCTTTATACTTTCTATGTGTTTAAGACATGCTTCAATTAATTTTTGATTTCTTATACAATATTGAATATTGGGCCTTTCATATTTTAAAATTCCAAGTGTTTGTTCTTCTGAAAGTTCGCCCTCAAAATATCTGTCAAGGGTCTGAATAACTTTGTCATTAGCGATACCTCCGATTACAATATCAAAATCTGAAACATCATTACCCGCACGGCATTCGGCCACGAAATGTAACCAATCTTTATCATAGGAGTTAAACTGTTGTACTTTCCATTCAGAAAGATTAATGTCAAACTCATAACAATTTAGCCAGGCATCAAAATTACGCCTTAAAAAACGCTGTGCATATTTTATAGCCTGCTCTTGTATTGATGTCAGATAAAAACCTTTGCCGAAATCAAGATAATCACGTGAATGCAAAGTGTCTGGGTTAACCACAGCAACTGATGACGAATGATATAGTTTCATATTAAAGTACTCCTTTCTCGCGCATATAATCGGTTAAATCTTCCACAAGATATCGCGACCCGAAAGTATGAAGCACATCATACGACGGTATCAAATAATCATCAAGGATTCCGGAGATTTTCAGCCTGAGATATATCTCTTGCTGGGACAGGTTCAAAACCTGCCCAAGTTTGCTTATGCAATATGTTACAAATTCCAAAGTTTTATAATCCATGAACTATGTAAATTAGGCTTTCCGATTAGAATAGAT
This sequence comes from uncultured Bacteroides sp., assembly GCA_964477785.1. Taxonomy (GTDB): domain Bacteria; phylum Bacteroidota; class Bacteroidia; order Bacteroidales; family Muribaculaceae; genus CAG-873. The sequence continues at coordinate 21,916 of CAYZFL010000002.1, forward strand.
TGCAAATATAGTATAAATTTATCATTGCCAAGCAATTTGAAATTATGAAAATTAGACTTTCCGGTTTATATTCTTTTCATTTGTGATACATTCCCATTCCTGCATTTGCCTCTGTGGCAAATATTCGCTAACTTTGACATGAATTTGATTCTGAAACAATACCAGTCATTTATCATCATATAATCATGAAGAAGATTTTAGTCCTTTTTGCCGCTGTTGTGCTTTGCCTAAGCGCTTATGCCAAAGGCGAGTATACCGTGATAGTAAACCCGGCCGAAAACACTGCCACCGGCGTGCGCATCAACTGGCATACCGATGAGGGCGACGGCCCCTCAACGTGCTTTTACACCAAAGCCAGCGACAAGAAATGGAAACACAGCCGCAAGGCCAAGGCTCAGCGCGAACTCGTCACAGCCTTTGACAGCCTGTCGTCGAAACGTGCCGACGGCGAGGATTTCATCCAGCGCGTACGCTTTACCCGCAACACCGTGGAGCTGAAGAATCTCGAGCCCGACACCGAGTATATGTACCGTTTCTCAAAGGACAAAAACGCTCCCGTGCGCTACTTCAAGACCGCTCCTGAACATGGAGAATGGACTGCAGCGGTGATTTCAGATTTCCACAGCTACTCTCCGCTGCCCAAACGCGCCGAGGCAGCAATGGCGATGCTCGACACTCTCGAGAAAGTCAACGGCGGCGACTTCGACCTCGTGCTCCATGTGGGCGACGTCTGCGCCTGGGGCGGAAGCTACGATTTCTGGCGCGAGCTTTATGCCAAACCACAGTTCTCGAAATATCTCTGGGCAGGCGTTAACGGTAATCACGACAATATGGACCGCCGCTCAAAACGCCTCTCCAACGATTATTTCCATTACGCCAACAACAATCCTCTCAACGGCTATGAGGGCGAAATGGGCGTCTGCTACCACTTCAAATACGGCGACGTGCTGTTCATAATGCTCAACAACGAGAACATGCGCAGCGACGCCGGTCTCGCAGCCGCTCAGGAATGGGTGAAAAAGACTATCCGCGAGAACCCCGCGAAATATAACGTGGTGATGGAGCATTACCAGTGGTTCTACGCCACCGACGGCCGCACCTCGCAATACGGCCGCTGGCACGAGCTCTTCGACGAATATGGTGTGGACCTCGCGATAGCCGGCAACAACCATATCTATGCCCGCACAAACGCTATCTACAAAGGTTTGGAGACCGACGGATCCATGGGTACTATCTATCTTCAGACACCCTCGTCGGACAACGAGCGCGGCCAGGCTACCAAAGAACGGACCGACAATAAGGACAAAATCAAATTCATCTGGTCGGAAGGCCCCAAAACCGTGGGTGCCCTCATCTTCAAAGCCGGCGACGATAAGCTCACACTCACCCTCTACGACCGCACCGGCAAAGCTCTCGACACCGTTTCTGTCCTTGCAAAACGCTGAGAAGACCACACCCTGCCATTAATCAGAATTTATTGTCCCTGATGCGACGTTTGCTGACATATCTGTTTATCACAGTCCTGTCCTCCGGCCTCTGTCATGCCGACAAATTGCCGGGCTTTGCCGTCAGCCCTTACTTCGGCGAGCAGGTAATGGATTTTGACTACCGCCCGGGAGTAAAGATTCTTATAAATGCGCCATCTCGAGCCGAATTCGATGCCTCAAAGCCCACCAGGCTCGAACTTTATGCCCTGCCAAACGGAAACAGCACCGCATGGACACAGGGCAAGCTGCCGGCGGCGGGAGACGACTGGCATTACCATATCCAGCATATCGGAGCCCAGACCAGATACATACGCCGGAGCGACACGACCTGCAATTTCGTCACAGTCTACCTTGAAGCCGACGGCAAAAGCTGGGGCGCATGGCGCAGAAACCCGACCGAATCTTTATCTATGGCTGGCATTATCCCGACGGGCAGCCAATTCAGCCACTGAGCGGCGTGCACGGCTCAAATTATGTCGACTACAGCCATGGCGTAAGGCTCATATCAACTGAGGTGCTTGTCGACGGCCGTCTTATTCCGCTGCAAAAGATTCTCGGCGACAAAGCCCTATACACACTCCTTAGCGACGAATCATCTCCTATGACAGTCCCCCGATACATGATAAAACAATGAATCTTCCCCGACATTTTTTCACTGCCGTTAATCTCTGATTATTTATCCTGAAGGTCTGCATATTTCATTATTCCGGGTAAGTCTTTAAATCCTATGCTCTCATAAAGCGAACGGCCGCAGTCGGTAGTCTCAAGATAAATCTTGTCGCAGCCCATCTCGCGGGCCTTTTCCACAAGCCATCTCACAATCGCATGGCCCACGCCTTGCGCCCTGTATTCACTGCGCACATAGATGTTCATGAAGTATGCACACTTCCCCGAAGGATTGTCGGGCGAAGGCAGCTCTTCGGTGATGCATATCGCTCCGCAACCCGCCCCTTCGTCACCTGCGTCGGCAACTATTGCGATATGTGTGCCGTCGGCAATATGCTCGCGATAATAGCTTCTGTTGGCTGCCAATATCCTTTTCGAAGGCTCTTCGCCAAACACATTCTCTATCACCTCCCTGCGCCAGTGCATCAGGGTGGGAAGTGCCTTTACCTCTCTTATTGTCAGTTCGTTTGTTTCCATATCTTTCCTCCTTCTTTCATTACCACCGGCAGAGCGCGGTCGTTGACCTTGCCGCGTCTCGTAAGCGGTATCTCGTCTATTTTCACGAAAAATTCAGGCACCATGAATTCGGCCAGTCTTGACCTCAGAAATCTTTTTATCCGGCTAAGTTCGCAATTTTTATGCGAAGGCACAAAATATGCCGTGAGATATGCCAGCCCTTCCTCGTCGGTGAATGCCCGCACCACCCCGCGCTCTACGCAGGGCGATTCGTTGAGCACATTTTCCACTTCCTCGGGTTCCACGCGCTTGCCAAGTATCATCACCTGCCGGTCCTTGCGGTGAAGGAAGACAAGATTGCCGTCGGGCAGCAGATAGCCCAGGTCGCCGCTGCGATACATTCTTCTCCCGTCGTCGAGAGTCACGAAGTTGGCACCTTCGGGCACATCGCCCAAATAGCCTCTCGATACTCCCTCGCCAAGGATGCAGATCTCGCCCTGGGTGCCCTGCGGCACCTCTTTCATTTCATAGTCGAGTATCCTCACTTCGGCGCCTTTCACGGCCTTACCCACCGGATAAGTGCCGTCGTCGAGCGCCACGGCGTCATCGACCCTGTAATATGTGGCGCACACCGTGGTCTCGCTGGGCCCGTAAGTGTTGTATATCACAAAATCTCTGTCTTTCAGCCAGGTGATATATGCCGCCCTTATCACGTCTCCGCCGCTTATGAGCAGTCTCAGCCTCGACGGATGGCACCGGTAGCGGTTCATGTCGGCGAGCAGATAAGGGAAACCGCTGATTTCCGTTACGCCGTGCCTATCGCAGAAAGCCATGAGGTCGGCAAGACTGCCTCCCCTTATTTCCTTAGAAGGTATGGCAAGTGTGGCTCCGTTGAGCAGAGTGGTAAACACTTCCTCGACGAAGATGTCGAAGGAACATATCGAATATTGCAGCATCACATCGCCCGGTGCCACATGAAACTCCCGTTCAAAAGCTTCCGCATAGTTTACTACACTGTGGTTTTCCACCACCACTCCTTTTGGTCGCCCCGATGTGCCTGAAGTGTAGAGTATGTAGGCCACTCCGTCGGGGTTCGATCGGTCGGGATGTGGCCCGGCATCCGGCAGGTCGTGGCAATATTCGTCGGTGATTACGAATTCGACGCCGGCGGTGCTCATCATATAGTCGATTCTCTCTTGGGGCAACGAAGGCTCCGCCGGCACGTATGCCGCCCCGCTTTTCAGGACTGCCAGTATCGCCGCCATCATCTCTATGCTGTGGCTCATCACTATGCCAACGGCCTGATATTCCTTACCATAAAATTTCGACATTATGGCATTTGCCATCCGGTCGAGTTGGCGATAGCTCACCGCTCGCCCGTCCTCGGCTACAGCTGTCGCATTCTGCTGACATGCAACCCATTGTGAGAATATGTTATATATAGTCTTCTTATCCTTTTGGGTGTCCATCTTTCAATCTGCTTTCAACATTTAATCGTTCTTTTTCCGTCTTTTGGGTGACTTATAGAATAATCATAAAGTTGCTTCTTTTGTTCAACGTCTGCCAATCAGCACCTCCCCTCTCTTTCCGGTGGCGACACCAATTCCTTATGATTGTCACAAATGTGCCGGATTTTAATGAATTTTCTCAGGATTTTTTACTACTTTTGTGGCATAACAAAACCTTTTCCTCAATGAAAATCTTCAATGTCAGATTTTGCCTCTCGGTGATTCTTGCTGCAATCGCTTTCACTTCGTCTAACGCCTCGGCACTCGTTGGCTCCTGGCGTGGAGAACTCTCTCTTGGACAGATGAAACTCCCCCTCGTTTTCAATTTCACTGAAAACGCGTCGGGTGTGACCGTCTGCACCATGGACTCGCCCGCTCAGGGCGCAAGGGGTATTGCAACAGAGGTCGTGCTCTGCACCGCCGACACTGTTTCGCTCGTCAACAAGGCCCTGGGAGCATCCTACAACGGCAAAATCTCTTCCGGCCTCATCAAAGGATTTTTCTCTCAGAGCGGATATAAATTCCCACTCGACCTCACTCCCGACAACTCACAGGAAGACCGTCGCCCACAGACTCCCCGGCCCCCATTTCCCTATACGGTAATCGACACCACTTTCACCGCTCCCGACGGTGCCGTGATGAGCGCCACCCTCACGCTCCCGCTCAGTGGCAAAAGCCCTAAAATTCCTGCGGTTGTGATGGTTACCGGCAGCGGCGCACAGAACCGCGACGAGGAGGCTTTCGAGCACAAGCCTTTTGCCGTCATAGCCGATTACCTTGCTCGCAACGGCATTGCCTCGCTCCGTTACGACGACCGCGGTACCGCCAAATCTACCGGCGATTTCGCGTCCGCCACTACCTTTACCCTCAAAGACGACGCTCTCAGCGGCATTGATTTCCTCCGCTCTATAGGCTGCATAGGCAAAGTTGGCGTATTAGGCCACTCAGAAGGTGGCACCATAGCCTTCATAATTGGTGCCGAAGGCAAAGCCGATTTCCTCATTTCCCTTGCCGGCATGGCAATCTCGGGCAAGGAAACAATCGTAAGACAAAACAAACATCAGCTCGACAAGTCGCCTCTTTCAGATGCCGACAAGGCAAACAGTCTGAAGCTGATTGAGCTTATCACCGACGTGGTAATTTCCCAGACTAAGAAAGGCGAGACAAAAGCTATTGACATTGAAGATATTGCAGCTAAAAACGGTTTGAAAGTACCACAACAGATGATTGAATCGCTCAGGATGACTGAGAAATCACGCGGTCCGTGGTTTGACACTTTCCTCTCAATCAATCCGCGGGACTACCTCAGGAATATTAAATGCCCCTTGCTCGCTATCAACGGCGAAAAAGACCTCCAGGTATATCCCGACAATCTCGAGGTCATAAAGGAATATGCGCCTGAGGCTCAGATCCGACTGATGCCCGGCCTCAACCACCTCCTGCAGCACGCCGTCACAGGCGAAGTAAGCGAATACTATGAAATCCGCGAAACCACCGCCCCCGAGGCCCTCGATGCCATCGCAAGCTTTATCAAAAATATAAACAACTGAGCCGACTGCATCAATCTTGATTAATCATGATCAATCAAGTTTAATCATGTTTAATTGAGGAATCACTCAAAAGCTTAGCTTTGCATCATACCCGTAGAACCAGCGATTTTCTGCATTTAGGGATTTAAAGGTATGTGTTTGGCCGTGAGTCGTAATTTTTGTAATTTTGCGGAAATTAATCATCACATCAATTATCTTACGCCCAATGGAGCTCAAATCGTTAACCGCTATCTCTCCCGTCGACGGCCGATACCGCAATAAATGCGAGGCTCTCGATCTTTATTTTTCAGAGTATGCCCTCATACGCTATCGCGTTAAGGTCGAAATCGAATATTTTCTGGCTCTCGCAGCCCTTCCGTTGCCTCAGCTGAAGAACTTCCCGATGGATAAATGCGAGGCACTCAGAGGCATTTACCGCAACTTCTCCGTTACCGACGCCGCCAAGGTCAAGGAAATAGAGTCGGTTACCAACCACGACGTCAAGGCCGTGGAATTTTTCATCAAGGAGCAGTTCGACTGTCTCGGCCTCGATAGTTTCAAGGAATTCATCCACTTCGGCCTCACTTCCCAGGACATCAACAACACCTCGGTGCCAATGTCTATAGCCGATGCGCTGAAAGATGTTTACATCCCTAAAATAGAAGAGCTTATAGCAAAGCTTAAAGCCGACGCCGAGGAATGGAAAGACATACCCATGCTCGCCAAGACACACGGCCAGCCCGCATCCCCTACACGTCTTGGCAAGGAATTCATGGTTTATGTCTACCGTCTGGAACAGCAGCTCGAGACTCTCAGAAATGTAAAGATTTCGGGAAAGTTTGGCGGCGCCACCGGCAACTTCAACGCCCATCATATCGCCTTCCCGGAATACAACTGGCCCGAATTCGCCAGAAACTTCCTCCGTGAAAAGCTTGGCATCGAGCGCGAAATGTTCACCACCCAGATATCCAACTACGACAATCTGGCGGCCCTCTTCGACGCCCTTAGCCGCATCAACACCATTATAATCGACCTTGACCGCGACGTGTGGATGTATATCTCGATGGGCTATTTCAAGCAGAAAATCAAGGCCGGCGAAGTCGGCT
>CAYZFL010000002.1:28677-32417 GCA_964477785.1 uncultured Bacteroides sp.
CATGCCGCATAAGGTCAATCCCATCGACTTCGAAAACTCGGAGGGCAACCTCGGCATATCAAACGCCATTCTCGGCCACCTCTCCACCAAACTCCCCGTTTCGAGACTTCAGCGCGACCTCACCGACTCGACAGTGCTCCGCAACATTGGCGTGCCGCTGGCTCACGGCCTCATAGCCTTCGCCTCGACACTCAAGGGCCTCAATAAACTTTTGCTCCACCGGGAGAGCATAGACGCCGACCTCAACGCCGCCTGGGCCGTTGTAGCCGAGGCCCTGCAGACCATTCTGCGTCGCGAAGGTTATCCCAAGCCTTACGAAACACTCAAACAGCTCACCCGCACCAACGCCGAAGTGACCGAGAAGTCGATTTACGACTTTATCGAAACCCTCAACGTGAGCGACGAGGTAAAGGCCGAGCTGCACCGAGTTTCACCCTCAAGCTATACCGGATTCTGACAATCGGCAGCGAAGAGATTTGTAATTAATCATTTATGTTATATAAAGACATATAACTTCACTGAAAAATTTAAATAAATTGCATCAGAGAAGAAAAATAGTAGTGGCCAGCGACTCCTTCAAGGGGTCGCTGAGCTCGCTTGAAGTAGGAGAGGCTGCCCGTAATGGCATTCTGCGCGCCTTTCCTGAAGCTGATGTGACGGTGGTTCCGGTTGCCGATGGTGGCGAAGGCACAGTGGAGGCTTTGGTCGATGCATTGCTTGGCCATATTGTTTCCGTTGAGGTTTTCAGCCCACTCCGCAATCCCGTGGCTGCCCGTTACGGTATCTCCGGCGACGGCTCAACGGCCATTATGGAGATGGCCCAGGCAAGCGGCATTACCCTTGACCACGGAAGCCTCAACCCTCTGAGAGCAAGCACCTACGGCACCGGGGAGATGATTGTCGATGCTCTCCGCCGCGGCTGTCGCACCATAGTTATGGGCATTGGCGGCAGCGCGACAAACGATGGTGGCATGGGGCTTCTCTCGGCCCTTGGCGTGAAGTTTCTCGACAAGGACGGCTGCGAGCTCTTCCCCTGCGGCGCAAGTCTTGAATTGATCGACTCCATCGATCTCTCCGGCATGAATCCGCTTGCCGCAGAAGCTAATTTCAAAATTGCCTGCGATGTGGATAATCCGCTATACGGTCCCCGTGGAGCGGCTTACGTTTTCGCCCCTCAGAAAGGCGCCGATGAACAGACCGTAAAGAGACTTGACCACGGCCTCAGAGTCTATGCCGAAGCGGTAAAAAAAGCCACCGATCGCGATGTCGCCTTGATACCCGGCGCAGGTGCCGCAGGTGGCCTCGGTGCCTGTTTCGCGGCATTCTTCAATGCTACGCTCGAGCGCGGAAGCGAGCTGATGCTCAACACAATTAAATTCGATAAAATTATCACTGATGCCCACCTTGTAATCACCGGGGAAGGACGACTCGACTCACAGACCGTGATGGGCAAGACCCCATTTGGCGTGCTTAAGGCCGCCGAAAAGCAGGGTATTCCCGTCATTGCGATAGGCGGGGCAGTTACAGCGGCTGAAAGCCTCTTGAAGGCCGGCTTCATGGCCGCCTTCCCCATTGTTGCCGCCCCCATAAGCCTCAAAGAGGCAATGGCTCCGTCCACGGCTGCCGAAAACGTAGCCCGCACCTCCGAAATGATCGCCAGATGCTTTTTCGGCAACAGAGTCTAATTAGACCAATTAATTTAAAATTTTTTTAATCCCACTAAAACCATGAGTGCCACAGGAGCCATAATAGGCCTTTTGCTGGCCATTGTGCTGATAATAAAGAAAATATCACCGGTTTACAGTCTGATGTTGGGAGCTTTGGCCGGAGGTCTGATAGGCGGATTCGGCTTACCCGATACTGTTTCCAACATGATAAAGGGCGTCAACAGCGTCACTCCGGCAATAGTTCGTGTACTTGCCGCAGGTGTACTCTCGGGAGTGCTTGTTGTAACCGGCGCAGCGGCAAGTATCGCCGACACTATTGTGCGCCGTCTTGGCCAGAAGCGGGTTTATCTCGCCCTTGCCTGCGCCACAATGCTCCTCACCGCAATAGGCGTATTTATCGACGTGGCTGTGATCACAATCGCTCCCGTGGCCCTCAATCTGGCGAGGAACCTTAAGATACCCCGTGCCACTCTCCTTCTCATGATGATTGGTGGTGGAAAATGCGGCAACATTATCTCACCTAATCCCAACACGATAATCGCTGCAGAAAACTTCCATGCCGACCTCTATTCCGTGATGTATGCAAATCTCATACCCGCACTTGTGGGACTGCTCTTCACGGTTTATGTTATAGGGCACTTCCTCCCGAAGCTTGAAAAAGAAGCACCGCTGCAGGGGTCATGGAGCGTAAAAGGTTCTCCGGAGTCTCCTGAAGCGGGAGAAAAGAAACTTCCGTCGTTCTGGGCAAGCATGACCGGTCCTCTGGTAGCCATACTTTTGCTGGCTCTCAGGCCTATTGCCGACATTAGCATCGACCCGCTTATCGCGCTTCCTGCCGGAGGACTTGCAGGCATTCTCGCCATGAGAAAATGGAGTCTTCTCACAAAGAGCCTCAAATACGGACTTGAAAAAATGAGCTCGGTAGCCGTGCTGCTGATAGGCACCGGCACAATAGCGGGCATCATCACCGCTTCAACGCTGAAAGACGTGATTCTCGACGCTCTGGCACGCTGTGGACTCGGCGAAGTGTTTGTCGCTCCGGTATCCGGTATGCTGATGAGTGCCGCCACAGCCTCGACTACCGCCGGCGCCACGGTCGCTTCGGCCAGCTTTGCCGACGTGATTCTCGCAGCCGGCATTAGCGGTGTATGGGGGGCCGCGATGGTTAACTCGGGCGCCACTGTTTTCGACCACTTCCCCCACGGCTCCTTCTTCCATGCCACTGGCGGCGTTGCCGAGCTCGATATTTCCAAGCGCCTCAGACTCATACCCTATGAAAGCCTCATCGGCTTCGTCCTTTCCGCCGGCACTATGATAATGTATCTGATCTGAGATTAAGTTTTTTTGTATTTTAAAGTTAAACAATATCGGGATTTTATAATAACTTTGCAAAATGGCTGTAAAAGGTCTTATAACAAGCAAAACACAAGCCCCAATATTATGGCAGAAATAAAATGCATAGGCATCCTTACTTCGGGAGGAGATGCCCCCGGTATGAATGCAGCAATCCGCGCCGTGACTCGTTCCGCAATCTACAACGGATTGAAAGTAAAAGGAATATATCGCGGCTATCGTGGTCTTATAACCGATGAGATAGTCGATTTCAAGACCCAGAACGTTTCAAATATCATCCAGCAGGGAGGCACCATCCTTAAAACGGCACGTTGCAAGGAATTCGCCACACCCGAAGGTCGCCAGCTCGCCTATGACAACTGCAAGCGCCACGGCATCGACGCTCTCGTGGTGATTGGCGGCGACGGTTCGCTTACCGGCGCGAGGATTTTCGCCAATGAATTCAACTTCCCCTGCATAGGTCTGCCGGGCACCATCGACAACGACCTCTACGGCACCGACACCACCATAGGCTACGACACAGCCCTCAACACCATTATGGAATGTGTCGACAAGATTCGCGACACGGCGACGAGCCATGAGCGACTCTTCTTTATCGAGGTTATGGGCCGCGACGCCGGTTTCCTCGCCCTCAACGGAGCGATTGCCTCCGGTGCCGAAGCAGCCATCATTCCCGAAATATCTACCGAGGTCGACCAGTTGGCCGAGCTCATCCAGAAC
>CAYZFL010000002.1:32427-34635 GCA_964477785.1 uncultured Bacteroides sp.
AGTGCTTGTGGCCGAAAGCCCCGTTACCGGCGGAGCTATGGGTCTGGCTCAGCGCGTGAAAGAGGAATATCCCGGCTACGACGTAAGGGTATCGATCCTCGGTCACCTTCAGCGCGGCGGCTCCCCCACTGCCCACGACCGCATTCTCGCCTCCCGTATGGGTTCAGCTGCCATCGACGCCCTCCTCGAAGATCAGCGAAACGTGATGATTGGCATCAAAAACGATGAGATCGTATATGTGCCATTCACAAAAGCAATCAAAAACGACAAGCCCATCAACCGCGAGCTTCTCAACACTCTGAGAAAACTCTCAATCTGATAATAACCAACCATATCAATCAAAAATGCTATCAGGCAAAAAACGCTATAACATCATCAACGACAGTCTCGGATGGCTATGCTTCCTCATAGCCGCTGTGACCTACCTGCTCACCATCGAGCCAACGGCCAGCTTCTGGGACTGCCCCGAGTTTATCACCCAGGGAGCGAAACTTGAAGTAGGTCATCCGCCGGGCAACCCCATTTTCATGCTCACGGCTCGTTTCTTCGTGACGATATTCGGTGGTAGCTACACATCTGCCGCAGTGGCTGTCAACTCCATGTCGGCTCTCCTCAGTGCGGCGACCATACTGCTGCTCTTCTGGACCATCACACATTTCGCACGTCGGCTTGTGCTCCGCGGTAAAGACGGCGAACCCACTACTGTTCAGACCGTAGTGATAATGATGGCCGGCGTCTGCGGCGCCCTTGCCTATACATGGAGCGATACCTTCTGGTTCTCGGCTGTCGAAGGTGAGGTTTACGCATTCTCATCCTTCTGCACCGCCCTCGTGGTATGGCTGATGATTAAATGGGAAAACCGTGCCGACAGGCCTCACAGCGATCGATACCTCATTCTCATCGCATACGTGATAGGTATCTCGATTGCCGTACACCTGCTCAACCTCCTGTGTATTCCCGCTCTGGCGCTGATTTTCTACTACCGTAAGTGGAAAAACTCCAATGTGAAGGGTTCGCTCCTCACGCTCGGCGTTAGCTTCGTGATCATAGTGCTGATTCTTTACGGTCTGGTTCCCGGCTTCATAGGCGTGGCTCAGGTTTTCGAGCGATTGTTTGTCAATGGCTTAGGCATGGGATACAACTCGGGAGTGGCTGTTTACTTCTTCCTCACGCTCGCTATTTTCATCTTCGCGGTGTATGCCTTCTACAAACAGAAGGGCCCTGCGCTGATGAAGACTATGTTCTTCCTTTCGATCACATTCTCGGGCATGCTTTTCATCGGCTCCAACCTTGTGATCGGCCTTCTTCTCCTCGGCGGTTTGCTCTTCTACCTCATCTTCACCAGAAAGTTGCCGGTGAGAGTTCTCAACCTCGTCACTGTGAGCACTTTGGTAATCTTCATAGGCTACTCGAGCTACGCCCTACTGCTTATCAGATCAAACTCGGGCGTGCCCATGAACCAGAACCAGCCCGACAATGTCTTCGCTCTCTCGAGCTACCTCAACCGCGAGCAGTATGGCGAGCGTCCCCTGCTCACGGGCAATGTCTTCGCCGAGGAACTGATGACCGAGGACTATGACGGTCAGACCATAGTGCTGGTAGACGAAAACGGCTATCCGCGCACCAAAATCGCCGACGTTTATCTCCGTGACGACCAGGGAATGCCTTTCATGACCGAGGAACGCCTTTATACAAAAGTTGTGAAAGACAACGATTCACAGCCCGATGAGTATGTCGACGAGATAAAGCGCATCGATTACAAGAAAAATCCCGACCTCAACATGCTGCTGCCGCGAATCTACTCTACCGACCAGGCTGCGCAGCATCCACAGCAGTATAAGTCGTGGGCCGAATACCGCACCCCCGACATCGACGAGATTCCTGAGCACGTGCGTCAGCGCTGGGCAGAGCAGGGTGCGGCTTACCTCTCCGAGGTGATGCCATACCTGCACAACATGACAGAAATCACCACCAACGTCGACGCCAACGGCAACCCCGTGGCAACAAAGATGGTATGGAAGCCCGGTTTCACTACCAATCTGAGCTATTTCCTCAACTACCAGCTCAACCACATGTACTGGCGTTACTTCATGTGGAACTTCGTAGGGCGCCAGAACGATATCCAGGGCAACGGCGAGCCTCATCTGGGCAACTGGATTTCCGGCATATCCTTCATCGACAACGCCCGCCTTGGCGACCAGAGTCTCC
>CAYZFL010000003.1:0-30795 GCA_964477785.1 uncultured Bacteroides sp.
GCGACAAACAGGCCAAGGCTCAGGTCGAGGTGCTTCTGAAACTCAAGGAAGCTCTCGAGAGCGGCAAGGCAGCACGTACGGTCGTTCCCGAATCGGAAGATGACCGCAAGTTTATGAACGAGCTTTTCCTCCTCACTGCCAAGCCCGTGATGTATGTATGCAACGTCGACGACGCATCGGCCGTCAACGGCAACCATTACGTCGACGAGGTGCGCAAGGCCATCGAGGGCGAAGGAGCCTCTCTGCTCATCGTAGCCGCCCAGACCGAGAGCGAAATCGCCGAGCTCGACACCTTCGAGGAGCGTCAGGAATTCCTCAACGAGATAGGTCTCGAAGAGTCGGGCGTCGCCCGCCTCATCAAGGCCGCCTACAAACTGCTCGACCTGCAGACATTCTTCACCGCCGGCGAAGACGAATGCCGTGCCTGGACTTTTATCCGTGGCTCGAAGGCACCCAAATGCGCCGGTATCATCCATACCGATTTCGAGAAAGGTTTTATACGCGCCGAGGTTATCAAATACGAGGACTATGTGGAACTCGGCGGCGAATCAAAGGTACGCGAGGCCGGCAAACTTTCTATCGAAGGAAAGGACTATGTGGTGCAGGACGGCGACATCATGCACTTCAGATTCAATGTATGATGTTCAATTCTCAAAGGCTATGGCAGTTATTCTAAGCATCGAGACATCTCAGCGCAACTGCTCCGTCTCGCTCTCTGCCGAGGGCATGATTCTGGAGCACAACGAAGACTATTCCGGTCACAATCACGCGGCTGTGCTAAGCGATTTCGTCAAGTCGGCCCTTGACTTCGCAGCCGAAAAGGAAATTAAACCCGAGGCAATAGCCGTGAGCATGGGCCCCGGCAGTTATACAGGTCTCAGGATAGGTCTCAGCGAGGCAAAGGGCCTGGCTTACGGTCTCAATATCCCTCTCATTGGCATCAACACCCTTGAACTGCTCGCCACAAGAGTGATGTTCTCAACCGACTCGGTCGACCCCGATTCAATCCTTGTACCTATGGTCGACGCCCGTCGCATGGAGGTGTTTACCGGCGCATACGACTTCGGGCTCAACCGTCTCATGGAGCCTCAGCCCCTCATCCTTGACGAAAACAGCTATGCCGATCTTCTCGCCACAGGCCGCCCCGTACTCTTTTTCGGTGACGGCAGCGCAAAAGCAAAGGACCTCATCAAAGCCCCTAATGCTGAGTTCGTGACCGATGTAGATTCTTTGGCCGTTGATATGATTGCCCTTGCCGAGAGGGCATACGCAAGAAAGAATTTTATAGACCTCGCCTACTCCACGCCCAACTATATCAAGGATTTCCAGGCCACCAAGCCTAAAAATCCCCTGAAGGCTTAAGAACCGCAGACGGGTGCTCCGGTACTCCAATTGCCGGAACGTTGTGGAGCGCTCCGGGTGTTCCGCCGTTCGGAGCGCGGAGCGGTCTGTTGCATCGAGGGCGGTGTGTTTGGCGGATATAAGCAGTGTAGTCCGAGGGATGTTTCACTGTTTCAGTGGCCGCAACAGAGTGAAACGTTACGCCGTGTTTCGGTGTTTGAAACATGAAACACTATGACGCGACCTAAAATAACCCGTAGCGTCTGTTGTATAAGTCGCGAGAGACAAGAAATACGTATCCGGTGCTCCGGTGTTCCAGACGGCGGAGCGGTGTGGAGCGCTCCGGGTGTTTCCGCCGTACGGAGTGCGGAGCAAACATGTTTCTCCTTCCCGGAGGCGGCGTAATGACTCTATTTTATTCCCTTCATCGTTTCATCCATTTTGGCGGCGATTTCACGGTTGCAGAGATTGCCGATACTACCCTTATGCGTGTGATTCACCTCTCGCACAGGACGGTATGTGCCGTCGGCTACCTCTTTACCCACCTTCCGGTATGCCTCTCGGAAGGGCATTCCGGCATTCACCAGGCGGTTTACCTCCTCCACGGTGAAGATATAGTCATATCGTGGGTCGTCGAGGATTCCTTCTTTCACCTTTATCTGAGGCAACATGTAAGCGCACATGGATATGCACTCCTCAATATCACCGAAGGCAGGGAATATGACATCTTTGAGCAACTGCAGGTCACGGTTATAACCGAGTGGCATATTTGCCGTGAGCAGGGCGATCTCGTTGGGAAGCGACTGCAGGCGGTTGCATCTGCCGCGCATTATCTCAAACACATCGGGATTCTTTTTGTGAGGCATTATGCTCGACCCGGTGGTGAGTTCATCGGGCAGGGAAATGAATGAGAAGTTCTGGCTCATCCACATGCAGCAGTCGTTGGCGAAACGGGCCAATGTCGCAGCCACGGCGGCAATCGCCACGGCACAGGCACGCTCGGTTTTGCCACGGCTGAGCTGGGCGGCCACCACATTGTAATGAAGCGTATGGAAGCCGAGCTCACGAGTTGTCATTTCGCGGTCGATCGGGAACGACGAGCCATAGCCCGCCGCCGAACCCAATGGATTCTGATCGGCGATGCGGTAGGCGGCTATGATCTGTTGCATATCGTCGACAAGTGTCTCGGCGTATGCCCCGAACCATAAGCCAAATGATGATGGCATCGCCACCTGGAGGTGTGTATATCCAGGCATCAGCACACCGGCAAACCGCTCGCTCTGAAGCTGAAAGACATCGAATAGTTTTCTTACTTCTCCTGCAAGCAAGTCCAGCCTATGGCGGAGGAAAAGCTTCACGTCGACAAGCACCTGATCGTTGCGTGAACGGCCCGAGTGTATTTTTTTGCCTATGTCGCCCAATTTGCGGGTGAGCATTATCTCAACCTGTGAGTGAACGTCCTCCACATCGGGTTCTATCACAAACTCACCACGCTTGATCACTTCGGCAATGTTTTTAAGCTCAGCCGTAAGCACCTCAAGCTCGTCCTTTGTAAGCAGGCCTATCGAGTCGAGCATCTTGATATGCGCCAGCGAGCCCTGCACGTCGTATGGGGCAAGCATCAGGTCGAGTTCACGGTCGTTGCCAACTGTAAATATTTCTATCGCCTCTTCAGGCTCGAAGCCCTTGCTCCAGAGTTTATTATTAGTCATTTTAAGTTTCAGAATTTCAAGTTTTTGAGAAATTGATAATAATCCCCTATCGCCTCATGTATCTCAGGGATGAGCACATATTCATCGGCGGAATGACTGCGCGACGACTCTCCCGGACCCATTTTCATCGACGGTATGTCATACATCAGGGCCATGTCGGAAGTCGTGGGCGATACGAATGTTTTCTTGCCCATCTCCATTGCAGTTCTGACAAGCGGATGCTCCTCAGAAATTACTGAAGCCCTTACCCTTGTGGATCGCGGAGCCGCTTCAGATTCGATAAGCTTGCAGAGGATTTCTGCCGTCTCGGCGTTTGTGTATGCATCTGTTGTACGCACATCCACCACAAAGCGACATTCATCGGGTATCACATTGTGCTGCCGTCCGGCTTCTATCTGCGTGACGGATATCTTCACGGGGCCAAGCACCGGCGACTCTTTGGGGAATCTGTATTTCCTGAGTCTTTCGATGTCCTCCATCGCTTTGTAAATGGCATTCACGCCATTGTCGCGGGCGGCATGTCCGGCCACTCCGCGGGCCACGCAGTCAAGAACAATTAATCCCCGCTCGGCCACAGCCGGTTGCATACCCGTGGGCTCTCCCACAAGAGCCGCATCGATTTTTATGCCTTCTTCGTCAAAATGAGTCAGAAGTGCCCTCATGCCGTTTTCGCCCGACACTTCTTCTTCCGCCGAAGCCGCAAGCAAGAGGTTATAAGGCAGTTCCGCATCCTTAAGCAAAGAGAACACCGCGAGCAACGAAACCAACGAAGCCCCGTCGTCGTTACTTCCCAGTCCGTATAGTCTATCCCCTTCCGTCTTAGGCGTGAATGGGTCGAAACTATATGAAGGCGAAGGCTTTACCGTATCATGATGGGCATTTACCATCAGAGTGGGCTTTGCCGCGTCATAACCGTGTTTGACAGCATAGACATTGTTTTTATGCCTTTTAGCCTCAAAGCCAAGCGATTTCAGCCGGTCATAGAGCAAGTCCGCAGTACGGCTTTCGTCGCGGGACACCGACGGTATGGCTATCAGCTCCTTTAGCAGCTCTGTTGCCTCTATTTTTGCCTTTTCGACAGCTGATTCGTCCGGTCTCATTTTATAACTGTGCCACTGGGTTCGCCGAGTTTCGCGGAGTTTTTAATAATCACCGACTTCACGCCTCTCTCGATTGCCTTGAAGGCATTGTCGATTTTGGGTATCATGCCGCTGTTTATCACACCGCTTTCTTTCAGCGAGTTGTACGATTTTTTGTCGATAAGCGGTATCACCGTTGAAGGATCGTCCACATCTGCCATCACTCCCTCTTTCTCAAAGCAGTAGCACAGCTCCACATCCGCGAAAGAGGTGCATGCCGTCGCGAGGGCCGAGGCCACAGAATCGGCGTTGCAGTTCAAGGCCTGCCCTTTGCCGTCGTGCATAATGGCGCAGAACACGGGCGTCAGTCCGCCATCGAGCAAGGTCCTTATAAACTTCACATTGACCCCTTCTGCGGGTATATCGCCCACGAACCCGTAATCCACAGGTTCGGGCTTGCGCTTAACGGCCTTTATCACATTGCCGTCGGCACCGCTCAGTCCTATCGAGTCGCAGACTTCGGCCTGCAGCAGGGAAACGATTCGCTTGTTGACCAGGCCGGCATAGACCATCGTCACGACCTCTATAGTAGCGGCATCCGTCACTCTTCGTCCTTCGATCATTTTGGTCTCGATGCCAAGCTTTGCCGAGAGACGGGTGGCTTCTTTGCCGCCGCCGTGTACCAGTATTTTCGGACCTTCAAGAGCCGCAAAATCTTTTATGAATTTTCTCAGCGTCTCCGGATTGTCCACGACATTGCCGCCGATTTTCACCACTTTGAGCCTTGGCCGCGCCGAAAGTTTATTGCTCTGCCCGCTCATAAGCTCTCGAGCATCATTTTGAGTACCGTCTCAGCCGATATCTCGCGGTTGGCGGCCTCGGGTATTACTATCGAGCGCTCCGACTCTATCACGTCGTCGGTCACTATCATGTTGCGGCGCACCGGCAGACAGTGCATGAATCTTGCATTGTCGGTAAGGGCCATGTGCCCGGCATCGACGGTCCAGCTGCGGTCGGTGGAGAGTATCTTGCCATAATTGGGGTCGGCGTAGGCGCTCCAGTTTTTGGCATAGATGAAATCTGCTCCTTTGAATGCCTTGCGCTGGTCATACATAATTTTCGCGCCCTCGGTAAATTTGGGGTCGAGTTCATAACCCTCGGGCTGAACCACCGTCACGTCATAACCTGCCGCCAAGGTCCACTGCGCGAAGCTGTTTGGCACGGCCTGCGGCAGACAGCGGGGATGAGGCGCCCAGGTAAGCACTACTTTCGGCTTAAATTTGGTCTTGTACTCCTCTATGGTGATAACATCGGCAAAGGCCTGAAGGGGATGCACCGTGGCCGACTCCATGCTGAACACCGGACGGCCCGAATATCTGATAAACTCATTGAGTATTTTCTCTTCGTAGTCGGCTTTCTTGTCGGTGAGCGAGGCAAAGGAACGCACACCTATGATATCGCAGTATGATGCCATCACGGGTATGGCCTCGAGCAGGTGCTCAGCCTTGTCGCCGTCCATTATCACGCCGCGCTCGGTCTCGAGTTTCCATGCGCCCTGGTTCACGTCAAGCACCATCACGTTCATACCCAGGTTCACCGCCGCTTTCTGGGTAGAAAGGCGTGTGCGAAGGCTGGAGTTGAACAAGAGCATCAGCAGTGTGCGGTTTTTGCCGAGGTGCTGGAAGGCAAAACGGTCTTTTTTGATTTTTCTTGCTTCGGCAAGCGCTGCGTCGAGCGGTCCTATGTCGCTTACATTGATAAGTGTTTTCATGCTTTTGGAAATCATACGTGTTTTATTCGTTAAGAGCTTTTTTAAATAAATTCAGGAAACTTTCGGCATCCTTTTGCGAGAGTGTCAGCGCCGGGAGCAGTCTTACGGTATGCGCTCCGGCACCTCCTGTGAATATTTTATAGTCGAAAATCAGTTTCTTGCGCAGAGCCGCTGCATCGCCTTCGATGTCTACGCCTATCATGAGTCCGCGGCCTCTCACGTCTTTGAGATCCGGCATTTTCTTAAGTTCTTTCATGAGGTATTCACCCACCCTCGCGGCGTTCTCCACGAGTTTTTCCTCTTCGATGATTTCCGCCACCGCACATGCCGCCGCACAGCCTAAGTGGTTGCCTCCGAAGGTGGTGCCAAGCATGCCTTTCACCGGCTCTATGTCCGGCGATATAAGCATCGCTCCCATGGGGAAGCCGTTGGCTATGCCTTTCGCCATTGTCACGATGTCGGCCTTTATGCCGGCATGCTGATGCGCGAAGTAGAGGCCCGTGCGACCGCAGCCCGACTGTATCTCGTCGGCAATGAGCAATGTGCCCGTCTCATCGCAGGCTTTTTTAAGGCCTTTGAGGAATTCGTCGCTTGGCTCCACAATTCCGGCAACGCCCTGGATGCCCTCGACTATCGCGGCACAGTATTCGCCGGTCTCAAGTTTCTCTCTGGCGGCCTCAAGATCGTTGAGCGGCACGAAGTCCACATTGCCGGTTTCATTGAAGGGTGCGCGGATTCTGGGATTGTCGGTGGCAGCCACAGCTCCCGACGTGCGCCCGTGGAACGCATGTCCGAAGGCCATAAGTTTTTTCCTTCCCGTCACAAAGCTCGCCAGTTTAATAGCGTTTTCATTGGCCTCCGCGCCCGAGTTACACAGGAAGAGCTGATAGTCCGGGTGGCCGCTGATGCGCCCGAGTCTCTCGCTCAACTTTTCCTGAAGCGAGTTTTTTACAGAATTGGAATAGAATCCGAGTTTCGCTACCTGGTCACATACGGCCCCGACATATTTGGGATGACTGTGTCCAACCGATATCACGGCATGCCCTCCGTAAAGGTCGAGATATTCCGTGCCGTCAGCCGTATAGATATGTGTGTCCGAGCCTTTTACCGGCTCTATGTCATATAGAGAATATACGTCGAATAGTTTCATTTAGCAGTGTAATTGTTGTGGATTAATTATTAAAATGCCGAAGCCTTAAGTTTCAGGCCCGTGGTCTGGTCGAGGCCGAAGATGATGTTCATGTTCTGGACGGCCTGTCCCGATGCTCCTTTGAGCAAGTTGTCAATGGCAGTGGTTACGAGCAGCCTTCCCTCCGATGACTCAAGCGATATAACGGCTTTGTTTGTGTTTACCGCCTGCTTGAGGTCGACCGGACGACGCGAAACTACGGTAAAAGGAGCTTCTTTATAATAGTCCTCGAAGAGACGGTAAGCCTCTTCTATGCCGAGCGGACAGTCAAGCCAGCAGGAGACGAATATGCCCCTTGCGAAGTCGCCGCGCATCGGCACGAAGTTCACCTTTCCGCCAAACGAAGGCTGAAGACGATGCAAATTGCGGCTGATTTCTTCAAGATGCTGATGTGTAAAGGCTTTGTAAACCGATATGTTGTTGTTGCGCCAGCTGAAATGGGTGGTTGCCCCGGGCTTTACTCCTGCACCCGTCGAACCCGTGATTGCCGCTATCTGCACATCGCCACTTATCAGCCCCGCGGCCGCCAAAGGTAACAGCGAGAGCTGTATGGCCGTTGCGAAACAACCCGGATTGGCTATCCTCTTCGCTTTTTCTATTCGCCTGAAATTGAGTTCCGGCAGCCCGTATACATATCCTTCGCTCTCGTCGCGGTAGTCCTGCGCCAGATCTATCACTTTTAGGTGTTCCGGCATTTTGTTTTCCTCCCAGAACTTGCGGCTGAAGCCATGTCCCGAGCAGAGAAAGAGCACGTCTATGACTCCGAGATCGTAGGTGTGGCTGAATTTCAGTTCCGTTTCCCCCAGCAGGCCTTCGTGTACCTCGGCCACGGGTCTGCCTGCCGAACTCGTCGACTGCACGAATACAGTCTCTGTATGCGGGTGGTTCACCAGCAGACGAAGGAGCTCGCCGGCGGTATAGCCGGCGCCTCCTATTATTCCTGTTTTTATCATCCGTTTATTTTTCAGTCTTTTCTAATCTTGCTTTGTCAGCGTCTTCTGTGTAAGATATACCGTTGCGGCCCAAAGCATTGTAGTATATTTTCATCTGATTGCCCAGTATCTTGGTAAAGCCTTTGACATCGTCTGCCGTCCATGCTTTGTTTACTTCTCCGTACTCGCCGAAGTCGGTTTTCATCAGGTCGAACGGCGATTTGACGCCCACTAATGTGTAACTGTAAGGACGGAGTGTGATCTCAACCTCGCCCGTAACATTGCGCTGCGAGCTTTCAAGCATCGCCTCTATGTCACGCATCACCGGCTCGAGATACTGCGCCTCGTGCAGGAACATGCCATACCATGTCGCAACCTGGTCTTTCCAGTATTGCTGCCACTTGGTAAGCGTATGTTTCTCAAGCATTTTATGTGCGTTGATTATGAGTATCGGACCAGAGGCCTCGAAGCCCACTCGACCCTTGATGCCTATGATGGTGTCGCCAATGTGCATGTCGCGTCCTATGCCGTAGGCCGATCCTATTTCCTCAACCTTGCGTATTGCGTCGACCCGACTTTTGAATTTCTCGCCGTTCACTGTTTTCAGCTCGCCTTTCTCAAAGCCTAAAACGAGTTTTTCCTCTCCTTTTTTCGTAATCTGCGAGGGGTATGCGTTTTCCGGCAGGGTCTTTGCCGAATCGAGCGTTTCTTTGCCGCCTATCGACGTACCCCACAGACCCTTGTTGATGGAATATTCCATCTTTTTGAAGTCTGCCTCGAAGCCGTGTTTTTTCAGATATTCGATTTCATATTCCCTTGTAAGCGTGAGGTCGCGGGTAGGCGTTATGATTTCGATATCCGGCGCAAGTATCTGGAATGTAAGGTCAAAGCGCACCTGGTCGTTGCCCGCGCCCGTCGAACCGTGGGCTACGGCGTCGGCCCCGATTTTTTTTGCGTATTCGATTATTGCGATGGCCTGGAATATTCTTTCCGAAGAAACTGAAATAGGATATGTGCCGTTGCGGAGTATATTGCCAGCTATCATGTAGCGGATGCTCTTGTCGTAATACTCGTTTTCGATGTTGAGCGAGGCATGCGAGGCCGCTCCCAGGCGGGCCGACTTGTCGGCGATCTTTTCAAGCTCTTCCTCATTAAAGCCGCCCGTATTGGCTATTGCTGTATGAACCTCGTAACCGAGGTCTTCCGACAGATACTTCACGGCAAACGAGGTGTCTAATCCTCCGCTGAATGCCAGCACTACTTTTTTCTTTGTTTTCTTGTCTTTGTTTTCGTTTTCCATTTTGAAAATAAAATTAATGGATCGCCTCCCGGACTTGGACAGGGGGCTTCTCTGGTATATAATTATTTTAAGTTGTTTTTATTCTCACCGGCCAAGCCGGAGTTTAGGAGCATTACTTCTTGAGATTGAAGATTTTGCGTAGTTTGTTTCGCAGCATCATCAGGTAAGGCGTGGCCTTGGTGTTGCGGTTGTCGGGTGCCGCGGGGTCATAGAGCATACCCGTGCACAGGCACATTTTCCTGTTGTTGCGTTTCAGTATGTCATAGTTCACGCAACCCTCGCAGCCGTGCCAGAACTCATCGTCCTGTGTAAGCTCGGTAAAGGTCACCGGTCTGTAGCCTATCCTCGAGTTGAGTTTCATCACCGGAAGTGATGTGGTGATGCTGAATATCTTGGCAAAAGGAAAGCGGGTGCGGGCAAGCTCAAAGGTTTTCTCTTTGATTTTTGCCGCAAGTCCGAGATGACGGAACTCCGGGTCGACTATAAGTCCCGAGGTGGCCACATAGTCGCCGTGACCCCAGCATTCTATATAACTGAATCCTACCAGCCTGTCGCCTTTCAATGCTACCACAGCTTTACCCGAGTTGATTTTTGAAGAAATATAGTCCGGGCTTCGTCGAGCGATACCCGTGCCTCTCTGTAAAGCTGATTCATATATGAGGTCACAGATATGCTGGGCATATCCCGCATGCTCCGGCTGAGCATACTGAACGATGATTTCTTCTTTGTTTTCAGACATTTCGGTTATCTTTTAAATTGGGTCAAGGGAGTAATACATCCCTTTCCCGCTGATTAATTGTGCGATATTGTAAAACCTATTGGATTTCGGGAAACCCGGAGTCGGAATTTTAGATTTTCGTTTGCCGGCCATCTGACCGACTTAGATTGTAGACTGCAAATTTAGAAATTATTTTTAACCTGAGTAACTAAATAGAAATAAAAATCACAAAAAAAATTGCAATCGGCTAATATTTTCCTCTAAATCTGCCAAAAAGGCATAAAATTTTTAATTTTCGCAGAGCAATTCGAGAAGCTGCACCAATGCTGCCTCCGACGCCGCCTCAATCACCGCCTTTCGTTCGCCTTTAAAATGATATACCCTCTCCTCATGTTTCTCAGGCGTGCGGGCCGATATCCATACAGTTCCCACAGGTTTGCCCGGCACTGCTCCGCCCGGACCCGCGATGCCCGAGGTCGCCACACTGCAGTCGGCCTCAATCACCCGACAAGCCCCGGCAGTCATCTGCTCCACAACAGGTCGGCTCACTGCCCCTTCGGCAAGCAGACTCTCATGGCTCACACCCAATGTGCGCTCTTTCACTTCGTTGCAATACGTCACCACACCGCCTTTATATACATCGGAACATCCGACGACCGAGGTTATAAGATGCGCCACATTGCCCCCTGTGCAGCTCTCTGCCGTCGCCAATGTCAGTCCTCTGCCCCGCAGTTCCTCTATAACCACTTCGGCTGTCTTCATTTCTTCTTTTGTTTCTTCTTTCATTTCACTTCCCTCATGTTTTATGCAAATTTAATGTTTTTCATTTAATCTAAGATACATCAGAGGTAATATTTATCTTCTGAAGTACTGCAAAATCCAACTTCATGTAGGCTCAACCACCTTTTTTCGAGCCATTTTGTAAGTTTTTAACTGATTTTGTCTATTATTGCGGCCACACGACTATTTTTTATTTTAGTATATCAAAACGTTTTATTAACTTTGTAGGATAGTAACAAATCTAAGATCCAATATATAAAAACTTATACCTTAAACCAACTAAAATGACATTAAACAAGGCAAAAGCAACCATCGCGGCAATGATAGCCGGCTTCGGTTTATTTGCAGGATTTACACCCGACGCCGCCGCGACTGCCGATTCCCGTACTCAACAACTGACTGACATATTACGCCAATACCTCCCCGGCACCACGGGCTTTGGTCGTGTCTCCGTCGACAGTATCGCTGTCGCCGACGGCAATAAGTCAGCTGAGATTTTTTGCAATGGCAACACGGCTTATATTCCCTTTACAGCCCAGAATGTCCAGGAGATTAAGAGCCGCATGGCTCAGAGCCTCGGCCTCCCTAAAAACAGCAGGCTCAAAGTCTTTATCGGCCGTAAGACCATCGATCAGCTCGCTCTTTTCTCTCCCAAAAAGAACGTCGGTCCAACAGAGAAAAACCGCTTCATAGACTATACAGACAAAAGTAAATTCAAAAAAGGCCTCGACGGCGCGAATATCGCCCTCTGGCAGAGCCACGGATGGTATTTCGAGCCTAAACTCAACCGCTGGGAATGGCAACGCGCCCGCATTTTCCAGACCGTCGAAGACCTCTATACCCAAAGCTATGTGATGCCTTTCCTCATGCCCATGCTTGAAAATGCCGGCGCATACGTGATGAGCCCCCGCGAGCGTGACGTCAATACCTTCGAGGCCGTCATCGACAACGACAAGGGCCACGCCGTGGGCAAATATTTCGAGGAAGGCACCTGGACCGAATCCACGGTTCCCGGCTTCTCTTACTCAAAGGAAAAACTTCACGTCGGCGACAACCCTTTCCGCACCGGTACCGCCCGCAAGGCGAAGGTAACCAAGAGCAAGGATAAAAGCTCTCGCGCCGTATGGACCGCCGACATTCCCGAGGACGGCAACTATGCAGTCTATGTCAGCTATACCTCCGAACCAAACAGCGCAACCGACGCACTCTATACCATCAACGACGCAGCGGGAAGCCATAACGTCAAAATCAACCAGAAGATGGGTGGCGGCACATGGATTTACCTTGGTCATTATCCCCTCAAGGCCGGCGTCCAGGATGTAGTAGAGCTCTCTTCATTCGGCAAGGACGGCAAGTCCGTCGTTACCGCCGACGCCGTAAAAATAGGCGGAGGTATGGGAAATGTCGAGCGCATTGTCAAGGAACCACTCGACAGCATCGACTATAAATACGTAGGAAGCAATTACCCCCGTTTCGTCGAAGGCGCACGCTACTTCCTCCAGTGGGCCGGAGCTCCCGACTCGGTCTACACTCCCACCGACAACAAGAACGACTATACCGACGACTACCGTTGCCGCGGCCTCTGGGTCAACTGGCTCGCAGGCGGTAGCTCCATGAATCCCGACCATGAAGGACTCAACATCCCCGTTGACCTTTCTTTCGCTTTTCATAGCGACGCCGGTACCACCCTCAATGACTCCATCATCGGAACGCTCGGTATTTACAGCACCGCAAACGGCAAGCTCGGCAACGGTTCTTCCGCCGACGCCTCGCGTGACCTCACCGACCTTATCGTAACCCAGATTACAAACGACGTCCGCGGTCAGTTCGAACCAAACTGGACACGCCGCGGCATGTGGGACCAAAGCTATTTCGAGGCACGTGTTCCCAAAGTGCCCGCCATGCTCCTCGAACTCCTATCCCATCAGAATTTCGCCGACATGAAATACGGTCTGGATCCCAACTTCCGTTTCACCGTTTCTCGCGCCATCTACAAAGGGATGCTCAAGTTCCTCGCACAGCGCGATGGTCGCCAATACACCGTGCAGCCCCTCCCCGTAAATACTTTCGGCATCGCTCAGAAAGGCACAGGGAAATATCTCCTCACCTGGGCCGACACTCCCGATTCTACCGAGGCCACCGCAACTCCCACATTCTACTATGTCGAGGAAAGAGTCAACGACGGCGCATTCCGCAAGGTTGCCGAAGTAAGCGCTCCCTCATATGAAGTCTCCATCAGCGACAACGATATCCACTCCTACCGCATCATAGCAGGCAACGACGGCGGAGTTTCTTTCCCCTCTGAAATCCTCGCCCTCTGCCGTGCAAAAGACGACTCTCAGCCCGTCATGATCGTCAACTCGTTTACCCGCACCTCCGCTCCCGACTATTTCGACAGCGGCGAGATCGCTGGTTTCTATGACGAGAAGGACCACGGCGTTCCTTATATGCAGGACATCAGCTTCATCGGTTCCATGTTTGAGTTCCGCCGCGACATCCCCTGGATGGACGACGACGCAGCCGGCTTCGGCGCCTCACGTTCAAACTATGAGGAGAAAGTCATCGCCGGCAACACCTTCGATTATGTCTATAAACACGGCGTCGCAATCAAAAATACCGGCAAGGGCTTCATCTCATGCGGCATCGACGCCTTTATCAAGGACGATACCGCAGTTCCCGGCATGGTCGACCTCATCATGGGCAAACAGAAAGAATACAAACGCGGCACCGGTGCTTACGGCACTTACTACAAGACTTTCACACCCGCACTCCAGGCCAAGCTCCGCTTGCACGCCCAGCGCGGCGGCAACCTGTTCGTTACCGGCTCTTTCATCGCCACCGACCTCTGGGATAATCCCAACTCTTCCAAGGAGGTGCTCGAAGAAGACCAGAAGTTCGCTGCCGAAGTGCTCGGCTTCAAGTGGCGTGTAGGTCAGGCTTCCATTACCGGCGAGGCATACGAGGTACAGTCTCGCTTCAAGGACTTCGACGGCGGCGAGTTTGACTTCTACAACGAGCTCAACAAGGATTCTTACGCCGTTGAGTCGCCCGACAGCTTCTATCCCGCAGATTCAAAGAAGGGAGCTACCTTCATGCGTTACACCGAGAACAATCTCGTGGCAGGTACCATCTTCGACTCCGGCAAGCATCGCACCGTAGCCGTGGGCTTCCCCTTCGAGACTATCAGGGAGCAGAGCCAGGCCGACCGCCTCATGAAACAGGCTGTCGAGTTCCTCTACAACCCCATCTCGACATACCAGCCCGGCAAATAACAACACATTTATTAATATAGGCAGCGATTTATAGGGTCTATAAGTCTCATTGGCCCTATAATTCCACACTCAATCTCAGCAAACAAACTTTAAACCTCAATACAAAATGGCAAAAACAATCAACTGCTACATCGCTTACCGCGACGCCGAGCAGGCAAAACAGACAGTAGCCAACCTTAAAGGCTGCCCCCTGGTAAAGAACATATATCTCCTTGCTCAGGAAGCTGACGCAAAGCCCATGGAAGGCTGTGAGATGCTTCATGTAAAAGGCTTTAACTCCACTGCCACCATCAAGGCCATCGCCGGCCATGCAAATGCCGACTATCTTCTCCTCTACACCAAATTCGACACTCTCGAGCCCGGCTATTTCGCTCTCGAGCGCATGGTCCGCCTCGCCCAGGATTCCCAGGCCGGTATGCTCTATGCCGACTATTATACCGTGGTAGACGGCGTGCAGAAAAACGCGCCCGTCATCGACTATCAGTTCGGCTCGCTCCGCGACGACTTCAACTTTGGCTCAATGCTGATGTTCAACGCCGCAGATTTTGTAAAAGCCGCCGAAGGTATCGACAAGGACTATAACGCCGCGGGCCTCTACGACCTCCGCCTCCGTCTCAGCCGCATCGCTCCCATCGTTCACATCAACGAATATCTCTATCGCGACGTCGAGACCGACAACCGCAAGTCTGGCCAGAAGATTTTCGACTATGTGGATCCCAAGAACCGCGCCAACCAGATTGAAATGGAGGAGGCCGTCACCGACCATCTCAAGGCTATCGGCGGCTATCTCGAGCCCAAATTCGAGCCCATTCAGTTCGGCGAGGAGAAGTTCAAAAACGAAGTATCCGTCATCATCCCCGTCCGCAACCGCATCCGCACTATCCGCGACGCAATCAACAGCGCTCTCAGCCAGAAGACCGACTTCCCCTTCAACGTTATCGTTATCGACAACCACTCGACCGACGGCACAACGGAGGCCATCGAGGAGTTCAAGAATAATCCTCAGGTAATCCACATCAAGCCTGAGCGCACCGACCTCGGTATCGGCGGTTGCTGGAACCTCGGCGCAATGCACCCCGAATGTGGCAAATTCTGCGTTCAGCTCGACTCCGACGACGTTTATTCTTCGCCTGAAACCCTCAGCAAGATTGTCAAGGCTTTCTATGAGCAGAACTGCGGTATGGTCGTAGGTACCTACGAGCTCACCGACATCGACAAAAACCCCATTCCGCCGGGCGTAATCGACCACAAGGAATGGACTCCCGAAAACGGCCGCAACAACGCTCTCCGCATCAACGGTCTGGGCGCTCCCCGCTCGTTCTACACCCCCATGCTCCGCGAAATCCTCGTACCCAACACTTCTTACGGCGAGGACTATGCTCTCGGTCTTGCCTTCAGCCGCCACCACCAGATCGGCCGTATCTATGACGTGCTCTATTTCTGCCGCCGCTGGGAGGACAACTCCGATGCTTCACTCGACATCGTGAAGATGAACAATAACAACCTCTACAAGGATCGCATCCGCACCTGGGAACTCCAGGCCCGCGTTGCCATGAACAAGGCCAAAACCGGTAAATAAGCATCCGATAATGAATGATTCAAAATACTGCCTTGCCGAGCCGGTGATTGAATTTTTCAATCGCCAGCTCGAGGCTTGGCCAATGGCCAAAGGCAACTTCGAGGCCCTCAAGGGCGTGAAGGAAAAGACGCTCGACCTCGACGGCCTCACAATCAGAGTGCAGTTCAACCCCGCTCGCATCGTTTCTTCAGGCGCCAAGGTCGACAAGGCTTCCCTCAGCAAGCGTCCCTGCTTTCTCTGCGAGAAGAACCGCCCCGCCGAGCAGTTCGGCCTTGATTTCGGCGACGACTACACCGTGCTCATCAATCCCTTCCCCATCTTCCCCCGTCACTTCACCATTCCTCTCAAAAGCCACAGCGATCAGCTTATCGCCGGCAGAATAAAGAGCATGGCCATGCTGGCAAAGGCGATGGAAGGATACACAGTGTTCTATAACGGTCCCCGTTGCGGCGCATCCGCTCCCGACCACATGCACTTCCAGGCCGGCAACTCCGACTTCCTCACTCTCGACGAGAATCTCTCGAAACTCGAGTTACACACTCTCACAGATACCTCAGAAGGGAAGCTCGCTTACAGCCTGAAGCCTATGGCAATCTGGACCGTAACAGCCGACAGTCCCGAGAAGGTGGAGAAACTTTTCGACTCTCTTTACAAAGCTCTTCCGGTACCCGAAGGCGAGAAGGAGCCCATGCTCAACCTGCTCTGCTCTTACGACAAAGCCAAAGGCCTCTACCGTCTCACGGTTATCCCCCGCAAGAAACACCGTCCCAGCTTCTACGGCATGGAGTCCGAAGATCAGATGCTCCTCTCACCTGCATCTGTAGACATGGGTGGAGTATTCATTACCCCTCTTGAAAAAGATTTCAACCGTCTCGACGCCAATATCGTACGGAAAGTCCTTGACGAACTCTGCCTCTCCCCCGAAGAGACCCTTGAAATCGCTAAAAATATATATCTCTGATTCTTATCCACAGAAACACGCTACAACACATGCAAGCTCCGATAGTTAAAGTCGGCATCGTTGCCAAACCGACAATCACGCTCATTCTCTCGGGCCACAAAGGTCCGGAAGCCCGCATATATGAAGGGGAAGTGGAAATTACCGCCCTTCCCGACGGCAAATTAAGCTTTGAAGGCAAGACCTTCGACACCATCACTTTCTCGCCGCAAAACGAGTCCGACGCTTTTACCGCCAAAGACGTGGTCATCGGCGTAAACTTCCACTGGCAGAGAGAGGAAGACCAGAAATTCGCCGGCTCGGCACGCCTCATCAATAACGGTGAGGGTAAAGTCCAGCTCATCAACGATATCGACGTCGAGAGCTACCTCAAGAGCGTGATTTCTTCTGAAATGAGCGCCAAGGCTTCCCTCGAACTTCTGAAGGCCCATGCCGTGATTTCCCGCGGTTGGCTTTATGCGCAGATCGACAAGTCCAAGGCTTACCATGCCGAGAAGAACGAGAAATGCGCAATGCCGCAGATTCCCGACGAGTTCCTCAACCGCCACGATCTCAAGACCATTATCAAATGGTATGACCGAGACGACCACACCCAGTTTGATGTCTGCGCCGACGACCATTGCCAGCGCTATCAGGGCATCACCCGCCAGACTACCGACAAGGCCGTCAAAGCCGTCGACGAGACCGCCTTTCAGGTGCTTACCTACGACGGTCGCATCTGTGACACCCGCTTCTCCAAGAGCTGCGGCGGAGTCTTCGAGGAATTTCAGTACTGTTGGGACGACACTCCCCACCCTTACCTCACAGTAAGAAGCGACACGAAGAATTCCGGCGTTTATCCCGACCTCACCAAAGAGGAAGAGGCCGTGAAATGGATTAAGTCCTCGCCAGAGGCTTTCTGCAACTGCAACGACAAGGAAATCCTCTCGCAGGTACTCAACGACTACGACCAGGAGACCGCCCATTTCTACCGCTGGGAAGAAAAATATACCCAGAAGGAATTAGGCGACCTTCTCCTCAAGAAGTCGGGTATAGATTTCGGTGTCATCCGTCAGCTGAAGCCCCTGTCACGAGGCACCTCCGGCCGCATCACCGCCCTTCTCATCGAAGGCAGCAAGGTAGCCGCCGTCGTGGGCAAGGAACTCGAAATCCGCCGGTACCTCTCCGAGAGTCATCTCTACAGTTCGGCCTTCACAGTCGACTACGGCGAGACAGACCCGGCCACAGGCGCTCCCTCCTCCTTCAAACTTACCGGTGCCGGATGGGGCCACGGTGTAGGCCTTTGCCAGATTGGTGCCGCAGTCATGGGTGCCAAAGGCTACGGCTACAAGGAGATTCTCGCCCACTACTTCCCGGGAGCCGTTCTCAAACGCTACTTCGACATCTGATTCACCTTAAAGTCATTAAACTTCTTAAGGTCTTTAAAGGCCCCTCAGATCATTAAACCTTCCCTCCTCCCAGTGCTATAATTTCAAAACCAATCATCAAAATAAAGCATGGCAAAAAGCAAAACAGCCCGGGTTACCACTCGTAACCCCTGGGCCTGGATTCCGACCCTTTACTTCGCGGAAGGCATCCCTTACTTCATAGTCAACAATATCTCGGTGCTGATGCTTGCCAAGATGGGCGTTCCTAACGGCCAGATGGCTCTCTTTACCAGCCTCCTCTATCTCCCCTGGATGATCAAGCCTTTCTGGAGCCCCTTCGTCGACGTCATCAAGACCAAACGCTGGTGGATCCTCGCCATGGAAATTATCATGGCCGCCGCTTTCGTTCTCCTTACTCTCACTATTCCTTTCCCGAGTTCCGAGCAAATTGCCTCAGGCACTACGCCTATCAGCATGTTCACAATCTCGCTGCTCCTCTTTGTGGTAACGGCCTTCGCTTCGGCCACCCATGATATTGCGGCCGACGGTTTCTACATGCTCGCGCTTTCTACTAAGAACCAGGCTACTTTCGTCGGCATCCGTTCCACTTTCTACCGTCTCTCTTCTATCTTCGGCCAGGGCGTACTCGTCTACATCGCCGGTACTATCGAGACTCACGGATTCCACTTCATGGGCATCAATATCGAGCCTAACAACATCCCCATGTCATGGACCATCTGCATGGGTGTTTCGGCCGTGCTTTTTGCCGCTGTAACTCTCTGGCACACCTGGGCTCTTCCCCGTCCCGCAAGCGACAAGCCCAACATCGAAGAAGGAGAAAAGTCCTCGGGCGCTGCCATCATGAAAGGTTTCGGCCGCTCTTTCTCTACCTTCTTCAAGAAGAAAGGGCTCTGGCTCGCAATCATCTTCATGCTTCTTTACCGTCTCCCCGAGGCTTTCCTCATCAAGATGTGTACTCCCTTCCTCGTTGCCAAGCAAGAAGTCGGCGGTCTCGGCCTCTCCACTGAAAACGTCGGCCTCGTCTACGGCACCGTGGGTGTGATTTTCCTCACCATCGGCGGTATCCTCGGCGGTATCTACGCCTCGCGCGTGGGTCTTAAGAAATCGCTCTGGGTTATGGCTGCCTTTATGACTCTCCCCTGTCTCACCTTCTGCTATCTTGCGGAGGTTCAGCCCACCAACCTCTGGCTCATCAGCATCGCAGTCTCTATCGAGCAGTTCGGCTATGGCTTCGGCTTCACCGCCTATATGCTCTACATGATGTACTTCTCCGAAGGTTCTTTCAAGACCTCCCACTATGCCATCTGCACGGCTTTCATGGCAATGAGCATGATGATTCCCGGCATGTTCGCCGGCTTCCTCCAGGAAGCTATGGGCTACAGCCTCTTCTTCTGGATGGTCATCGTCTGCTGCGCCGCAACTCTGGTCGTAACCTACCTCGCCGACCGCAAGATCGACCCCGAATACGGCCTCAAATAATCTTACCCGGTTCTTTCCCGGCCTCTCTCCCTCATTTTTAACTTTTCAAATCTAAACAACTAACAAACAATGATATCTATAAAGAAACTCATATCCCTGGCGGCCGTTGCAGTCGCCGGCGTAGGCATCCTCAGCGCCCAGCAGGTCAAGCCCGGCATCGAAGTGCTCCGCGACCGTGGCTTCGAAGGCCTCAAAGGCAAACGCGTAGGCCTTATCACCAACCCCTCCGGCGTCGACAATAAGCTCAAATCTACCATCGACATTCTCCACGAGGCCGAAGGCGTTGAACTCAAAGGTCTTTATGCTCCCGAACACGGCGTAAGAGGCGACGTGCACGCAGGAGACAAAGTCGACACTTTCACCGACCCCGCAACAGGCGTCACCGTCTACTCGATATATGGCAAAAAGCACAAACCCACGGCCGAACAGCTTAAGGACATCGATGTGCTCGTCTATGACATTCAGGACAACGGCTGCCGCTCTTTCACCTTCATATCATCAATGGGTAAGGCTATGGAGGCCTGCGCCGAGCTCGGCAAAGAGTTCATGGTGCTCGACCGCCCCAACCCCGTGGGAGGCAACAAGGTCGAAGGCAATCTCGTCGAGGACTCCTGCTATAGCTTCGTCAGCCAGTTCCCCATTCCCTATCTCTACGGCCTCACCCCCGGCGAGCTCGCAATGTATCTCAACGAGGAAGGCATCCTCGACGGCGGCAAGAAATGCAAGCTCACCGTAGTGCCCATGGAAGGCTGGAAACGCGACATGAAATTCGAGGCCACCGGCATGCCCTGGGTGCTTCCCTCGCCCCACATCCCCAATCCCGAGGCAGCAGTGCTCTATCCCGTTACCGGCATTCTCGGCGAACTCGGTTATATGAACATCGGCGTGGGCTATACCCTCCCCTTCAAGCTTTTCTGCGCCGAATGGGTCGACGCCCAGGAGCTCTCTAAGAGAATGAACGCCCTCAACCTCCCCGGCCTCATGTTCCGCCCCATCTACATCAAGCCTTTCTATGCCTTCGGCAAGGACAAAAACCTGCAGGGCATCGAGGTTTATGTCACCGACAAGGAAGTCGCTCCCCTCTCGCTCACCCAGTTCTACGTGATGCAGGAGATAGCCGACATGTATCCCGACCACAAGCCTTTCGAAACCTGCGACCAGAAGCGTCTCTCCATGTTCGACAAGGTTACCGGCAGCAAGGAAATCCGCCGCCGCTTCGGCAAGAACTACAAAGTAGCCGACATCATCGACTATTGGAACAAGGACAACGCATCCTTCAAGGCCAAATCATCGAAATACTATCTCTATAAATAAAAAATTAACCCGCACATAAATAAAACAACATAAGGTCCGGCGACTACAAGCCGTCAGCTTTCTGCCGCCGGACCATTTCTTCCCAAATTTCCTCAATCTATTATCACAATGAAATTCAAAGACGAAAGATATGCAGAATTTGCCAAAAAGATGACTAAACTCATTGGTAAAGACCGTGTACATACCGATGAACTGCGACGTCTGGTTATGGGTACCGACGCCGGCTTTTACCGCCTGATTCCCCAAGTGGTGGTCGAAGCTATGGACATCGAGCAGATTCAGCAGGCCCTCAATCTGGCCCGCTCGCTCCATCTGCCCGTCACTTTCCGCGCCGCCGGCACAAGTCTCTCGGGACAGGCTATCACCGACTCCATTCTGATTATGGCCGGGAAAGACTGGGAAGGATATTCTATCAAGGACGACGGCTCCGAGGCCACTTTCCAGCCCGGCGTAACCGGCGGCAGGGCTTCCCAGCTCCTCGCCCCCTACGGACGCCTCTTCGGCCCCGACCCCGCTTCCAAAAACTCCGCCAAAATAGGCGGTATCGTCATCAACAATGCCTCCGGCATGAACTGTGGCATCCACGCAAACAGCGACAAGGTGCTCAAGTCGATGAAAATCGTTCTCGCCGACGGCACACTCCTCGACACCGGCGACGAAGCCTCACGTCAGGCTTTCCGCCAGTCTCACCCCGAGATGATTCGACTGATCGAAGCTCTCCGCGACGAAGTGAGAACCGACAAGGAGCTCACCGACCTCATAAAATACAAATACTCCATCAAAAACGTCACCGGCCTCAACATCCTGCCGCTCGTCGTTCACGACGACCCCTTCGATATCATAGCCCACAGCCTCGTTGGCAGTGAAGGCACCCTCGGATTTTTAGGCGAGGTGACCATGTATACCTCCCACCTCTACAAGCTCATGTCCTCCGCGATGGTCTATTTCGACAGCATCGAAGAGGCTTGCCGCGCCGTGGTAGCCCTAAGAAAATGCGGAGCCGCACATTCTTGCGAGCTTCTCGACCGTAAATCCCTCGAATCGGTCCACGACACCACCGGCACCGGCCTCCACGCCCTGCTCCTCGACACCAAAGCCGACACGCAGGAAGCTCTTGACGAGAACATCAAAAAAATTGACGAGGCCCTGCGCCCCTTCAAGGTTTTCAAATACACCGGTTTCACCACCGATTCCAAGGTCTACGGTCCCTGGTGGCAGATCCGCTCGGGCATCTTCCCCGCCGTGGGCGGCACACGTCCACTGGGCACGACCTGCCTCATCGAGGACGTCGCCTTCCACATCGAGGACCTTCCTCACGCCGTCGCCGACATCGACTCCCTGCTTCGCGAATATCACTACGACGACGCCTGCATCTACGGGCACGCCCTCGAAGGCAACTTCCACTTCATCATCGCCCAGGCTTTCAACACCCCCGAGGAAATCGAGCGATACAAGAGCCTCATGAAAGGCATCGAGCACCTCGTTGTCGACAAGTACCACGGCTCGCTCAAAGCCGAACACGGCACCGGCCGAAACATGGCGCCCTTCGTCGAAAAGGAATGGGGCCCCAAGGCCTTTTCCGTGATGAAGCGTCTCAAAAACATCTTCGACCCCGAAGGTCTCCTAAATCCCGGAGTTATCTTCAACGATGACCCCGACTGCTTCATCCACAACCTCAAGCCTCTCCCCGAGGCCTCGCCCTGCGTCGACAAGTGTATCGAATGCGGCTTCTGCGAAATCAACTGCACCTCCTGCGGTTTCTCCGTTTCGGCACGTCAGCGCATCGTGGCCTGGCGTGAAATCTGCCGCCTCGAAAAGACCGGCGAAAACCCCGAAAGGCTCAAAACCCTTCGTGAGGAATTCCGCAAGATATGCGCCCGCACCTGTGCCGGCGACGGTCTCTGCTCCACCTCCTGTCCCATGAAGATCAATTGCGCCGACCTTGTCCATCAGTTCCGCGACGCCATCAACGCCCCCGGCACAATAGGCCACAAGGCAGGAGCGTCGGCAGCCAAACATCTCAGCGGTCTCTCTTCCGGCATCCGTGTGGCACTCGGCGCCGCAAGTGCCGCCCGCGCCGTCATCGGCGACAAGGCCGTCAACTCAATCGGCAAGGGCCTCCACGCCATGGGCATGCCTCTCTGGAACGCCGCTCTGCCCCGTCCGGTCAAGGTTAAGCCTATCGAGCAGACAGCCTCGTCCAAAAAGGTGGTTTACTTCCCTTCATGCATCAACCGCGCGATGGGTCCCAGCCACGAAAAAGGCGTCGACAATCAGCCCGAACCGCTCTACAAGGTCATCACAGCCCTCTGCCAGAAAGCCGGCTTCGAGGTAATTTTCCCCAAGAACATGTCAGGCCTCTGCTGCGGCATGATATGGGAGAGCAAGGGCATGCCCGACATCGCCGACGCCAAGACCGCCGAACTCGAAAAGGCCCTGCTCGAGGCTTCCGACAACGGCCGCATCCCCGTGATGTGTGACCAGAGTCCCTGTCTCCACCGCATGAAGGAGCATATCAGCTCTCTCAAGCTCTACGAACCCGCCGAGTTTATCTACGACTATCTCATCCACGAACTCGACATCACCCCAGTCGACCGCACCGTCGCCGTTCATGTCACGTGCTCCAGCAAGCGCATGGGCATCGCCGACAAAATCATAGGCTTGGCAAAGAAATGCGCCGCCAAGGTTGTCGTTCCCGACGAAGTGGGTTGCTG
This sequence comes from uncultured Bacteroides sp., assembly GCA_964477785.1. GTDB lineage: Bacteria > Bacteroidota > Bacteroidia > Bacteroidales > Muribaculaceae > CAG-873. Next base: position 23,527 of record CAYZFL010000003.1, read on the forward strand.
CGGGTTCGCAGGCGACAAGGGCTTCACAATGCCCGAACTCAACAAGTGGAGCCTCCGCAAACTCCGTCCCGCAATCGTGGCCGGAGGCGCTACCGAAGGATACTCCAACTCCCGCACCTGCGAAGTGGGTCTTACCACAAACGGCGGCATTCCCTACAAGTCTATAGCCTACCTCGTCAACGAGGCTTCTAAACCCCAAAAAAAATAATTTATTATACTCAACTGCTGATGCACCACACCGATTTAGCCCATAAACCCAGGCCCAAGCGCCTGCTGGCTCTCGACATTCTGCGAGGTATCACCATCGCCGGAATGATTCTCGTAAACAACCCCGGTTCCTGGGGTCACATCTACGCCCCGCTGGAACACGCCAGCTGGAACGGCCTTACGCCCACCGACCTTGTCTTCCCCTTCTTCATGTTCATCATGGGAGTCTCCACATACTTTTCGATGAAGAAATACGACTACAGGCTCAGCGGTTCCGCAACCTTCAAAATCTGCTACCGCGGCGTTTTCATCTTCCTCATAGGTCTCGGCATCGCGTGGCTCAGTCTTTTCCTCAGAGGCATAGCCTCCTCGGCGACGGTTTGGGAAGCCGCCCTCAACTTCGACCATATAAGGATTCTCGGCGTTATGCCCCGTCTGGCTATCTGCTACTTCGCCGGTTCGTTCATAGCCCTGGCCTGCAGCAAGAAAGGTCTTCCGTGGGTCGTCGGTGCCATGCTGGTGCTATATGCCGTTATCCTTCTCTTCGGCAATGGTTATGAGTTCTCCGACCGCAATGTCATCTCGGTAGTCGACCACAAGGTACTCGGCGAGAACCACATGTATGCAGACACTATCGACGGTCAGACCCTCAAGTTCGACCCCGAAGGTCTCCTCAGCACCCTCCCCTCCATCGCACACATGCTCATCGGCTACCTCTGCGGCATGCTAATCATGTCGGTGCAGGACAACGAGAAGCGCATCAACAAGCTTTTCATCCTCGGCACCATCCTCACTTTCTCGGGCTTTCTGCTGAGCTTCGGCCTCCCCATCAACAAAAAAATCTGGTCGCCCACTTTCGTGCTCACCACATGCGGTCTCGCTTCGCTCTTCCTCGGTCTCCTCATCTGGATCATCGACATAAAGGGATATAAGAAATGGTGCCGCTTCTTCGAAGCTTTCGGCATCAACCCGCTCTTCATGTATGTGCTCGGCGCAGTGCTCAGCATCGTCATAGGCTTCGTCAAGGTGCCTTACGCTGCGGCCTCGAGCGGCATGATTTCAATCAAGGGCTGGCTTTATCAGGCCATCTGGATGCCCGTCTGCGGCGGCGACGCAACCCTCGCCTCCCTCTTTTTCGCCATCACCTTCGTATGCGTTTGCTGGCTGGTGGGCTATTACCTTTACAAACATAAAATTTACATCAAGATATGAAATTAATTGCAGACTGCGGCAGTACCAAGATAGATTGGGTGCTGCTTAAAAACGGAAAAGTAGAGAAACAGGTGTTCACCCTCGGCATCAACGCCGTGATGCTCACCGAAGAGGAGATAAGAAACCGCATCGCCGCCGAGCTTATGCCCGAACTGGGCGAGACTCCCGTCGAGGAAATCTATTTCTATGGCGCAGGATGTATCTCCGACGAGGTATGCGGCAACGTGGCCCGCGCCCTCCGCGACAACATTCCTTCGGCAAAGACCGTCGAGGTTCACACCGACCTTCTCGCCGCCGCCCGCGCCCTATTCGGCCACGACGCCGGCATCGCCTGCATCATGGGCACCGGCTCAAACTCCTGCTACTACGACGGCGAGGCTATCGTCGACAACGTTTCGCCCCTCGGTTACATCCTCGGTGACGAAGGCTCGGGCGCCGTGCTCGGCAAGATTCTCATCGGCGACGTGCTCAAGAATCAGCTGCCCAAGGAGCTTTGCGAGAAATTCCTCAAACAGTATGACCTCGACCGCCTCACCATCATCCGCCGCGTCTATAAGGAGCCCCAGGGCAACCGCTTCCTGGCCTCCGTCACTCCCTTCCTCAAAGAGAACATCGAGGTCAAGGAGGTTCACGACCTCGTCTTCAACTCGTTCAAGGCATTCTTTGTAAGAAACATCTGCCAGTACCCCCACCACAAAGAGCTTTCCGTCAACTTCATCGGCTCGATAGCTTATTACTACCGTCCCGTGCTTGAGGAAGCCGCTGCCGCCGTGGGCTGCCACGTGGGCAAGATCATCAAGAGCCCCATGGAAGGCCTCATCGAGTATCACAAATAATACCGCAACCATCGCTCCCGGCCGGAGGCAGTCATTCTATCTTCCGGCCCTTCACAGCTAATCATAATCAACAAAAAACATATATCAGACATGACATTTGTAAAAATCAGCGAACAGCCCTCTCTTTACAACGATCTTGAAAAGAAATCAGTGGGCGAACTTCTCCGCGACATGAACAACGAGGACAAGAAAGTGCCTCTCGCAGTGGAAAAAGCCATTCCCCAGATTGAGAAACTCGTCACCGAGATAGTAAAAAGGATGAAAAAGGGCGGCCGCATTTTCTATATGGGTGCCGGCACATCGGGCCGTCTCGGCGTGCTCGACGCTTCAGAGATTCCTCCCACATTCGGCATGGATCCTTCTTGGGTTATCGGCCTTATCGCCGGCGGCGACACCGCTCTCCGCAACCCGGTTGAAAACGCCGAGGACGACACTCTCCAGGGGTGGAAAGACCTTGAAAAGTTCAACGTAGGTCCGCTCGACACCGTTATCGGTATCGCAGCTTCCGGTACAACACCCTATGTGATCGGCGCAATCGAAGAGGCCAAGAAGCACGGCGTCCTCACCGCAGCCATCACCTCCAACCCCGACGCTCCCGTTTCGCAGGTGGCCGACATTCCCATCGAAATGATCGTAGGTCCCGAATATGTCACCGGTTCGTCACGCATGAAATCGGGTACAGGCCAGAAGCTCATCTGCAACATGATCACCACCTCAGTGATGATTCAGATGGGTCGCGTAAAAGGCAACAAGATGGTAAACATGCAGCTCTCAAACGCCAAACTCGTCGACCGCGGCACACGCATGGTAGTTGACGAACTCGGTCTGCCCTACGACGAGGCCAAGCGTCTCCTGCTCATGCACGGTTCTGTTAAGAACGCCGTAGATGCATATCGCGAGGAGCATTAATCTTTACCGGCAATGACCCGTAAACTCTTTATAGCAATCGCAGCCGTAATAGGGATGTGGACACTGAGCGAAGGCCTTATGGCCGCCAATCCCAAAGCACCCCGAGGGGAGCTTTATGGCCAGAGAGCCACTCTTTTCGCACAGCTCGGCACCTGTCCCGAGGATATCATCATGCTCGGCGACAGTCAGACCCACGGCTGTGAGTGGCACGACCTCTTCGGCATCTGCAACGTCAAGAACCGCGGCATCAACGGCGACACTGTCGACGGCATCGCCGAGCGTCTTTCGTCGGTCACCGCTGGACATCCGCGCAAGATTTTCCTGCTCTGCGGCGTCAACGACGTGAGCCACAACCTTTCGGCCGACTCAATCGCAAACAGCCTCATCGAGCTGGTGAAACGCATCCGCAAGGAGAGTCCCAAGACTCAGCTCTATGTGGAGTCGCTGCTGCCTATCAACAACAGCTTCGGCCGTTACCGTCTGCTTAAGGACAAGGAACAGGTGATACGCGACATCAACACCAGGCTCGCCGCCGAGATTCCCGCAACAGGAGCCAAGTTTATCAACATCCACCCCCTGTTTGCCGATGAGAACGGCAATCTGCGCGAAGATCTCACAAACGATGGTCTTCATCTCCTCGGGCAGGCCTATATGATCTGGCGCGACGCACTTCTGCCCTATATCAACGAATAATCATAGTCTTATCATAACCGTTGCATCGACCTTCCCGGGAAGGAATGCAACGGTTTTTTTATTTACTCCCTTTCCACCGGAGAATCATCCGGCTTATCTTCAGCGGACAAATTTCCGAACCATGACATACGACGACAGCCAGCAGAAAATCATAGGTCTTTACGGCATCGACGCCCTCGTGCTCGCGGGGCCCGGCTGTGGCAAGACGCGCCTGCTCGTAAGGCGCATCATCCATGCGGCCGAGCATTACGGCATAGACTTTCCGAGGATGCTCTGCCTCACCTTCACTAACCGCGCCTCACGCGAGATGAGCTCCCGCGTGGCCTCGGCTCTCGGCAGGGTGCCCGCCGGTCTTTTCGTGGGCAATATCCATCGCTTCTGCTCCCGCTTTCTCTATGCCAACAATATCATCTCGCCCGATACCTCCATCCTCGACGAGGAGGATGTGGCCTCTTTTTTCTCAGAGGAGTTCAACATCAACACCGCCGCACAGCGCTATGAGGTGACCAGCCATGGAGTTTACCTCTATGAGAAGGCCCACGACTTTCCCGCGTTCATCACCCGCCGGGAGTTTCAGAGCCCCACCCTTTTCATCTCCGAGGCTGCCGAGAAATACCGCCGCTTCAAGGATGACAATAATGCCGTGGATTTCGACGACTTGCTTCTGCTCACCGTGAACGCCTGTCTCCAGCATGATTTCAAGGATTATCTCTATTCCGACTATCCCTGGATTCAGGTCGACGAGGTGCAGGACCTCACGCCCATCCAGCTTTTCATCATCGAGTCGCTCAAGTCGCGCGGCAACTGCACCACGGTTTACCTCGGCGACGAACAGCAGGCGATCTTCGAGTTTCTCGGTGCCGGTGGCGCTGCGCTGATGCGACTCCACAATAAATGCGCCCGAAATATCTATCACCTTTCACGAAACTACCGTTCCACACCAGATCTGCTCAATCTCTGCAATGCATACGCCCGCGACTGTCTCGGACTGGACGAAAGCCTGCTGCCCGTCTCTGCCGTAGAAAAGGCCGACCTCGGCGAGGCACCCCTGAGGCTATACCATTCTCATCGAAATATTCATGACAGCCTCGTCGCAGCCTTGGCGCGTGACCTCATTTCCCGTCATCCCTCGGAGTCAACGGCCATACTCACACGCACAAACCAGGAGGCCAACAGCCTTTCGGCTTTTCTCGCCTCGCATGGAGTGGACCATCTTCTGATTTCAAACAACGACCTTTTCAGCTCGGCGTCATTCAAGACCGTTTTCGCCCATCTATGGCTTCTACGCAATCCGTGGCAGACGGTGGAATGGTCGCGGGTGCTTTATCAGACCCGCTGTCTGCCCACCCTAAAGGAGTCACGCCGTTTCATGCGTCTGCTGCGCTCGGTCCATGCCACGCCGCTCGACCTTACGGGCGCACCGGAGGAGTCGGAGCTATCGCGCTTCACAGCCGCCGGCGATGCTTCAGAATGTGTGGTGCTCGACACCGAAACAACAGGCCTCGACACTCTTAACGACGATGTAATCCAGATCTGCGCCCTACGTTTCTCTCCGGGTCATCCTGACCGCGAAACCCGTACCCTCAACCTTTTCGTGCCCACGGACCGAACCATTCCCGCCACCCTGGGCAACGGCATCGTCAACCCCATGCTGCGTGTTCACGCCGCGGCGGAGAAAACAAATTCCAGGGAGGCCCTGGCAATGCTCGCCGATTTCATAGGCGACTGCCCGGTAATTGGCCACAATGTCCGCTTTGACTTAGATATTCTCAGGCATTATTCGCGGCGGAAGGCACCTGATTTTGAGATGAAGTTTCTTGACCGTCCGGCCATCGACACCCTCCGCGTCACACGGCTTCTCTACCCCGATCTGAGGCATTTCAACCTTGAAAATCTGCTTAAGGTTTTCTCAATCGAGGGCAAGAACAGTCACGATGCCTTCGATGATGTAATGGCTACGGCAAATCTTTTTGCATATCTGCTCAAACCTGCGAAGAAAGAACTTGAAAAGCATCTCGTCGTGCTGCGTCGCGACGACATAGCAAAAATAAGGCTTCGCTTTCTCAAAAACTACTGGCCGCATTATCTTGAAAGCCGCCGTCTCTATCTCGCCGACGAGTTTAATTCCGCCTGCCCTCTCGCAGAGGAATTTATGAGAGTCCATAAACTCTTCACCACACATAATTTCATCAAGCCGCTGAGACGCCTCGAAGAAGTAGCGCAACTCTTTTATAAAATCCTCACCGAAGGCAAGGATGAGCCGGAGAGCCTGCACCGTCAGCTCGACGATAGGCTTTACGACCTTCGTACCTACAAAGAGGCCGACCTTGTGGCGCAGGGCATCACCTCCGACCGTATTACTGTCTCCACAATCCACAAGGCCAAAGGTCTGGAGATGGACAATGTGATAGTCTACAATGCCTCAAACACCTTCGGCACCGAGGAAGAAATGCTCCGCGTATTTTATGTGGCCTTCACGAGGGCCAAAAAGCGCCTCTACGTGTTGCTTAAAGGCTTCGACTCCCCCGCCGAAGAAATCCTCCCCCATTTCCGCCAATACCCTCTGCCTGAAATCATGAAATCCCTCGGCCTCCGGTAATTAGAGGACGCGGCGCACCGGCCTAAAGCAATTAGCAATTAAGCGGCGCAGGCGGTTTAGGCGCAGCCTAAACCCTGCAACGCGCCCCCGACAATAGCGGAAAGTCGCCTGGAAAAATTGTAACAAAATGTCAAAGTGCTCCTTGCTGCGGTTCGGCTTTACGGGCAAAGGCCTTAAAATGCGTAATGCGTAAATGCGCAATGCGTAATGAAGGGAAATGTCCTGCTCGCGGGGCAGCTGCCGCTGAGACAAGTGGCTTGCCACTTGGTAATGCGTAATGAGAAATGCGCAATGCGCAATTCCCCGGGGGATCGGAAGTGTCGCCGTCCGGGGGCGAGTCGTTGTAGAGGACGGTTGGCGGAGGGAGGCCTATTGTTGTGGGGGCTTCGTCTCGTTTGAGGTCGGGAGGCGGTGGCGGGAAGTCGACGTTGAAACGGGAGATGTAGTATGGAGTATTTTCGTTGCGCTTCGGGATGCCGACACTGTGGAATATCCAGGCACCACGCATGGATTCACTGCTGAAGATGGGTGCCAGGACGGGTATCACCTTACGGTAGTCATGAGGCGCGTCGAAGCAGACGGCTATCATGTAGGTACCACCGCGAAGGTTGTCGATGGAGCGGTAGGAACCGGTCTGATAGGGTTTGCGAACCTCGTGGCTGCACAGCTCTTTCATCGCCTGTCGGGTTTTGCCGATGAAGCAGGGAGGAAGATCCGTGGGGTTACAGTGACGCAGCCACTCCACATAGGCCAGGATGATGGGCACGGAGGAGGGGCTGCCGGGACGGTCGTAGACGTGGGCGAGGATTAACT
>CAYZFL010000004.1:0-30650 GCA_964477785.1 uncultured Bacteroides sp.
AGATTTGCGCGGGAATGGCGGCGGTAATTCCGGCTATGCCGATTATATCGCGCGACATCTCATTGACAATCAGATTGCTTCCGCCACTTGGACTACCAAGGTCTACAACCCGGCCTTTGCATCCTGGGGCAGAAACGAGGGAACATATACTTCTTCTCCGGATTCCCTAATGCCGCTGAAGGATGTAAAACTTTACCTCAAACCTATTGTCCTGCTGACCGACCGCGGGACCTTCTCTGCAGCCGAAGATTTCACCGCACTGTTGAAATCAGGCGGCAGAATCACTCAGATCGGGACCGCCACCGGCGGAAGCACGGGCAACGGAGTGAGGCCCTCCTTGACGGGCGACGGAAAGATTATGGCGAATATCTGTTCTAAGCATGACCTTGCTCCCGACGGTACTGAATTCGTGGGCTTAGGCCTCATTCCCGACATAATCGTTGAAGAAAGTGCCGCAAGTTACTTCGACCCCAAACGCGACGACCTCATCACCGCCGCGGTGAGTCACCTCAAATCAAAATCTTTTCATAATACAGGCTTGGCATCCGGCAGGGCGGTGTGCCTGGAGAAACTGCGGTAGGAGGCGGGGGCGAGGTTGAGTTTGCCTACGGCCCTGAGCATTTTGCGCAGCGAGGTGACGAATTCCTGCGACTCCTGAAGCACATTGAGGTAAACGTAGTAGACGGTGAGGTTTTCGGGGTCGCCTTTCTGCAGCAGGTCGTAGACGTCGCGGGTGAGATAAGATAACTTGTCTTTGATTTCGCTGCATCTCTCACGCAGATTGTCGATGGGCTCCGGGTCTTTGATGTCGACGGCCACTACGGCATCGTTAAGCACCTCGTTCACAGCGATGCATATTTCAGAAAGCGACTTTCTGAGCTGTGGGGGGAGCGGGCGGAAATTATTGTCGACATGCTCCTTGCACGCCTCGTTTATGTGGCGCAGACAGTAAGTCATCGAGACTGCCATATTATTGCTCAGATGGAACCATGTGCGCTTCTCGAAAGCCGTTTCGGGGCTGACCTGACGGAGGCAGAGAATGAGCCTGCGGCGCTGTGATTTGAGCACGCTCTTTTCGCTGTCGAGAGCCTTCTCCGAGCGGGAGAGGAGGCGCGTATTGTCGTCGATGAAGCCTCGGGTGATGTCGGTAAAACAACCGGCTGCAAAATTGAGAAACATTTTCTGCTTCTCGTTTATATAGAGATTGAGCAGGGGCCATACCTCGGATTGGTTGTTTGTTGAGAGGATGGTCTGGAAGAGTGTGTCGCTCTGTTCCTCGGCCTTTTTCTTGCGGAACTTGCGGTTGTTGCGTATCAGCACGAAGATTGCGATCAGGCCTCCGGCAATCATCACGGGCACGCCGCCCAGATGCATGAGGCATACCACAAGCCCGGCGCCTATGAAAGCCACTCCGGCTGTGATGAACCATCCGCCTATGACTGAGATGACACCCGTGACACGGAACACGGCGCTCTCACGGCCCCAGGCTCTGTCGGCCAGCGAGGTACCCATCGCGACCATGAAGGTGACGAAGGTGGTGGAGAGGGGTAGTTTGAGCGAGGTACCGAAAGCAATTAGGATTGCGGCGAGCATAAGGTTGACCGACCCTCGCACGAGGTCGAAAGCCGCCCCGTCTTCCTCCTGAGTGACGGCGGTGTTCATGCGGCGGTTGATCCATGCCTTGACCCCGGCGGGAGTGTGGTCGCATATCCAGTAATGGATGTTGAGGGTGGCGCGGACAATGGCACGGCCAAGACGCGAGCTACCGAACATCTCGTCGCCCTGCGATTTGGAGCTGAGGCCCACGGTGGTCTGGGTGACCTGACGTGCCTTCTTGGAGGTGGCGAGAGCCACAACCATGATGCAGCCGGCTCCTATAAGGAAATAGAAGGGCGTCTCGGCGGGGCCGTTGAGGCTGTTCATCATGAATCCGTGCAGGGAGCCTCCGCCGTTGGCGACATAGTCGCTGTAGGCCGAGAGCGATGTAAGAGGCACACCTATGAAGTTGACAAGGTCGTTGCCGGCGAATGCCATCGACAGCGAGAAGGTGCCGAGCACAACCACTAATTTCAATACATTGACCCTTAGCGAATAGAGAAGCTGTGAGAGAAGCGTAAAGGCCACGAAGCACACGCCGAGGATAAGCAGATTGTGCGAATCTATCCATGCCTTGAGCTCGGGTGTCATGATTGTGAGGTCTTTGATGCCCTTGAGCAACATGAAATAGACTATTGCCGTGCAGGCGATGCCACCGAAGAGACCCACCTTCCATTTGATTTTGCTCTTGTATTCAAAGGTGAAAATCAGTCGGGTAAGAAACTGCACCACGGTACCGAAGACGAAGGCTATGCCTATCGACAGGAATATGCCTATGATTACCGACAGGGCCTTCTCAGTGTTGAGCAGGTCGCCCATGCCCAGGGTATTTTCGGGAGCGGCCATTTTGAAAAGAGCCACGACGAAAGTGGCGCCGAGCAGCTCGAAAACGAGCGAGACGGTGGTGGAGGTGGGCATTCCCAGGGAGTTGAAAATGTCGAGGAGAATCACATCCGTCACCATCACCGCCATAAAAATGGCTATGACGTCATAAAAAGATAGATTTTCGGGTCTGAACATACCGTGCCGGGCCACATCCATCATGCCGTTGCTCATCGCGGCGCCGGCCAGCACGCCTATGGCGGCAACGATAATAATGCGTTTGAAAGAAGCCGCCCTCGAACCTATCGCCGAGGAAAGAAAGTTTACGGCGTCGTTGCTCACTCCCACCGAAAGGTCGAAAACCGCGAGCAGGAAAAGGAAAATTACTATTCCTAAAAACAAAAAGTCCATATTTTACCTAATTTCTTGTTGCAAATGTCGGCTATGATTATAACCGTAAAATTAAGTAAATGTTGACTTTTTGTTAAGAAGAGGGCTATCTTATTTCGTGAGAGACCCTTTCAATTCTCCTCCGCCATGTTATTTCAAATTATTGTCAAGTTTAGTTTTTCACCCTTCCGCCGAAAGTATATCCTATTGAAAGGCCAAAATTATTATACCCTTTCTTCACAAAGAGCGTGGTTGCGGTTATTCTTAGCCTTTGGAACATCTCTATACCGACTCTGGGCATCACACCAAAGCCGGTGCCTGAAGCCGGATAAATTTTATCAGTAACCGTATCATATAAGGAAATACCTGCTCCTAAGCCAAAAAACGGATTGAATTTGCTTCCATTTGAAAAATTATAGTCTCCTACCACAAAAAGATTTATTGTTCGATTGCTCTGATCACCCGAAAAGCGGCTATCTTGTCCGTGCAAACCATGTACCGCAGTCGAGACATCAATCATGAATCCTGCATCAAAATGAGTTTCATTGAAATTATACCTTCCTTCTACACCAATCTGCGGGCCTAATTGCAAATCGGAATTATGGAAAGAACCCAATGGGAGTGTAAAACCTGCCCTCAACTCAACTTCGAAAGGCTGAATCTCACGCGTCTGTCCCCATGACATAAGGCAACATATGAGCATCAGATGCGAAAAAATAAGTCTTTTCATTTTGTAACTTTTTTAATTAATTTACTGCCACAAATTTAAGATAATAAATTGCTAAAAAAAAATGTTTTTTGGATACAAACTTATTCCAAAAGTTTAAGAAATTGGATTTATTTTCCACAAAATTAAAACATCGGTTCGTTTTCTCAAATAAAATGTATCCGACTTTGGCAAAAAAGGTTTTGAACATGTAAAAACAGGCAATGAATGTGTATTCTATTTCGAGTAAAAAAGAGGCCTTGAGGCCTCAGACATTCCCAACGAGCAATGGTTCAGACCGTTTCAACCTCGATGAGCCCGTCGAGGTTGTCACGCTATTGGCGACAGCTAAATAACCACTAAGGACAGACTCCTGCAAATGGTAACCGACTTAAGTCGCTTGCTTTGCAAAAATCGACAATCCTAATGAAAATTCTGCAAAGGTACGGATATACAAAGAAAAAGTCCTTAAATCTACCTATTGGAAGGGATTTTTAAGGACATTTCTCAGGTTGTTTTCAAGAAATTGACTGTCTCACGACATCCAAGACTCTATTAACCTTAAATCTATACCATGAAAAACACGAAGCAAAGTTAAAGCACATCACCAAAGCCTGCAAGTAATTTGTGAATAAAATTGACGGATTAAACATTAATTAACATGGTTTTGGCCACTTATGTGGAATCAACCTTGCAAAAAGTTGGTTTAATCTTTTTATTCAAGCAAAATGATATGAGTTTGACACTTAGAAAGTAGTTTTACGAACCGAGCTTGTTTAACAATTTATTACAATTCTTCAATCGTTTGTAAATCACCTATTTATATTGCATTTTCGGCGTATATCTCTTCAAAAATATATGAAGTATAAGTCCCCTGATGCCCAGATATGCCACAAACGCCATCCATAGCGCGTGATTGCCCATCAACGGCGTGAATATAAAATAGAGCAAAAAGAACATTCCCGCTGCCGACAACATGCTCAGAAACATATCCCAGGTTCGCGTCAGTCCTATGAAGATTCCGTCATAAAGAAATGCCGACATGCCTAACAGCGGTATGCTGACAACCCATGGCAGATATTCCCGGGCCGTCGCCACAACATCGCTCTTGTCTGTCAGCAAGTTTAGAATAAGGTCACCGCAGCAGAAATATGCCACGGTAAAAGATGCGCCGATTACGAACCCGGTTTTGAACAGTACTTTAATCACCCGTCTCAGATTCACGCAGTCTGACGCCCCGTAATACCTACCCACAAGTGCCTCTCCGGCGAATCCGAAACCGTCGATGAAGTAGCTGTAGAGCATGAAAAACTGCAGCAGCACGGCGTTGGCGCTCAGTATCTCGACGCTCTGCTCTGCCCCGGCATGTGTAAACCACATAGTCACAGCAACGAGACAGAGTGTGCGGAGGAAGATATAGACATTGACCTTGAGGAACTTCAACAGTTCGCGGCTCTCCACAACTTCAGCGAATTTCACCCTTACGAGCTTATATCGCCTCAGAAGCACGGCTATTCCGGTAAGTGCTCCGAGCCATTGTGCCGTGAGGGTGCCTATAGCACAACCTTCGATGCCCATTCCGAAAACATATACGGTGGTGACGCTTACCGCGATGTTGCTTATGTTGGTCACAAGGGCCATGACGAGAGGCATGCGCGAATTCTGCATACCTAAAAACCATCCCGCAAGGGAATAGGTGGCGAGCACAGCCGGCGCGCCCCATATCAGTATCATGAAATAGCTCGTGGCCTGACTCAGGGTGGCCTCCGCAGGGTCGATGAGCCGCAGAGCAGGTGAGGCGGCAAAAGGTGCCAGCGCAAGCAGCAGTGTGGCGCCGAGCAGGGCGATATACAGCGCGCGCATCAGCACGAGGCTCCTTTCCTTTGCATCGCCCTTACCGTATGCCTGGGCTGTAAGTCCGCTTGTGCCCATTCTAAGGAAGCCGAAGAGCCAGTAAAGCATGTTGAATGCCGTACCGCCCACGGCAACCGCGCCTATGGCTGTCTGCGACGGAAGATGACCCACTATGGCAATGTCGACGAGCGACAGCAGCGGCGTGGTGATGTTCGACAATATCGCCGGCCATGCCAGCTGCATCACCTGATGCAGATGATGTTTACCGCTTGTATTATTTGCCTTCGTGGTAATCATTTGCATATAACTTAAATAACATTTATATATTATATCAGTTCTGTCTGTGGCGCCATTTACTATCTGCCGGGTATATCCACGCATCTGAATAAGCATGGATATACCCGGCATTATTAGGGTTGTATATTATTGTCAGTCTTCTTTGAGTTTCTTGACGCGGCAGGAATCCCAGAGCAGATAGCCCATGATGGCTGCGTATGCGATCACACCGAATACCTGCGGCCAGTATTCGCCGCCGTTTTCTGGCACAGACTTGCCGCACATGATGGTGATGGCTGCAAACACGCCGAAGAGTGCGCCTCCGGCGATGAGACCCGAAGCCACGAGCGTACCGCGGTCGGTGCGGCGACGGCAGAGGTCTTTGTCTTTCGAGCTGTGTGCCACAATCCATCCTAAGATGCCGCCCACGAGCACCGGAACGTTCAGGTGCAGCGGCAGGAACATACCCAGGCAGAAAGGCAGCGCGGGCACCTTGAGCCAGTTGAGCAGTATGGCGAGTATTGCGCCGGTGAGGTAGAGTATCCAGGGAGTTTCGCCGCCCATCATCATGGGTTCGAGCACCTTGGCCATTGCCTGGGCCTGGGGGGCTGCTAAGGCGTTGGGGCCTGAGAAACCGTAAACCTTGTTGAGAAGCATTATCACGCCGCCCACGGTGGCTGCCGATACCAGCGTGCCGAGGAATTTCCAGCTTTCCTGCTTCTTGGGAGTCGAGCCAAGCCAGTAGCCTATCTTGAGGTCGGTCACGAAGCCGCCGGCCATTGAAAGCGCGGTGCAGACAACGCCGCCCACTACCATCGAGGCAACGGTGCCGTCGAGGCCTATTGCCACAAACACTACCGAGGCGATGATAAGGGTCATGATGGTCATGCCCGATACGGGGTTGGATCCCACAATTGCGATTGCATTGGCTGCGACTGTTGTAAACAGGAAGGCGATTACGGTCACAACAATCCAGGCGATCAATGCCTGCCAGAAGGTGTGTATCACGCCGAACCAGAAGAAGAGCAGCACGGCGATGAGCGCGATGAATATGAAGTAGGCGATCATCTTCATGGAGATGTCGGTCTGCCAGCGCACCTCTTTTTTCTTGCCGGCCGAACCTTTGAGCTCGCGGCCTGCAAGGCCTATGGCCTGGGCGATGATATTCCAAGATTTGATGATGCCTATTATACCGGCCATGGCGATGCCGCCGATACCTATCAGTCGGGCATAGTCCTTGAATATGTCGGCCGACGACATTGCCTGCATTGATTCTGCGCCGTAGGTGCCTAAGAGTGGCGCGATCACCCACCATACGAATACCGATCCGGCGAAGATGATGAAGGCGTATCTCAGACCGATGATGTAACCAAGACCGAGCACAGCGGCCGAAGTGTTGCAGCTAATCACGATTTTGGTTTTGGCTGCGAGGGCGTGGCCCCATGCGTAGGTAGTGGAGGTGATTGTCTCGGCCCACCATCCGAAGGTGGCAACGATATAGTCGTAGAGACCTCCCACGAGTGCCGAAAGCACAAGCACCTTGGCCTGCCCGCTGTTGGCGCCGCTCTTAGAGGCGTTGCCCGATATGAGCACCTGTGTGGTGGCCGTGGCTTCCGGGAAGGGATATTTGCCGTGCATGTCCTTCACGAAATATTTTCGGAAGGGGATGAAGAAGAGTATGCCTAAAACGCCGCCGAAGAGCGAGGCGAGGAATATCTGGAAGAAGTCTACCGTGATTTCCTTATATGTGCTCTGCAGTATGTAGAGAGCCGGCAGGGTGAAGATGGCACCGGCCACTATCACGCCCGAGCAGGCGCCTATCGACTGGATGATGACGTTCTGGCCCAGCGAGTTTTTCTTTTTCAGCGAGGATGAGACGCCCACGGCGATGATGGCGATGGGTATCGCGGCCTCGAATACCTGGCCTATCTTCAGACCCAGGTAAGCGGCTGCGGCCGAGAATATCACGGCCAGCACAAGGCCCATTGTCACCGAGTAGGGAGTGACTTCGGGATAGTTTTTCACCGGATTCATCACCGGGCGGTAAGTCTCGTCCTTACCTAATTCGGTAAAGGCGTTTTCCGGAAGGTCGACGGGGTCGACCTCTGCCGCGGGCAGCGGATCGGGCACTGCATGGTCGGGCAGATTCAGCGGCCTTTGCTCCATTGAATCCCCGGCGGCGTTGGGACAATCTTTTTTCATATTGCGATGTATAAGATGATTGGTAATTTTCTAATTATCGGTTGCGTCTATCCGGGCTTGAACTTTGTGCCGGAATTAAAGCCTCAGCGGCGGCGTCTGCGCGATTTCGATTTCTTTGAGCTTTTGGCGCTCTTTTCGGGTATCACAAGGTTGTCGCCTATGTTGATATTGTCGTTTCGCTTGCCGTTGGCTTGCTTGAGCTGATTTACTGTCACGCCGTATTTATGGGCGATGCTCGACAGGGTTTCGCCCGATTTTACCTTGTGCTTCTTGGGCGCGGCTTTCTTGGCCGGTTTTTCTTTGGCTTTTGTCGAAGTCTTGGCCGGTGCTTTTGTCTCGGGTTCGTCGAGTGTGGTCTCTTTCGAGGTCACAGCATGACGGGTGGCTCCCGTGGCCGGCTGACGGCTTGCCTGGGCCTGTTTATTATCCTCTGTGGCTGTCGTGTCGGGCTTCTGCTCTGTGACGGGGCCTGTCTCCTCTGTCAAATCAGGCTTTACTGCTATAGAGTCGGGCTGTAGTGTCAATGTCGAATCGACGGGTGCCTCTTCGGGTATATACCTGCGGGTTACGATATTGATTTTGAGTTTCTGTCCGCGTTTCACCTTGCGGCCTATGCGGTTTGTGCGCCTTATCGACGATGCCGTCACGCCGTATTTGCGGGCTATCGAGGCTAGTGTCTCGCCACGTTTCACGGTATGCGTTTTCACTGTGGTTTCCTCCACATAGCGTCCGCGGCTGTCGGCGTTGACCTGGGCGCCGGTCGAAGGCTCTACCACGTCACGGCGTGCATATTTGGCCGCGTTGTGGTTCACGATTGTGTCCTGATTGGCTATGAAGGCGTATACCTGCATCGAGGGGAGCACCAGCGAGTAAGGTTTGATGTCGCCGGGGATGATGTCTTTGCGGAACTGAGGATTGAGCACCCTTATCTCGTCGATGGGTATGTCGAGCACTTCTGAAATCTGCTCGAAATGTACCCTCTGGTTCACGTTTATCGTGTCGGTAATCAGAGGCTTGCGTGCAAGGGCAGGTGAGATGTTGTGCTTGTCGTAGTAGTTCATCACGTATGTGGCGGCGATGAATGCCGGCACATAGCCTCTCGTTTCTTTAGGGAGGTAGGGATATATTTCCCAGAAGTCCTTCTTGCCTCCGCCCGCGCGACGAAGTGCCTTGTTCACATTGCCAGGGCCGCAGTTGTAGGCCGCGATGGCCAGTGACCAGTCGCCGTAGGTCTGATAGAGTTCCTTGAGGTATCTTGCGGCGGCGTCAGATGCCAGGTAGGGGTCGCAGCGCTGGTCAATGAGTGTCGATTTCTCAAGGCCCAGCCCGTTTGAGGTGGGGAGCATAAACTGCCACAGACCCGTCGCACCCGCGCGTGACACGGCGTTGGGGTCGAGCGCGCTTTCTATCACCGGCAGATATTTCAGCTCCATGGGCAGTCCGTGACGGTCGATTGCCTGTTCGAAAATGGGCATATAGTAGGTCGAAAGCCCCAGCATCTTTTCCACCAACTGGCGCTTGCGGCCCGTATACATCTCTATATAGCTCTTTACTATGGAGTTGAACGGAAGCTCTATCGTGGTGGGTATCTTGCCGAGACGCTCTATATATTCTTCGTCGGTAGCCGTGATTATCTGGCGCGAGTCTGATTTCTGGTCCAGGTCGACATAGTTTTTCAGATACCAGTTTTCCATCATCTTCTTGGTATCGCTTTCGAAGCTTTCGGGATACTCTATGTCGCGGTCGGCGGCGGTATACTTGATGTCGTTGATGTCCTTGGCGTGAGCCGTGGTGAAGCACGCGAGCGTCACGCACACTGTGGCGCCCGTGGTAAAGAATCGTCGGAGAAGGTTAGGGAAGCTATTAAACATAATATTATGACTTAGAAGGTTAAGGCCCATTGCAGACCTACTGCGGGGCGACGGCCGGGAGAGTCTTTGATTATGGCCGGCACCACGTCCATTGATATATCGGGGGTGACGTCGAAATGCGAAAGCTGCGCGTCGACATAGGCATCGACTATCGCCAGCAGGTATACCCCTACCATCGATATGATGCACAGGTCGCGGTTTCGGCGGAAGTAATTTTTTCTTGACTTAAGGAGGTTGGTGAGCCAGGTGCGGTCGAGGTCGCTCTCCGATGTGCCCGGCGGGAAGAAGTTCATGTAGCTGTTTGTCGACGGATCCGTGTCCATTATGTCGCGGTAGGCACGGTTATAGTCCTTGAGCTGCGAGTTGTTCCACGACACGGCATAGCCAAGACCCAGGTAGCCGCCCACTATGATGGGAAGTTTCCAGTAGCGGCGGTTGTAGATCTGTCCCAGACCGGGGAAGAGGGCCGACATCCATACGGCTCTCGTGGGGTCCGGGTTGAATTCCACCTTTTTCTCATACCACTGGTCGTAGTCCATCTTCTCGGGCTCCGGCACGAGCACTACCGGCACCGAGTCGACGGGAGTGGCGATGATTGTGTCGCCGCTGGCGTCAAATTCTTTTTCAACGATTTCAACCGGTCCGGTGGCCGGCGCCCCTTCGGGGATGCTGTCGGGGAGCGCCATGAGGGTCGAATCGGGCTGTACTACCGGAGCCTTTTTGTCCTGCTCGGTGATTAGTTTCTTGGCCGGACGTCTTGCCGGATGTCGCGGCGCCGGTTTGCGCGGCGCTTTTTTATCTGCCTTTTCGACTTTCACCGGCGTCTGAGCCGTTGCCGTATCGGCCTTCACCGGTGTCTGGGCTTTTCCACACGGTGCATTTAATAATATTATTATAAGGAGCAAAATCAGCGGCATAAACACCACGCGGACAGTCCGGGCCATGGCGCGGCTCTTCGGCGCTTTTCCCGGCTCCGTTCCTTCGGGTTTATGTCTCTGTTTTGTGATGAATGGCATTTGCTTTAACAGATGGTTTATTCAGCTCTTGATTTTGTCAAACATGCTCATAAGCCGCATCAGCTCTTCGTCGTTCTTGAACTTGAAGGTGATCGACCCTTTACCCGACTTGCTGCAGGTAAAGTTGACCGGCATGTTGAAGGTCTGTGTCAGATTGTTAGATATGCCCTCGGCGTAAGGATTCACGGTCTTGGGCTTCTTGGCGGGCACTTCTTCGGGCATCTCGCCGTTCTGGTATTTCTTTGCCAGCTCCTCAACTTTTCTCACCGATAGTCCCTGAGTGAGTATCTGGTTGTAGAGCCTGAGCTGCAGCGCCGGGTCTGAGATTGAAAGAAGGGCGCGGGCGTGGCCCATGTCTACCTGACGGTCGCGCAGGCCTAATTGCACCTCGGCGGGAAGTTTCAGCAGGCGCAGCGAGTTTGCAATCGTGGCGCGTTTCTTGCCTATGCGCTCGCTCAGTTGCTCCTGGGTGAGACCGTACTGGTCGATGAGTTTTTTGAATGTGAGGGCCACCTCTATGGCGTTGAGGTCCTCGCGCTGAATGTTCTCAACCAGCGCCATCTCCGTTAACTCGGCTTCGTTGGCCGATCGTATGTAGGCCGGAATGGTCTCGAGGCCTGCGAGTGTGGCGGCGCGGAAGCGTCGTTCGCCCGCGATGATCTGATAGCTGTCAACTCCGGTCTTTCTCAGCGATATGGGCTGTATGAGGCCTATCTCGCGTATCGAGGTGGCGAGCTCCTCCAGCGAATCGGGGTCGAAGTCGCGGCGCGGCTGGTCGGGATTGGGCTTGATCTGGCTCAGGGGTATGTCGTTGATCGCCGAGGTGCCGCGTGCCGGCACGTCGTCCATTGATATCAGCTCGCTCAGGCCGCGGCCCAGCGCGTTTCTCTTGGGTGTGCTCATTGTGCCTTCTTTTCTTCGTTGTTCGCTATTATTTCCTTTGCAAGCGACATATGGCTTGTCGCACCGCGGCTCTCCGGGTCGTAGAGCAATGCCGGAAGTCCGTGGCTCGGCGCCTCGCTCAGGCGTATGTTGCGCGGTATCACGCTGTCAAAAACCATGTCGCCGAAGTAGCTCTTGAGCTCCTCGTATATCTGGTTGGCCAGACGCAGGCGCGAGTCATACATCGTGAGCAGGAAACCCTCGATTTCAAGCGCCGGGTTGAGGCCCTTCTTTATGATACGTATGGTATTCATCAGCTTGCTTATGCCTTCGAGGGCGAAGTATTCGGCCTGTACGGGTATTATTACAGAGTCGGCCGCCGTGAGGGCGTTGACGGTGATGAGCCCCAGCGAGGGGGAGCAGTCGATGAGTATGTAGTCGTAATTGTCCTTTACCTGTGCTATGAGCTTTTTGAGCACCTGCTCGCGGTTAGGCTTGTTGATGAGTTCTATTTCCGCGCCCGCAAGGTCGATTCTCGAACCTATCAGGTAAAGCCCTTCCATGCATGTGGCTGTCTCGGCCCCTCCCAGAGGATAGCCGTCGACTATGCATTCATATATCGAGGATGTCATGCTCCGCGGGTCGATGCCGTAGCCCGATGTGGCGTTGGCCTGAGGGTCGGCGTCGATTATCAGCACCTTCTTGCCCTCTTTGGCAAGAGATGCGCCGAGATTGATGGTGGTGGTGGTTTTGCCTACACCGCCCTTCTGATTTGCTATTGCGATTGTTTTTCCCATTGAGTGATAATGAAAAAAATTATGAAAAACCGACGCAGACTCCCCGCTTTGGGAAGCCCCGCGGCATATCAATTTGCAAAGATACTATTTCTGCCGCAAATTTTTGCCCCGTATGCTTTAAGTTTTTCAAAAAAAATCTGCTATCTTTGCGTTAAAAATTTAGAAATTCGTACGAAGTATGAAAAAGAGGCCCCTTATACTCCTTACCAACGATGACGGCTTTGAAGCCCCCGGTATTAGAATTTTAGCGGAAGCCATGACGGCTTACGGCGACGTTGTGGCAGTGGCGCCCATGACTCCCCAGAGTGGCATGAGCTCGGCCATAACCGTAGGCTCGGCGCTGAAAATATCAGAGAAAACGCCTGTGGGCGACGCCCGCATTTTTGCCGTCAACGGCACTCCGGTCGACTGCGTCAAACTCGCCATCCACACCATCCTCGGCGCAAGGCCCGACATGCTCGTCTCAGGCATAAATCACGGCGCCAACTCCGGCAACTCCGTGATTTACTCCGGCACTATGGGTGCCGTGATGGAAGGTTGCTTCAACGGCATCCCATCAGTGGGCCTCTCGCTGCTTCACCACTCCCTGAAGGCCGATTTCACCCTCAGCCGCGAATACTGGGAGCGCATCTGCGTCGGAGTACTCGAAAACGGCCTCCCGGAGGACCTCTGCCTCAACGTCAATATTCCCGCCAAAATCACACCCAAGGGCGTGAGAACCTGCCGTGCCGCAAAAGGCTACTGGACCGAAGAATACGCCCGCTACCTCGATCCCTCGGGCAACCCCTTCTTCTGGCTCACAGGCCGATTTGTAAACCGCGAACCCGAAGCCGAAGACACCGACCTATACTGGCTCGACCGCGGCTTCATCTCCGTAGTCCCCGTCACCCCCGACCAGACCGCCATCTCCCATCTCAAACCCACCGTCAAACGGTTTGATGTATAAAACTATCCGTCAGCTACCATTCCCTGTTCTCGTTCTGCCTGTATTTAAAGACCTTAATGCCTTTAAAGACACTGAAGTCCTTATTCCCCGCTAAACGTCCGCTGTTGTCCGGGGATGCCTGGTTGAGGCGATGCTGCGCTTCGCCCGTCCGCCCCGCGGAGACTATGAAATTTGTCCTCTTTTCATTTCATAAGGCTTTTTTTGAGAAAAAATAGCTAACTTTGTAGGAAAACTCTTAGTAGGAAAAACTTTGAAGGATTAATCCATACCAATCAAGATGAACCGGGACCTTGAACCTAAGGACAAAGAAAATATAAACGATTTATTCTCACAGCAGGACGAACCTGATACAAATGTCGAAAACGAAGCTACAGAAGTAGCCGCTGACGAGGCCTCTGACAATGCGCTGACCGACGGAGCTGCCTGCCCCACAGGCGACGGGTTCACCCCCGAAGCCGCCGATGCTGCCGAAGAGTCGCTCAGGGAAGGTGATGCCGAAGACCTCCGCAAAGCCGCCGAATACGAGCAGGCCGAAGCCGAGCTGCTCGACTCAGACTCGCAGGCCGACACACCCGTGGAGGCTCACGCTTCGGAGGGCACCAACGAGATTCTTACCATCTCCGACCCGCGTCAGCTCAAAGGCATGTACCGCAACTGGTTTCTCGAATATGCCTCCTACACCATACTCGAACGTGCCGTGCCGCATATCGATGACGGTCTCAAACCCGTGCAGCGACGCATCCTCCACAGCATGAAAACCCTCGACGACGGCCGCTTCAACAAGGTGGCAAACATCGTGGGTAACACCATGCAGTATCATCCTCACGGCGACGCCTCGATCTATGGAGCCCTGGTTCAGCTCGGTCAGAAAAACCTCACCATCGAGACCCAGGGTAACTGGGGCAATATACTCACCGGTGCCTCCGCGGCGGCCGGCCGATATATCGAGGCCCGCCTCTCGCCTTTCGCCCTCGACACCCTCTACAATCCCAAGGTCACCGAATGGACTCTCAGCTACGACGGACGCAAGAAGGAGCCCGTCTCTCTCCCGTCGAAATATCCTCTTCTCCTCGCTCAGGGTGCCGACGGTATCGCCGTGGGCCTTTCGTCGAAAATTCTGCCTCACAATTTCAACGAAATAATTGACGCTGCAACGGCCTATCTCCGAGGCGAGGACTTCGAGCTTTATCCCGACTTTGTAACCGGCGGCCTTATCGACGTCTCAAAATATAACGACGGACGCAGGGGCGGTTCAGTGAAGATCCGCGCAAAAATCGAGAAAATCGACTCCCGTACCCTCTGCGTCACCGAGATTCCCTACGGCCTCACCACCCCCTCTATCATCGAGTCGATTCAGAAGGCGAGCGAAAAAGGCAAAATCAAAATACGCCGCGTCGACGACAACACAGCCAAGACCGCGGCCATAATGGTCTACCTCCAGCCCGGCACATCGTCCGACAAGGCCATCGATGCCCTCTACGCCTTTACCGACTGTGAGATAAACATTTCGCCCAACTGCTGCGTGATCCGCGACCGCAAGCCCTGCTTCTTAGGCGTGAGCGATGTGCTGCGCCACAATGTCGACACCACGGTACATATCCTCCGCACGGAGCTTGAAATCGAACTTTCCGAGCTTAAGGAAAAACTCTTCTTCGCCTCGCTCGAAAAGATTTTCATCACCGAAGGCATCTACAAGGACCCCGAATATGAGCAGGCCCGCAACATCGACGCTGCCGTAAAACATATCGCCGCACGACTCAAACCCTTCGCCGGCGAATTCTTCCGCAAGATTACCCGCGACGACATCCTTAAGCTTGTAGAAATCAGGATGAAGCGCATCTTCAAGTTCAGCAAGGACGAGGCCGACAGGGAAATAGCCGAGCTAAACAAGAAAATCGACGGCGTCAACCGCGAACTCGCCGACATCACCGGCTACACAATCGCCTGGTTCGAAAGGCTCAAGGAGAAATACGGCGAGGACTTCCCGCGCCACACCGTCATACGCGGCTTCGACTCAATCGAGGCTTCCCGCGTGGCCGAGGCAAACGAGAAGCTTTACATCAACCGCGAGGACGGTTTCATCGGCACAGCCCTCAAAGGAGGCGCAGGCGACGAATTCGTATGCAACTGCTCCACCCTCGACGATGTCATTGTCTTCTACAAGGATGGTGGCTACAAGGTGATTAAGGTAGCCGAAAAAGTCAGCGTGGGCAAGAATGTGATTTACGTCAATGTGTTCAAGCACAAGGATCTGCGCACCATCTACAACGTGATTTACCGAAACGGAGCGAACGGCCCTTACTACATGAAGCGCTGCGCCGTGACGGGCGTGACACGCGAAAAGCTTTACGACCTCACACCCGGCAAGCCCGGCACACGTATCATGTGGTTCTCTGCAAATCCCAACGGCGAGGCCGAGACCGTGAGAATCACTCTCAAGCCCAAGCTCAGGCTCAAGGCCCTGCAGTTTGAGGTCGACTTCTCCACCCTCGCGGTCAAGGGCAAGCAGTCGCAGGGCAATCTTGTGACTAAAAACGAGATACAGCGCATCACCCTTAAGGAGCGCGGCGTCTCCACCCTCGGCGGCCGTCAGGTTTGGTTCGATCACGACGTGCTAAGGCTCAACTATGAAGGTCGAGGTATGCTTCTGGGCGAGTTCTCAGGCGACGACCGCATTCTCGTCGTGCTCAAAAACGGCGAGTTCTACACCACCGACTACTCCCTCTCCAACCACTTCGACGACAATATCCTGCGCCTCGAAAAGTTTGACCGCAACACCGTTTTTACGGCCATCGTCAACGACGCCGACCAGGTTGGCTATCCATATTTGAAACGCTTTGCCTTCGAGCTTAGCAACAGGCACCAGAGTTTCATAGGCGAGAACGCCAGGTCGCAGCTCCTGCTCCTTACTTCGCAAAAGTCTCCACGATTCAACATCACATTCGCCGCGCCCGACGATTTCCGGCCCGCGCTCGAGGTCGATGCCTCGGAGTTCGTGGGAGTCAAGTCATTCAAAGCCAAGGGCAAACGCCTCACCACCTTCAACGTGGGCGAAATCACCGAGCTTGAGCCGTCTCCTTCCACAGAAGAGGAGAAAGCTCCAGCAAGCATCGACGCCGTAATCGGCGAAGACGAAACTCCTGCCGACGCGTCGGAAACGATTACAGACGACAGCCGTTCGCCTGAAGAAGATTCCCAGGGCAGCCTTTTTGACTGACGCTTTACCGGGTCGCTTGAAGAGACTGCGCCTCAGGCAGCACACTCCAAAAATAAATTTCAAAACCGATTATTCATCACAACAACAAATATATGAAACTCTTACACATGTCATTGCTCACAAGCGCACTGTTGCTGGCAACGGCTCTTCCCGCCCGTGCGCAGGCTTCATCTGAGCTCTCCGAAAACTCCGAGAACTCCGAATGCTCCATGCCCACCACACAAGTTCTCCGTCCCGTGACCTCGACTTACAGCCTCGAAGTCGGTTCGGCCCATCAGGTCGACACCTACCTCACCCCCATGCACTACGACGGCCAGACTTTCGCCCTGAGCTACTCACGCCTTCAGGCCATGAAATTCGACCCGGCCCGGTGGACTCAGCAGCTTTATGGCCGTCTGAGCCTTGACCACACCCAGAATCCGGTGCGCAACGCCACGATGTGGGGCGCCGAGCTTAATTTCCGATGGGGCATGTTCCGTAAGATTTCCCTTCCCTGGGGCCTTTCGCTTGCGCCTGGCCTCATGGCCGACATACGCGGCGGCGCCCTTTACCTCAGCCGCAACGGCAACAATCCCGTCTCGGCTCAGGCAGCCTTCACCATCGACGTCTCGGCCCTGCTCGCCAAGACCGTAAAGATAGGCAAAATCAATATCGACTTCACCTATCAGCCTACGCTTCCACTCACCGGTTGCTTCTTCTCGCCCGACTATGGGGAACTCTACTACGAGATTTATCTCGGCAACCACAAGAACCTCTTCCACGGTGCATGGCCCGGTAATTATTTCCGCCTCGACAATCTCTTCACCGCCGACATCCACTTGGGCAACACCGCCTTGCGTCTCGGCTACTCAGGCTCGATTTTCTCGTCAAAGACAAACAATATCGTCACCCGCCATACCACCCACGCTTTCGTGATAGGCATTACCCAGAGCTGGCTCAGCGTTTCGCGCCATAAAGGCTGCTCATCCAAGTCTAACTCCAAAACTTACTTCGCCCTATGAAAAAGACTATCACGAAAAAGACTTTTTTGCGCTTCCCGGTCCGCTCTCTGGCTCGCTTTTCGGCCATAATTTTAGGCGCTCTCTGCATCGCTCTCCCCCTGAGCACGTCGTCATGCCACGAAGTCGAGGAATGGGACAATAATTCCGTGGGCAATTTCGACGCCCTGTGGAAACTCATCGACGAGCATTATTGCTTCTTTGAGGAAAAAGGCGTAGACTGGAACGCCGTCTATAAGGAATTCCGCCCCCAGGTTGACAACCGAGTACGCCGCGAGCAGCTTTTCGACATCTGCTCACGTATGCTCGACCGCCTGCAGGACGGTCACGTCAATCTTTCATCTCCCTTCGCCACCTCTTACTATAAAAAATGGTGGACCGACTATCCACAGAACTATGACGCACGCCTTGTCGAGCAATATTATTTCGACTTCCAGTACCGTCAGCTCGGCGGCATAAGCTACGGCATACTGCCCGGCAACGTGGGCTATATGCGCTATCCCTCATTTGAGTACACCCTCGGTGAGGGCAATCTCGACAATATCCTTTATTATCTGCGTTTCTGTACTGCCCTCATCATCGACGTCCGCAACAACGGAGGCGGCTACATGACTACCGCCGAGGATCTTATCTCAAGGTTTGTGCGCACCCGCACTCTCGCCGGATACATCCGCCACAAAACCGGGCCCGGCCACAACGATTTCTCCGAACCTTACGCCTTCTACTACGATCCGCCCAAGGGCAATCACCTCGGCTGGCTCAAGCCCGCTGTAGTGCTCTGCAACCGATCAACCTTCAGCGCGGCAAACCATTTCGTGGCCGTCATGAAACAGCTGCCTGCGGTAAGAATCGTGGGCGACGTCACAGGCGGAGGTGCGGGAATGCCCTTGTCGCTCGAAATTCCATGCGGATGGGGCATACGCATGTCGGCATGTCCCGTGACGGATGCCAACGGCAACCTCTATGAATTCGGAGTAGAGCCGTCCGAAGGCTGCAAAGTCGACCTCGACCCCTTGGAAGCCCTCAACGGCAAAGACACCATGCTCGAGCGCGCCATCCAGGTCGCCAACTCCGCCACCACATGGGAGTAACCCGGCCTGGAAATACTTTATAAAAATTTGATATTGAGCAGGGGCAGTAATGACTTTTATTTATTTTAAAGTTGTAATTAATTCCGGGAATCGGCGTCTAATAATGTAAATTAAACAGATTCCACCATGTCTAATAAAGCAAAAAGAAATCTCTCGCTTATAATGGTAATACTCGGAGTTGTTACATTAATAGGACTTGCCATTAGCCGTAAGTTCTTTAATATTCAGCACGACCTCTGGCAATACTTGGCAGCTCCTTTATGGATATGCTTCTTCGGTTTTCTTTACCGAAATTTCAGTCTTGCTGTAAAAGAAGACAAAAAATATGGCCCTATAAAATAATCTGACGCCTTTTACCACCGGTAGTATCCGGCCTGGAGGCGGAGTTTGATTTTGCGGATGAGGTTGAGGGGTTTGCGTGGCAGTTTGCCCTGGTAATTTTTTGCAAAGTCGTCGACGGCGTCAAGTATGCGGGCGCAGTTCTTACCGTCACGGTGAGCCTCGTGCTTCATGGTATACTCACGCATCGCCTCCATAAGTTCAGGCGGACGGGTAAGTGCTTTTTCCAGCGCGCCTTCCACCTCGGATATTTCTTCCACATCGAGCAGCCACGGACCGGGACATGAGTTGCGGAAGGTCACGACCGGCTTGTCGTGAAGCATATACTCCACAATGATGCTCGACGAATCGCTCAGCATCACGTCGCTGCGGCGGAATGCCTCAGGGATGCCGTCGACGTCTACAAACTTCACATTGTCACATTCTTCGGCTATCTTTTTATAGCCTTCGATAAGTTCCTGATCGTCGAGTTTGGGATGAAGGGTGATGATCCAGTCCCAGTCGCGTGATTTAGCCAGCCGTGCTATTGTCTCGCGCAGATCCCATGCCGACGAAATGCCTCGGGTAAAGGTCGAGGAATAAAAAATCACCGGTCTGTCATGCTTTTCCACCGGCACATCCGACGGTCTGAAAAAAGCATCGACCTTGCTCCATCCGGTCTCATAGACCTTGAAATACCTATGCTCGGCCTCCAGCTCCTTGAAACGTGTGGTCGTATCGGGTCCCTGGGTGCAGTAGATGTCATACCAGCCGCGGAGGCGGAAATGGGTGTCCTTGTCGAGCCTTTTGTTTATGTGATAGCCGTGAAAGAGGTCAACCTTGATGCCGGGAAGAAAGTCATACACCCAGTTGCCCGGCGCAAACACTGCGTATGGATTATATTTCTTTGCCTCCCTAACCGTCATAATCCGCTTCTCGCCGGGCAGGAGCATGTCGGGACAGGTATCCTCGAGAAACCATGCCACCTCGTCGCCGCGGCGCCTTATCTCGTCCTGCAGAGGCCGCAGTATGCCGTATGAATATGCATGAGAGAGGAAAAATAAATATCGCTTAGCCACTCCGCTTCTGATTAAAAATTCATTACTCCTTCTCCTTATCGTCGCGGAAGATATCTTCCTTATCGTTTTTGATATAATAGGCCGAAAGCATGGCGATTAAGTTTGAGATCGCCTTCATGGCGTCGAGGGTTGCGGGGCTTATTTCCTTGCCCTGGAGTCGCAGCATCAGCATGCCGTAGAGGGCGTTGAAACAGGTCTCTATCTCACCGGCCTTTTCCTCGCCGGCCTTTGAGCGGAGGTCGACAATCACCGGCAGAGCCTTGTAAAACGCTTTGGTATAGTCCTCGAAACGCGGGTCTTCGAGCAGGGCGCGGTGAAGTTCGGCGATGGACGCCAGCACGTTGCGGTTCATCTGTAGGTGGCCCTTCTGAGTCACTTCCTCACGGCGCATCATGTCGATGAGCGACTCATACCACTCGGTAAGTTCCTTGCGCTGGGCTTCGGTGAGCTCCATGCGGTCGATGATATTATGCTTTATGCGGTCGATATCCAGACCGTTGGCCCTTATCATGTCCTCGATCTGCCACATATAAAGCAGATACTCGGCTATGTTCTCTTTGCGTTTTTTGGAAGCTATGTACCTAAATTAGTTATCTGAATTCAATAAATCATATAAGGTCCTGAGCCTTAAACGCCGGTTATTTGATAGCCGCCAGGCCGCCCTGAGAGGTTTCCTTGTAAATCGAGGGCAGGTCGTGGCCCGTCTGGCGCATCACTTCCACTATGCGGTCGAAGTCGACGGAATGACGGCCGTCGGAGAAGGCGGCGTAAAGGTTTGCGTCGAGAGCGCGGGCGGCGGCGTAGGCGTTACGCTCTATGCAAGGCACCTGCACGAGGCCGCATACAGGGTCGCAGGTGAGGCCGAGGTGATGCTCGAGGCCCATTTCGGCCGAATATTCAATCTGTGCCGGCGTGCCGCCGAAGAGCTGGGAGGCTGCAGCGGCAGCCATGGCGCAGGCAACGCCCACTTCGCCCTGACAGCCCACTTCGGCGCCCGATACGGAGGCGTTGTATTTTACCACATTGCCAAAGAGACCGGCGGTTGCCAAAGCACGGAGCACACGCTGCTCGCTGAAGCCTTTCGAGGTATAGA
The DNA here is from genome assembly GCA_964477785.1 of uncultured Bacteroides sp. Lineage (GTDB taxonomy): Bacteria > Bacteroidota > Bacteroidia > Bacteroidales > Muribaculaceae > CAG-873. Next base: position 21,155 of record CAYZFL010000004.1, read on the forward strand.
GGTGGTAGAGCACGGCGGGCACGATGCCGCAGGAGCCGCAGGTGGGAGCCGTCACGATCTTGCCTCCTGATGCGTTTTCCTCGCTCACGGCCAGCGCATAGGCATAAACCAGACCGCGGCTTTTGAGCGAAGCGTTATAGCCTGTGGCGTGCATATAGTAGCTTACGGCCTTGCGGCGAATACCGAGTCCGCCTGGCAGCACGCCCTCGGCCTCGATGCCGCGCTCCACGGCCGCTTTCATCACACTCCATACTTCCTTAAGATAGTCCCATATCTCCTGACCTTCTCGCATCTCGACATATTCCCAGTAGCTGCGGCCGGTTTTTTCGCACCATTTCTGTATGGCCTTTATCTTGTTCATGCCATACACGGCGTTTGACTCGCGGCGGTCGTTTTCATGACCTTCGCCCACGATGTCGCCGCCGCCTATTGAATAGGCCGTCCACTTGCGCAGCTCATTGCCGTCGGCGTCAAGGGCGCGGAATGTAAGACCGTTGGGATGGAAAGGCAGGAATTCCTCGGGGCGCCACACCACAGTGGTGGGAGCCACTTCCTCGGTGACGTCGAGTATCGCAACGTCGGTGAGATGGCCTTTGCCCGTAGCGGCGAGGCTGCCGTAGAGCGTCACCTCGATTTTTGCGGGTGTTATGCCTTTGTTGCGGAGAGAACTCAGAAACTCGTTGGCTGCCATGCGCGGACCCATAGTGTGGGAACTCGAGGGGCCGCGGCCTATCTTGAATATGCGTTTGATGCTGTCCATAGTGAGGTTATTTCAGAAGCATTTGGGAATCCATTGGATAATCGTAATCTTTCACAAAATTAGCAATTTCTCGCGTCTTTGCCAAAATATGTTTCAGACTTATCCGTAAGGCCTCCGAACCGCGTGTCAAATCCCTGTCATTCAGCCAGGGAATATATCCACGCTATTTCCTGCTGCCAGTTCTCGGGCGAGGGAGTCTCGAGTATCAGCGGCTTATCGTCAAACCTCGGGTCGGCCATCATGCGGCGGTAGAAATATTCGCCTATCAGGCCCTTCCCGGCCGGGGCATGGCGGTCGAGATGTGAGCCGAGGGGCTTTAGCGAGTCGTTGATATGCATGGCACGGAGATAACCGGCGCCAATCTCGCGGTCAAACTCTTCCCAGCATTTGTCATATCCATCGGGAGTCGAAAGGTCGTAACCGGCGCCGAAGGCATGGCAGCTGTCTACGCACACGCCCACACGGCTCTTGTCGTCAACTCCGGCGATGATGCGGCCTATCTGGGTGAAGTTCCAGCCCATCACCGTGCCCGACCCCGCGGTGTTCTCTATCACAAGGGTCACCTCGCCGCCTTCTGTCCCCTTTGTCTTTTCGATGCAATAGTTTATCGACTCGGCGATGGTGTCGAGACATTCCTCTTCGGTATGCTGATTGAGGTGGGCGCCGGGATGGAAGTTTATCATCTTGAGCCCTAACTTCCCGCAGCGTATTATCTCGTCGGTAAGGGCTATGCGCGAGAGGGCGAGCTTGCGTTTGTCGGGGCTGCCGAGGTTTACCAGCAGTCTCGCGTGAGGCAGGATGAGGTCGGGAGTAAAGCCGCAGAGGGCGCAGTTGTTTTTAAACTCCCCGGTCTCGGCGTCGCTGAGCGTGCGATGCCGCCAGGTCTTGAGATTAACCACGTTGAGGGCAAAGCTCCTTGCGCCGAGCTCACGGGCTATCAGCGGAGCCATTGTAAAATTTGTCTCGTCGGCCACATGGGCCCCTATATATTTCATAATTTCTTTGGATTTTCTTCGTTTTCTTCAAATTTAAACAACTTTACGCTGTCCAAAGTTGGGTGCGGACTCTCAGACCGAGACTCGCCTGTAAATTTTTTATTAAATTGCACTCAGGTCCGTCGACGATTGGAAATTCGGTTATATCTTTGCAGCATGGATACAAAGAAATTCAAAATCTTGGTAACAGACGACGAGGAAGGCATCCGCGAGGGGCTTCGCGAGTATCTCGAGCTGGAAGGTTATGAGGCCGACGGCGCTTCAAGTGCCGAAGAGGCTATGGCAAAGGGCATAGGCAACTACGATCTCCTGCTCCTTGACGTGATGATGGACGGCATGGACGGTTTTGAGCTGGCCCGCAGGCTCAAACAGTCACCCGACACAGCTGCCACTCCCATCATCTTCCTTACAGCTAAGGATACCGACGACGATATGGTGGCAGGACTGAGACTTGGTGCCGACGATTATATCGCCAAGCCCTTCTCTATGAAGAATGTGATAGCCCGCATCGAGGCCGTGATGCGCCGTGTCATGGCTTCGTCGCCTGACAGGAGCGGCGTGGTATGCTACCGAAACTCTCTCTCATGCCGTGTCGACGGACGGGAAATCACCCTCCCCCGCAAGGAATTCGAGATTCTCGCCCTGCTTCTCGACAATCCGGGCCGCATATTCACACGCGAGGAAATAATGCAGCACGTATGGCCGCAACATGTGGTGGTGGTCGACCGCTCGGTCGATGTCCATGTCACCCGCATAAGGTCGAAAATAGCCCCTTACGGCAAGAACATAGTCTCACGATCGGGTTACGGCTATGGCTGGCAGCAGTAGAATATCGTTCCAGATGAGGATGCTCCTCATGCTCCTTGGCACCTGCTGGCTGCTCGCCGCAGCCTTCATGGTGTTTCAGTATCACCGCGAGAAGGAGTACAAGACCGACATGATGGACACCCGCCTCCAGATGCACAACGCCCGTCTGCTCGACGACCTGCGCAAGGGCGAGGATATCGAAAACATAGTGGCACGCATCAGTTCTCCCGCCGACAATCTCCGCGTAACTCTGATCGACGGCGAAGGCAAAGTGGTTTACGACAGCAGCAAGCGCTCCATAGCTTCAAACCACAACTCCAGGCCCGAGGTACGCGCCGCCCGCCTCCGGGGTGAAGGTTATGCCATAGAACGCCTCTCCGAAGGCAACGACACAAGCTATTTCTACTCGGCCCTGCTGGGCGACGACAGTATGGTGATACGCTCGGCCGCACCTTACAACCACTCGCTCACCGAGTTTCTTAAGGTCGACCGTACAATTCTGTGGATCATGGGCGCCCTCACCCTCTTTATGAGCTTACTCGGCTTCCTGGCCACCAGGAAAATCGCCGTGAGCATACGGCGCCTCAACCGCTTTGCCGAAACAGCCGGAAAAGGAGGCCGGATTTTCGACGGTTATTATTTCCCCCATGACGAATTGGGCGACATTGCCGCAAATATAGTCAAGATTTATGTGCAGCGCGACCGCGAGCACCGCGAGACCATACGCCTCGAGCACGACAAGGCACGTCTCAAAAAACAGCTCACAAACAATATAAACCATGAGCTGAAAACGCCTGTGGCCTCAATTCTGGTGAGCCTCGACCTCCTCGACGACCATCCCGATTTGTCAGAAGAAAAGAAACGGGAGTTATTGTCAAGAATCCGAGCCAACGCCGAGCGGCTCAGCGCCTTGCTGAAAGATGTCTCGACCATCACCCGCATGGAAGACGGACGAGGCATGATCGACCGCAAGCCTCTTGAAATAAAGGCTATCATCGAAAAAATCGCCGACGAGGCTCGGCTCCGCACCTCTATGACAATCAATGTGGACGTACCGCAGCTCACCATAAACGGCGACCGGGCACTCATCGAGTCGGTTTTCCAGAATCTCATCGACAATGCGATTGCCTACAGCGGCGGCACTGAAATCAACATAAAGGCCGACAGCAAGGGCAATTTCCGCGTATGGGACAACGGCAATGGTATCCCTCCGGAACATCTGCCGCATATTTTCGAGCGTTTCTACCGCGTCGACGACGGCCGCACTCGTTCAGCCGGAGGCACAGGCCTCGGTCTCTCTATTGTAAGAAACGCCATAGCAGTCCACGGCGGCTCAATCAAAGCCATAAGCGTCAAAGGCCTCCTCTTTGAATTCAACCTCCCCGAAAATCGGTAAGTGTAGTGTGTCACTGCCGATGTCTGATTTTGCAAGCGATGATATTAACATACGACACTTACCGTTTTCGCTCGTCATACGGTAACCTGTCTATCCTCGGTGCGGAACACAGGGGTTTCAAATCCGATTTTCTCAACCCTACGCCGAACTCCTAACTCAATAGATTCAGCGTTTGAGCCATACTTTAATACACAAAAACGGCCGATGCTAGTGGGCGCCGACCGTTTTTGTGGGTTTTCTTTTGGGGTAAGCTTTGGTTGCTTTGAAAGCGGGAACTCAATTTTACCGTTATGGTGAAACTTAGTTTGCTTTGGGAGCAACGACTCTGCGCTCTTTGATACGGGCCTTCTTGCCGGTGAGTGCGCGGAGATAATAAAGCTTAGCGCGACGAACTTTACCGTATTTGTTAACGGTAATAGAGTCGATGAAGGGAGAATCCATCGGGAAGATACGCTCAACACCGATGTTGTCGCTCATCTTGCGAACAGTAAATCTTTTCTTGTTGCCTTCGCCGGAGATGCGGATCACGACGCCCTTGTACTGCTGGATACGCTCCTTGTTACCCTCTTTGATGCGGTAAGCCACTGTGATAGTGTCTCCGGGGGTGAATCTGGGGTGTTCCTTGCCGGAGGCAAAAGCCTCTTCGGCCACTTTAATCAAATCCATAGTTAAATTATTGGTTTTAAAGTTATTTTCCAATATTCACGGGCTGCGTGTCCCGCCAGAGATTGGAAATCCGCCGCAAAGGTAATATTTTTTTCTCTATCCTGCAAAAATATTGAGCATTAGGGTAATAATTTTTTAAAATCATTTTCTGAAATAATTTTGCTGATTGGAAAATTGTACATATTTTTGCAGTAGCTAAATGATATTATTTTAATATCGGATTTTTAATCTCTTCAACTTTATAAAAAAAATGAATAAGACAAATGATTTAGAGAGGCCCTACGGCGGTTTTGTGATAAACGGTTTTGTGATGCTGCTTGTGATATTGCTCATAATCGCAACGATTGTTCTGGGCATTGTGGCAGCTAACAGCAACCCGGACTTCTCTGAAGTGTGCGCCGGTATCACTGCCGTGGGTGCCATTCTGATAGTCCTTATCTTAGTGGGCATGTTCGTCCAGCAACCCAACCAGTGCAGGGTTATGATATTCTTCGGCAAGTACCGCGGATCGTTCAAAGGCACCGGCTTTTTCTGGGCCAATCCCTTCTGTTCGCGTCAGAAAGTATCGCTGAGAATACGCAATATGGACATCGATCCCATCAAGGTCAACGACAAGGTTGGCAACCCGGTGATGATAGGCATGGTGCTTGTTTGGAAAGTCGCCGACACATACAAGGCTGTATTTGACATTGACTCAGACAGCGGACTTGGAGCTGCGGCAAAGAACCCGGGTGCAGTGAGCAGCGCCCGCGAGAGGGCACTCAACGAGTTTGTGCGCATACAGAGCGATGCCGCGCTTCGCGAGGTTACAGGCCATTATGCCTACGACGACCCCGACAATGCCTCGGACGACGAGCTTACACTCCGTTCGGGAGGTGATGAAATCAACGACCGCCTCGAGCGCAAGATCAACGAGCGTCTGGCTATGGCCGGTATAGAAGTAGTGGAGGCGCGAATCAACTACCTCGCCTATGCTCCTGAAATCGCCGCCGTGATGCTCCGCCGCCAGCAGGCTTCGGCAGTGATATCGGCCCGCGAGAAGATTGTGGAAGGTGCCGTTTCGATGGTAAAGATGGCCCTCGACCGTCTCAGCGAGGACAATGTGGTGAACCTCGACGAAGAGCGTAAGGCCGCGATGGTGAGCAACCTGCTCGTGGTACTCTGTGCCGACGAAGCCGCCCAGCCCGTAGTAAACACCGGCAGTCTTTATCAGTAATAAGCCCTAAACCGGCGACCAAATAAAAACGCTAATTAACCGGTAAGAAGAATGGCCGAAGGCAAAGACATATCCAAACCAAAGCCCAAGGACAAAGGCTTTCTGCTGAGGGTCGACCCAGCCACCATGGCGGCCGTCGAGCGATGGGCGGCCGATGAATTCCGGTCGGTCAACGGCCAGCTGCAGTGGATTATCAGCGAAGCCCTGAGAAAAGCGGGCCGTAAACCCAAATAATCAAACGTGGCCGATACAACCAATCAGCATCGGCCATACTTTTTTATACAATAAAATACGCCTTAAGCAAGTAATGAAAAAAACTAATAATTCTTACAATAATAACAGCTATAGGATTTGGCACTATGGGAGCAAAAGACCGCAAAATGTACAGAAACTCAGACTATCCCACCCTTCTGACCGTGAAGAATCGTCTTGCCGCCGGATTTGACGCTCTAAGGACTCAGGTGATAAAAGAGCCGCAGGGCTTCATAAAATACCCATACCTGATACCTGCGGGATTCTATTCCCAGCTTTGGGACTGGGACGCATATTTTATGGCTAATCATTTCATATCCAAGGGTCAGCCCGAATATATGAAAAATTGGGTTTTGACCTTCAGCCAGGGCATCGACGAAGACGGTTATGTGGCAGGATGCATGACCAAAGACGGTCCCCGACAGGCTTATAGCGGACGTTTTGCCATGAAGCCCTTCCTATCGCAGGGAGCTTATCATTATTCAAAGGCGACCGACGACTGGGAATGGCTAAGACCCATATACAAAGACCTCGAAAAGGTAATAGACTACCGCCGGCGCACCCAGCGCGATTCTCTTTCGGGCCTATATTTCTGGGAGATAGCGATGCAGAGCGGCGCCGACAACAATCCGGCACTCAACTATTTCAAAGACGACAGCCGCACTTTTCTCTGCGTAGACGCCTCGGCATGGCAATACGGCGAACTGCTCGCTCAGGCAGCAATCGCCCGGCATTTAGGCTATGATAAAGATGCCGAGGCACTCGCTCTCGAGGCAGCGGGACTAAAGAAAGCGCTCAACGAAATATGCTGGAACAAAGAAGACAGAGTGTATTACAACATCGACCGGGAGACCCGCAAACCATATAAACGTGTGGGATATTCGAGTTTCGTACCTCTCGTCTATAAAATGTTGCCTCAGAGGGAGGGCGCAGGGACCATAAAAAAATGGATGCTCGCCGAAAATCATCTTAAAAGCAAGTATGGATTCCGCAGTCTTTCGGCATCCGACCCCGACTATAACAACAAAAACATCATAGTACCATTCTCAAACTGGCAGGGGCCGATATGGGGCATCTGCAGCTATATCTATTCCATAGGGCTTCACAACTACGGGTTTGACAGCGAAATAAAAGACATGGCACTCGCAGTGGGCGGCCTCATGTGCAAAGACCTTGACACTTACGGCACCATGCACGAGACCTACAACGCAGAAACGGGCGACCCGCTCGCGCCTTCCAACTTCAAATACCGCACGGAGGACGGCCGCATCCAGGGCTTCGTGAGCTGGAACCTCTGCATGGAAAACGTGCTCGAAGGCCTCACCGAAGGACGCTGGATGCTTCTCGAGATAAAAGACTGGAAGTAGCCGGCTTCTTACGAAATTAAAACCCTTTACTTTTGAAAAGGGTGTAAGTAAATTTTGTGCTTTGAAGCGAAATGACTAATTTTGCGATATCTAATCCATCTCTATAAATCTATACCATGATTGACCAGCAGTTAAAACAACGCATACTGTCACTTATCAAGCGCGAAGTTGTTCCGGCAGTGGGCTGTACCGAGCCCGTTGCGGTGGCACTCGCCGTAGCCAAAGCCGTTGAAAAACTCGGCTGCGACCGTGAAGCCGTGGAGAGAATCTCATGCCGTCTCAGCCCCAACATCATCAAAAACGCTATGGGTGTGGGCATTCCCGGCACGGGCATGATTGGCCTGCCCATCGCCGTGGCCCTCGGTGCCCTTGTGGGCGAGTCGGAGCGTAAACTCGAAGTGCTCGAGAATGTGACCGACGCCGATGTGCAACGTGGTAAAAAGATGATAGACCGCGGCATAATATCCGTGGAGATAGCCCGGGATGCCGACAGCATACTCTATATCGACATCATGGCCGAGGGCGGAGGACATAAGAGCCGCGCCGTAATCAGCGGAGGACATACCGATTTCGTGCTCTGCCAGGTAGACGGCAAGACCACATTCGAGCGTCAGAAAAAAGGTGGCGAATGCAACTGCAACGACAAGGCAGTGCCTGAGCTGACCCTTCACCTCGTCTGGGACTTCGCTATGGAGACACCCGTCGACGACCTTGAATTCATACTCGAGACACGCCGTCTCAACAAACTCGCCTCGGAGCGTGCCCTTATGGAGCCTTACGGCCACCACATAGGCCGCACGCTTCACTCCGAAAGGCAACGCAAGGTAATGGGCGACAGCATGTTCAGCCGCATACTGAGCTACACCTCGGCGGCCTGCGACGCACGCATGGGCGGAGCGCCGGTGGCCGTAATGAGCAACTCGGGCTCGGGCAACCAAGGCATCGCGGCAACCATGCCCGTGGTGATTTACGCCGAAGAAAACTATATTGACCGCGACAAGACCATCCGCGCACTCATTCTGAGCCATCTCACCTCTATATATATCAAGCAGAGCCTCGGCTGTCTCTCGGCCCTCTGCGGCTGCGTAGTGGCCACCACCGGCAGCAGCGCCGGCATATGCTATCTCATGGGGGGCGGCTACGAGCAGGTTGCGGCCACAGTGAAAAACATGGCGGCAAACCTCACCGGCATGATATGCGACGGCGCCAAGCCCAGCTGCGCCCTCAAGCTCACATCGGGTGTATCGACGGCGATAATCTCGGCCATGGTGGCGATGGAAGGCGACTGCGTGAGCGAGCTCGAAGGCATAATCGACCGCGACGTCGACCGCACAATAGGCAACCTCACGGCCATAGGCCGCGACGGCATGACCCAGACCGACGCCCTGATTCTCAAAATCATGACCGAGAAAAACAAATAAAATCCGCGTCCGCTATAAAAGTGCCGGAAACGGCATAAAGAAATAAGGACGGTCCGTAAAAGGGCGAAATTTGCGCCATGAAAAAATTTTTGATAAAATTTAGCGCAAAAAAAGCACCCGTTACAATATAAAATCGTAAATTTGCCACTGAAATAACCATAAGGCACAAATACAACCTTAAATTATTATATTATGGACATAAACAAAATTCTTGCCGACCTTGAGGCTAAGCACCCCGGCGAAAAAGAGTATTTACAGGCAGTGAAAGAAGTGCTGCTTTGCGTACAGGACACCTACAACCAGCATCCCGAGTTCGAAAAGAACAAAATCATCGAGAGAATGGTTGAGCCCGACCGTATCGTTAGCTTCCGTGTAACCTGGCTCGACGACAAAGGCGAAGTGCAGAACAACCTCGGCTACCGCGTACAGTTCAACAACGCTATTGGCCCGTACAAAGGCGGCATTCGTTTCCACGCATCCGTAAACCTTTCAATTCTGAAATTCCTCGGCTTCGAGCAGACATTCAAAAACGCTCTCACCACCCTTCCCATGGGCGGCGGCAAAGGCGGCAGCGACTTCTCGCCCCGCGGCAAGAGCGACCGCGAGATCATGCGTT
>CAYZFL010000005.1:0-1412 GCA_964477785.1 uncultured Bacteroides sp.
CCGGCATCTGCCTGCTCGACGAATGTCCAGGTGGAATCGGGCAGATCGTTTAGTGAGAACTCCTTGCGCTCGCCATTCTTTTCGTAAATGAGCATTGCTTCACCTTCGTTCTCATCGGAGGAGCAGAAAGCGGTGCCTTCACCATAAGGGCGGAAGTCAACCGGAGGTTGTATCTGATATCCTATCCAGGAGAGGCAAAGCACAAATGCGATGGAAACCGTGAGAGCAAGCCACTGAATTTCAGGCAGAATAACGGGTTCACAACGTCTGTTGTAAACGACGAGGACTATTGCCAGAGCGGTGAGGGCTACGTTTTTCCACATTGTGGCGGCGTTTGAAATCACAAGGAAATCGCCGAAACAGCCGCAGTCGCTCACAGGCGAGGCCGCGAAAATATATATTGTGAGAGGAAGCATCATACACATCAGGACCAAAGCGGTCCAGGCAGACATTCGCCTGAGCAGGCCGAGGAATATGCACACTCCCAAAGTGAATTCAAAAACTGCGAGAGCTACAGCAAGAATAAGGGTGATTTCATTAGTGAAATCAAGATGCCAAACGGTAAAATATTCCTGAATTTTATAGACGGTGCCCCAAGGGTCTACGCCTTTGGCCCAGCCGGATATAATGAAAGTGGCGCCGAAGATAATCCTCGACAACCACACGAAAAATTTCAGTATGATATTTTTGGCCGGTGAGTGACTCAAAACGTCTATAAATCAGAAGTCAGCGAATATATTAAATAAACTTCGCCGACAATGTTAGTCTTCTTTGTTCTTGTCGTTAAGTTTTATAATGCCGAAAAGGGCATAGTTGATCATGTCGGCGTAATTTGCCTCAACTCCTTCCGAGATGAGGGTTTTGCCGCCGTTGTCTTCTATCTCCTTGGTACGCTGTACTTTTGTGAGGATAATGTCAGTGAATGAACTTACGCGCATCGAGCGCCAGGCCTCGTCATAGTCGTGATTTTTGGCGAGCATGAGCTCTGTAGTCTCCTTCATCACGCGGTCATAAAGTTCGAGAGCCTTGGCCGGTTCCATATCCTTGCTGTCGGCATAGCCCAACTTGCATTGAATAATGGCGATAGCACCATAGTTGGCTATTCCGATGAATTCCGGAAGAATACCTTCGTTAACGGCAGCCTCACCCTTGGTTTCGATGGAGCGTATCCTTTTTGCCTTGATAAAAATCTGGTCGGTAAGCGACTGCGGCCTCATGATACGCCATGAAGCACCATAATCGGAAAGCTTTGCGGAAAAAACGCCGCGACATTCATTCAGAGCCTCCGAAAACTGGATGTCGGTTAGACTTTGAGCTTTGTTGGAAGACATATTCCGGGGAAAAAATTGAAAAAAAAATTATGAATAAAAGCTGAACCTTAAATCAAACTAAACGGCCGCTCTATAAAAAGA
>CAYZFL010000005.1:1422-26920 GCA_964477785.1 uncultured Bacteroides sp.
GGCTTTCACCATTCCGCCGCAGTGTGGCTTTTAGAATCTGTCGGGTTTATTAATTGGTACCGAGGATAGTGCGAACCTTCTTGAGGTTTGTCTCATCCTTGAGGTTGTAATAAACGTTCTCAAGATATTTGAGAGTGTCGTCGTTCTGGTTGTCGAGCTCGTAAGCCTTCTCAAGGTTAGCGGCTGCATCTTCGAAGACGGGTTTGAGGTTCTTGTCGAAGTATTCGTTGATAGCCTTCGCATCGGAGGGAGCCTCATCGGAAAGGATATATGCAAGTTCGCAGAGCTCACGGCCGGTCTGATAGAAAGCATTGGCATTTATGGGGTTAACCTGTGTAGCTTTCTTGAACGACTCGATGGCATTTTTGCGGATTTCCTTGTTCTTTGCGATTTCCTCGGGAGTGGAGGCGTTGAGGTTTACAACGTTGTCATAGATTATACCCTTTGCGATGTAGTACTCGGCATTGTTGGGTTCGGTTGCGATAGCCTCGTCGATAGCCTTGAAAGCATTGTCATAATCTTTCTTCATGAGGTAATCGTTGATGATGAGATTCATGTAAAGGGGCTCTTCCTTACCGTATTTGGGAAGCGCTTCCTTGGCGAGTTCGAGGAGCTTATCGTTGAAACCGCCGGCCTGAGCTACGGCAACAGCATATTTATAGAGCTGCTCCTTGTCATAGCCTTTGCTCTTGGCGTTCATGAAAGCCTGAAGGGCTTTGTCGAAGTCTTTGTTCTGCCATGCCGCGAGAGCCTGATTGTAGTAGATTTCACCGAGGATGGTGTCGGCGAAAACTTTCTTGCCTTTTTCAAGAGCCTCTTTGAATTCGGGCTGGTTAGGCATGTTGAGCATGATGTCCCATGCCTTGTAGGCGTTGGCATAATCCTGAAGACCCCAGAGGTCGATTGCGATGCTGTTGAAATCGTTGTAGTGACCGGTCACATGGTCAATGATTTTCTTTGTGTATTTAGGTTTGATTTTGCCTTTTGCATCGGGGAGCTGATCAAGGGGAAGAGCCTTCATAAGATACTCGTAACCTTCAATAAGGTTTGTGCACATCACGGGTTTGTCTTTGTCTTCGAGTTTGCCGAAAGTCTTGAGGCCAAAGAGTTTGTCGTAGGTTTTGAAGCCTGCTTCGCCGGGGATGAAATAAGTTTCGGCAAGATCCTTGGTCGAGGGGTCGGTGAAGGCGGGAGTCATCACGGCGACAACTTCCTGAATAGTGGCGCCCGATTTCATTTTTTTCTCACCTTCTTTGACGATGTTCTGCTGGGCCATTGCTGCGAAACCCATGGCAAGAAGCATACCGCTGATAAGAATTTTTTTCATGTTAAAGTAATTTATTTGAGTTAGTTAGTAGTTTATCTTTATTGTTTATTGATTGTTGATTGTCCGTCTTAGCTGTTGCTTTCGTCGGTTTCTTCAGAGTCTGCCTCTTCCTCGGCCTGGTTATCTTCTGCTTCTTCGGCTTCCATCTCGGTTTCGTCGAGATCGGGCAGAACTTCACCCTCCTCGATTGCCTCAACTTCCTCTTCGGGATCGCTTTCGGTGACACAGATTGAAGCGATGCTGTCGTTTTTCTTGGAGAGGTTTATAATCCTCACGCCCTGAGTTGCGCGGCCCATAACCCTGATATCGCTTACATGGAATCTGAGAGTGATACCGCTGCGGTTGATGATCACGAGGTCGTTGTCGTCGTTGACTGCTGCGAAGCCCGCAAGCAGGCCGGTTTTTTCGGTGATGTTGATGGTCTTCACGCCCTTGCCGCCGCGGTTGGTCACGCGGTAATCCTCAAGCTTGGAGCGTTTGCCGAAACCGTTTTCACTTATCACCATAACATTGTCGCCGCCATCGGGGTTCATGGCTATAAGGCCAATCACCTCATCTTTACCGTCCTCGTCGAGCCTCATGCCCCGGACGCCCGTTGAGACACGGCCCATGGTTCTGAGTTTGCTTTCGGGGAAGCGGATAGCGCGGCCGTTGCGGTCGGCGAGAAGGATTTCGGAATTGCCGTCGGTGAGCTCCACGCCTATGAGTGTATCGTTCTCGCGCAGAATTATGGCTTTCTTGCCTTTTGCCATTACGCGGGCATATTCACTGAGCTGAGTCTTCTTAACGATACCGTTCTTCGTGGCGAAGACAAGGTAATGCTCTGAGGTGAAGGTGGGATCGTCGAGCTGCTTGCAGCGGATAAAGGCTCTTACGCGGTCGCCCTGCTCGATGTTGAGCAGATTCTGCAGAGCGCGGCCCTTGGTGTTGCGCGCACCTTCGGGAAGCTCATAAACCTTCATCTTATATACGAGACCGCGGTCGGTGAAGAAGAGCATGGTGTTGTGCATCGAAGCAGTGTAGATATGTTCTATGAAATCCTCGTCGCGGGTGTCTGAGCCCTTCGAGCCTACACCGCCACGGTTCTGGGCGCGAAATTCGCTCAACGGGGTTCGCTTGATGTAGCCGAGATGCGAAATGGTGATAATCATATCGTCGTCGGCATAGAAATCCTCAGCATTGAAGTCACCGGCGGTATAGTCGATGTTAGTGTGGCGTCCGTCGCCATATTTGTCCTTCACTTCGCGAAGTTCCTTCTCGATGAGTGCGCGGCATACATCCGGGTCGTTGAGGATGAGCTCGAGCTCTGCGATGAGCTTGTGGAGCTCGTCGATTTCGTGACGGAGGTCGTCGACGGCCAGATGTGTGAGAGAGCGGAGCTTCATCTCGAGAATTGCCGTGGTCTGGATATCATCGAGGCCGAAGCGTTCCGAGAGTTTAGACTTGGCATCGTCGGCAGTTTCGGCCGATTTGATAATCTCCACAACCTCGTCGATATTCTGTACGGCGATGAGCAGACCTTCCTTGATATGGGCCTTCTCCTGTGCCTTGCGGAGCTCGTATTTTGTACGCCTTATCACCACGTCGTGTCGGTGGTCGATGAAGGCCTGGATTATTTCCTTAAGATTAAGCAACTTTGGACGACCGCCCACAAGAGCGACATTGTTGACGCTGAACGAAGCCTGCATCTGGGTCATCTTGTAGAGCTTGTTAAGCACCACGTTTGAGTTTGCATCTGCCTTGAGCTTGATTACGATGCGCATGCCCTCGTAGTTACTCTCGTCGTTGATGTCGGCGATGCCGTCGATGCGTTTTTCGTTTACAAGGTCGGCTATATATTTAATGAGTTCGGCCTTGTTTACGCCGTAAGGAATCTCGTTGACGATTATGCATTCATGGTGCCCATCGTGCTCCACTTCGGCTTTTGCACGGATTACGATGCGGCCGCGGCCAGTCTCGTAAGCGTCACGTACACCCTGATAGCCGTATATGGTGCCGCCGGTGGGGAAGTCGGGAGCCGTGATAAACTTCATGAGCTCCGGTATTGTCATATCGGGATTCTCGAGAAGAGCAATCGAAGCATCGATTGACTCCGAGAGGTTGTGAGGAGGCATATTAGTGGCCATACCCACAGCGATACCGCTGGCACCGTTGACGAGAAGGTTGGGGATACGCGTGGGAAGCACTGTAGGCTCCTTGCGCGAGTTGTCGTAATTAGGCTGGAAGTCTACAGTCTCCGAATCAATGTCGGTAAGCATTTCCTCGCCCATCTTGGCGAGCCTTACCTCAGTGTAACGCATTGCCGCGGGAGAGTCACCGTCGATTGAGCCGAAGTTTCCGTGGCCGTCGACCAGCGTGTAGCGCAACGACCAGTCCTGTGCCATTCTCACTACAGTACCGTAGATTGAAGAGTCGCCATGGGGGTGATACTTACCCATAACCTCGCCGACGCAGTTGGCCGATTTCTTATGCGGTTTGTCAGAAGTATTGCCCATTTCGTTCATACCGAAAAGCACACGGCGATGAACGGGCTTGAGGCCGTCCCTCACATCGGGGAGTGCGCGCGACACTATCACCGACATCGACTAGTCGATGTAGGCCGACTTCATCTCGTTTTCTTTATTAATCTTTACTATACGATCGTCTTCTATCATATATTTTAAATTTATTCACAGGATGCGGGGCAAGATGCATGAAGACCGGCATGACATCAGGGCCCGCTTTTACAGGTTCTCTTATTTATTCTGCAAAGGTAGCTTTTTTTTATGAAAAAACGGCAATTCCGAGGTCATCAATTAAAAAAAACTTGCCGTCTGAGGCATTTTAAAGGCATTTTTAGCCCTCTGAGTAAAATTTAACCGTTTTTACGGCTCTGTCATTTGCTTTTCTTGCTTTTTGGCACTATTTTTGCAAAAGCAATTTCCAAAAGCCTTACATAATCTTCTATTATTTTTTGTAATCTAAGGTAAAAGGCCTTTTTATTTAAAAGATTTCTCAAATCTGCTCCACTCCTCTAATTAATATTATTCTCTCTCTATATATTATATGGAAATGAAATTCTCAAACGACATGCAGGAGCTTCTCGAAGAAAGCCACCGCATAGCCGTAACACACAAAAACTCCACCATCACCCCGGCACATCTGCTTGCTGCGATGCTTTCGGCCTCGCCGCTGACAATGGACATCGTGACCGCGCTGTCGTCGCCTGAGCAGCTTGCCGAGATGCGCAGCCGCCTGCTCTCCTATATAGTGGACTGCGGGGGCGACACAATCACGGAGGTAAAGGTGGGTGACCTTACAAACCGAGTGCTCAAACTCAGCCTTCTCGAGGCAAGGTTGCTCAAAGACTCAGTGATTCACCCGCTTCATCTTCTTCTTTCGATACTCCACAACCGCGAGTATCTGGCATCGGACTATTCGGGCATCCTCACCGAGGGCGGCATCACCTACGAGCGCGTCTACAGTTATGCCCGTGACGGCCATGCCGCACCCGCTGATGCCGAAGACAGCTTCGTGAAGGAGACTCCCGCAGCCGAATTCGCCTCTCCCGGTGAGGAAGAGCCCCGCGAAAATCCTTCATCACATGCCAGGCCCGCATCGAAAGGCAAGAGCGACACTCCCGTGCTCGACAAGTTCTCGACCGACCTTACCAAGGCAGCCGCCGACGGACGCCTCGACCCCGTTGTGGGCCGCGAGGTAGAAATAGAACGTCTGGCCCAGATCCTGAGCCGCAGAAAGAAAAACAACCCCGTGCTCATAGGCGAGCCGGGCGTGGGCAAGTCGGCTATCGTCGAAGGTCTCGCAATAAGGATAGTCAACAAGCAGGTTTCGCGCATACTCTATGGCAAGCGCGTGGTATCGCTCGATCTTACCGGCATAGTAGCCGGCACGAAATACCGCGGCGAGTTCGAGGAGCGCATCAAAGCCATTCTCGGCGAGCTCACCAAGAACCGCGACATCATTCTCTTCATCGACGAGATTCACAACATCGTGGGCGCCGGCAACAGCCAGGGCAGCATGGATGCGGCCAACATACTCAAACCGGCCCTTGCCCGCGGCGAGCTGCAGTGCATCGGCGCCACCACCCTCGACGAATACCGCAAGAACATCGAGAAGGACGGAGCTCTCGAGCGTCGCTTCCAGAAAGTGATGGTCGAGCCCACCACCGCCGAGCAGACCCTCGCCATACTCCACAACATCAAGGGGCAGTATGAGAAGCACCACAACGTGACCTACACAGATGCCGCCCTCGAAGCTTGCGTGAAGCTCACCGAAAGATATATCTCAGACCGCAACTTCCCCGACAAGGCAATCGACGCCATGGACGAGGCCGGTTCGCGAAGTCACATCTCCAACATCGAAGTGCCTGAGGAAATAGAACGTCTTGAAAAAGAGATTGAGGAAGCCAACGCCAAGAAGGTAGAGGCCGCAAACGCCGGCAACTACAACGAGGCCGCAAAGTGGCGCGACGAAACAACCACACTGCGCGAGAAGCTCGCAAAAGCTCAGACCACATGGGACAAGGAAATGGAGAGCCGCCGTCAGGTAATCGACGAAGACCTTATTGCCGAGGTGGTGGCCATGATGACCGGCGTGCCCGTACAGCGCATCGCCCAGGCCGAGGGCATACGTCTCCTCGAGATGGCGCCTCACCTCAAGTCGGAAATCATAGGTCAGAACGAGGCTATTGAAAAGATAGTCAAGGCTATACAGCGCAACCGCATAGGGCTCAAAGATCCAAACAAACCCATCGGCACATTTATGTTCTTAGGCCCGACGGGCGTGGGCAAGACTTATCTGGCCAAGAAGATCGCCGAATATCTCTTCGACTCCGCCGACACTCTCATCCGTATCGACATGAGCGAGTATATGGAGAAATTCACCGTGTCGCGTCTTATCGGAGCGCCTCCCGGCTACGTAGGCTACGAGGAAGGCGGTCAGCTCACCGAAAAGGTGCGCCGGCACCCCTACTCTGTCGTGCTCCTCGATGAAATCGAGAAGGCACATCCCGATGTGTTCAACCTCCTGCTCCAGCTCATGGACGAAGGCCGGCTCACCGACAGTCTCGGACGTCATATCGATTTCAAGAACACCATCGTAATCATGACCTCCAACATCGGCACCCGTCAGCTGAAGGATTTCGGCTCGGGAGTGGGCTTCACAACCCGTGAAATCGACAAGGACTACAGCCACGGCGTGCTACGCAAGGCACTCAACAAGGCCTTCTCACCGGAGTTTCTCAACCGTATCGACGACATAGTGATGTTTGACAGCCTCGACAAGGACTCGCTATACAAGATAATCGACCTCGAGCTCAAGGCCTTCCGCAAACGTCTCAAGGAGCTCAACTACGAGCTTGAAATCACCGAAGAGGCCAAGGAATATATCGCTTCGAAGGGCTATGACATACAGTTCGGCGCCCGCCCGATGAAGAGGGCAATCCAGAAATACCTCGAAGATCCCCTTGCCGAGCTCATCATCACAGCAACCCTTCTGCCGGGCAACCTCGTGAGGGTCGACTACGACAAGGATAAAGACGAAATCACTACCTCGGTGATATCAAAGATGGAAAGCGAAACCCCGCACGAAGCGGAAGTGAAATAAAGAATTTTCAGTAAAAAGGCTAAATCGAGTAGGAGGTAAACACTAATCGCAGGTGTTTATCTCCTACTCGATTATTTATATTTTGCCGGTATTTTTTCGAGTGCATCCCTTGCACTATAATAACCGTTGGCTTGTGCTTTTTTTAAATATACCGCAGCTTTTAATGTATCACATGGGAATCCGTCCATGCCTTCAAGATATGCGGTTCCCATCACCCATTGACTATGTGCGTCATTCTGCTGTGCCGCTTTCTCATACCAATCATATCCTCTTCTTTTATTATTTTCACTCGAAAATTTGCTCCAGCCTACGAATACGTCTTCAGGACCGATATGACCGTTCCAATACATTGCTCCGGCTTCCTGCTGTGCCCTGGCATAACCTTTCTGAGCGGCATAAAGCACATAGGGCCAACCCATTGCGCAATTTTCAGAATCCATCATTTTCTTACCTTTGTCATATAAACTGCGGGGAGACATATTCCTTGCTATATCCTCATTCAGCATTTCTATTCCCTTTTTATTCGCAATACTATTTGATTCAAAAATTGATTTTACCTCTGAATATCCCCCACAAATTAAAGCCCCCATTTTTAATCCTTCATAACAAGTATAATACTTGCATAATGTTGTGATAGTACTACATACCGATTGCCAAAATGGTTCAGAATCATATCCAGGGTCATCAAAACCGCTCCCGGCAGACAAAGCTACTCTATGGTTTTCTATGTCAATGCCGATTAATATACCGTTATTCTTTTCTTTATCTCCTATTCCCCAGGCATTAAATACACTGTCATTAAACAACTTAAAATCCTGAGCATTAGAATTTTTAATTATCATTGTGACAATCTGATTTCCACTTGTCTGAGAAATGCTGTCATTGATGTGAATCAATGACAATCTCTGTTCCTCAGTAAGAATACTGTCGGTATCGGAAATGCTATTGTCAGGTCTCATTAAAGCTACCTCGTTCTCAGGACCATCAGAATTTCCACCACCTGCAAATATTAGCACAAGAGCGATAATTGCCGCAAGACCAATGGCTGAGAAAGTGATAACTTTCCAGGGCGACTTCTTGCTGGGCTGAGGCGGCTTATTGCCGAATGTTTGCGGTTTGTCTGATCCGTCTGCCTTGATATCGCTTGTCTTTACCGGCGGAACAGGCGGAACAGGAGGAACAGGTGGGATTGGCGGTTTATTGCCGGAGTCTACTATCTGCGTCTTTTCATCTTCTACAATCGTATTCTCATCATCAGAAACAGTTTTTTCCGGATTGAGCAATGCGAGGAATGCCGTCATCGACTGCGGACGCTTTGTGATCTTTATCTCCATAGCCTCGGCTATGGCATATTTCACGCCTTTGCTCACCGAGGGGGGAAGTGGCATCAGCTCCTCACCGCCGGCCAAATCGGCTGAAGATGGTGGAGTTACGCCGGTAAGGAGTTTGTAAAGGGTCGCGCCTAAGGCATAGATGTCGGTCGCCGGTGCAAATTTCTGCACATTATTGCCCATCTGCTCAATAGGCGCATAGCCGGGCGTCTTGCCCATAAGGGTAGAGGTATTTTCGCCGCTCTCCTCATCGTACTGCTTCGAGGCACCGAAGTCTATGAGGACCGCATGGTCGTTTTTGTCCACCATGATATTTGCCGGCTTCACATCAAGGTGCAGGCGGTTGTTGTTATGCACATACTGCAAAGCCAGGGCAATCTGGCGGATATAGCCAACTGCCCGTGCCTCGCTCATCGGGCCTTCGATTTTGAGCATGTCGCTCAAAGATCGACCCTCTACGTAGTCCATTACGAAATATGCCGTGCCGTTTTCCTCAAACACATCGGTCACACTCACGATGCCGGGATGTGAGAGACGGCAGAGGGCGCGGGCCTCGTCAGTAAACTTGCGCTTAAGTTTCTCGACAAGAGCCTTTTTGCTCTGAGTGCCGACGGTGATTTGTGCCGTGGCTTCGTCTCTGTTGCAGAAATCCTTGGGAAAAAACTCTTTTATGGCGAATTTTTTGGCGAGCATGGTGTGCTCGGCAAGGTATGTTATGCCGAAACCGCCCTGACCAAGTATGGAGACAATGCGGAACTTACCGTTCTGCAACATTGTGCCGGGCTGTAGATTTTCCATGTGAATATATTGGGAATGAGAGGTTTATTTCTGATGTTTATTTACCTTCACCAGCTTTTTAGCCACTCCGTTGACTTTCACGTCGGGAGAAAGAGGGCTGAGGGCGGTGAGAGTGACCGATACCGGGCGTGAATTTTTCCAGACGATATCGACGAGATATGCGCCGCGGGCCACGAGGCCTTTGATACTGCCGTCTTTCCACTGTGCGGGAAGCGCCGGAAGAATATCAATCATGGCTTTATCGCCTGGAAGACCTGAGTATGAACTTTGCATAAGCATCTCCGCCATACCTGCAGAACCGCCGAAATTGCCGTCGATCTGGAAAGGCGAATGGGCATCGAGCAGATTGGGATATGTTCCGCCGCCACGACGGGCATCCTCACCTTTATAGCCGTCGGGTGACACATATTTGAGCAGGTTGCGTACCATGCCATATGCTTTTTCAGCCTCACGGGCACGGGCGCGGAGGTTGATGCGCCAGCCGGTGCTCCATCCGGTGGTCTTGTCGCCGCGGGCATCAAGGCTTTTTGATGCGGCCGTTACAAGCTCGGGAGTAGAATCTGCCGTGAGATGACGACCGGGATAAAGCCCGAAAAGATGTGACTGATGGCGGTGAGTTGGCTCGTAGTCGAGCTTCTCGTCGCCCCACTCACAAAGCCTGCCGTCGGCACCGATGCGGTAAGGAGCAAGCCTAGACAATTTGTGTGTGAGTTCCTGCTGAAAATCGTTGTCATAACCAAGAACCTGCGCGGCCTGAAGAACGTCGGACATGCACTGTCGGGCAATCGCGAGGTCGGCTGTCAGCCCTTCGTCGGTCGAGCCTACATAACCGTCAGGGGCTATGAAACGATTCTCGGGAGAAGTGCCGGGCGAAGTGATGAGACGGCCGTCTTTTTCAATCAGCCAGTCGCAGCAAAACTCAGCCGCGCCCTTCAGTGCCGGGTAATATTTTTTAAGGTCTTCTTTGTCAAGAGTATAGAGGTAATGGTCCCAGATATGTGTTGCGAGCCATGCGCCGCCCATAGTCCAGTTGGCCCATGACGGATGGCCCTCGCGCTCGCCAACGGGATTTGTGAGGCCCCAGATGTCACTGTTCTGGCCAAGGCACCAGCCGCGCTTCACGCCATAATAATTTTTAGCCGATTCCGGTCCGGTGGTTCGGCTGAGCATAAGTATGAAATCAAGCAGCGGCTTATGGAGCTCGCTGAGGTTTGTGTTTTCCGCGCCCCAGTAGTTTTCCTCAAGGTTAATGTTGGTGGTATAATTAGAGCTCCACGGCGGTAAAACGCGCTCGTTCCAAAGGCCCTGGAGATTTGCAGGCACGGCGGGAGTGCGCGAGCATGAGGCCAGCAGGTAGCGGCCGAACTGGAAATATAGTTCCTCAAGATCGGGGTTGGCCTCCTTGTTGGCGGTAAACCGGAAAAGCTGTTCGGCTGTGGGAAGAGCTGCAATTTCCTCAGGGGTTGCTCCGAGATCGAGACTCACACGGTCGATATACCGGCTCATGTCACGGCTCTGGGCCTCAAACATCGCGTCGAACGACTTTTCCCTGGCCTTCCACATATTCATTAGGGCCTCGCCGCGATAGCGCTGGCTGTAGCCGGGGTCGGACTGAGCGTCGGTAAAACTTGTCGCGAGCGAGAGCACGATGGTGACTTCCGGTGCATCTGTTACTGTTACCATATCGTCGGCGTATCTACGGTTTCCACCCTGCGGGCAGGCTACATTCATGGCCGAGAATAGATGCACGCCGCGTTTTGGGTCGTATTTAAACGAGCCCTCGCCGCGGCTGTAGACGGGCCTCGAATCGTATGCCGCAAACCCGGCCATCTTTACCGGAGTCTTGGCCGTGATACTGAGTGCTTTAGATGGTTTGAGCTGTATGCGTATGGTGTCGAGAGAGGGATTGTGTATGTTTATCACAATCACCGAATCGGGGCCGGAAACAAATGTACGTACCTTTCGAGAACTCTTGCCGTCGCTTACTTCCGAAGTGATAAGGCCGTTGCGAAGGTCGAGGCGGCGGTCGATTGCCGTGGGAGTCTTGCCTCCGTATGTGATAAGGAGTTTGCCTACCGGCTGGTAATTCTGGGAATATTTTCCCTGCACCTGTTGCTGGAGCGAGTCGGCGGCACGATAATCGCCTTTGGCAAGTGCCTCGCGAATTGCCGGAATATATTTATATGCATCGGGAGAGAATGGCTTCGACGGGTCTATAGGCTCGCCCGTCCAGAATGTAATATCGTTGAGAGAGAGGGAATCGGCGCGGAGGCCGTTATATACCGATGCTCCTATGCGGCCGTTTCCGGCCACGAAACTTTCCTCGAACCAGCGTGCCGGAGTGTTGGAACGTATAATCAGAGGCCGTTTTGAATTTCCGGCGGTTTCAACAGCTGCAAATGTGGTGAACGATATGCCGGCAACGGCCATCAAGATTAGATTTTGGAGCTTCATGTCTGTATATTTAATGTGATTGACTGGTTTGGAAAAATGATAATGATTAAAAAAGTGCGGTTGTGGAGAATCCGACGCTCCACATAGATATGCCGTTGCTGAAGGTGCGGTAGCCATAACCCGCATAGCCTCCTATCTTGAGTTTCTGCGTAACCGAGTAATCGGCACCGCAGTTGAGACCGAGAGTCATCGACCATTTCTTGTCGTGCCAGTTGTCGGAATTGAAATTTCGTGCCGCACCAATCCTTATATCGGCATTGAGCGACCAACGCCTGGATAGCTGCTCGTAGCCGGCTACGCCTAAGGAAAGACCTGCGCTCTTGAGCATGTCGAGATACTCGCCCTCCAGATAGTAAGGCATGGCCGTGAGGTCGAAAGCACCAAGTATGCCGAGGCGGTCGTTGAAGGGCACCATCATTTCAAGCGACGAGCTCATCGAAGTGCGGAACGATACATGCCCCTGAATCTTACCAACCGGAAAAATTGCACGCGACAATATCGAAAGCTGCGGCATCCATTCGTTTTCAGGCTCAGGACCGGATGCTTTGGCCGGAGACGGGAAAACCCAGTAGCCGATTGCCTGACCGAGGGCCGTGGAGGCGGCGCCTATGGCATACCCCCCGAGCACATCCTTGGGAAAGTGCTTTTCGGCAAATACGCGCTGGGTACCTACCCCGCAGTTGAGTGCATGTGCGCCTATAACCCACCAGGGCGATTTGTCATAGAGACCTACCGCGGCACCCGAGGTGATTATCGTCGACCATGAGGCGTGACGGGATGGAAATGACTGTTTGCCGCCGTCGGGTCTGCGCTCATGTATGCTGTGTTTCATCAGCTCGGTAACGCCTATGCCGAATACAGCTCCCGAGCCATACGAAACTACGCCGCGCAAAAGTTTACTGTCATCGCGGTCTGTAATAATCACCGGCGGTTGCGAGGAATATCCCGAATCTGCGGTTTCTGTCTCATTTGCGGTATTCTCAGCCTTATTTCCGATTTCTGCCTTTAAAGGCATTGCGGTCGCAACTGCAAGAGTCACGGCCGCAATGATAGTTTTTATGTTTCTTTCTTTCATTTATTCCATAGCTTTATAGACCTGACGGAAGAGCTCGGGACGGATACCGGTGCGGTTCCATATGTAGCTGTCGCGGGTTGGATCCACGCGGTTTGCCAGAAATATAAATATTACATCGTTTTTGGGGTCTACCCAGAAAATGGTACCGGTAAAGCCTGTATGACCGTAAACCGAGGGATCGGCTTCCTCGCAGGTCGACGACCACTGGGGATGCTCGGTATTGGGCTTGTCGAAGCCCAGTCCGCGGTGCGAGTTGGGGCTCTTTGAGGTGGTGAAGAGCTTCACGGTTTCCTCTGAGAGCACGCGGTTGCCGGCATATTCACCGCCGTTAAGCCACATCTGGCAGAGCTTGGCGAGGTCGGTGGCCGTGCCGAAGAGACCGGCATTTCCCTGAGTACCGCCGGAGAAGGCTGCGAGTTCGTCATGCACGAAACCGTGCAGGTGCTGACGGCGCAGAAAGGTGTCGTTTTCCGTATAGGCGATGTTTGAAGTATCCTTACGGCCGGGGCTGTAGCAGAGGTTGTAGGCTTCGATGGGGTCCCAGATTTTTTCCTTTGCATATTCCTCGTGTCCGCGATGGGTCACATGCTGGTTGATGTCCATCAGCAACGAAAAATTGAGGCAGGAATAGCAGTAGTTGCGGTTCTTGCGCAGGGGACTGTTGTAGATATGGGCCATGACTGTATCATAAGTGGCCTTGCCTCCGTAGATGCCTTCGGCGAGTTTCCAGGGGAACTCCTTGGTGGGAACGGGCGAGGTTATGTCGCGGCGCATCTTGGCGTCTTTATGGCCGTAAAGTCCGTCCTGAATCTTGATTGTGTGGATTGAGTCGGGCTTATTGCTGAACAGAGGGCCTTCGTATGAGGTGGTATCCATCATGATCTGGTGCATCGACAGCGAAGGTTGGATACCGGTCTCGTGATAGAGAAGGTCGGTGACGGTAATGGAATCCTTGCCGGGTATTCTGAGGCCGGGCACATATTTCGATGCGGGAGCGTTGAGGTCGATGAGGCCTTCGTCGTAAACAGCCATTACAGCAGGGAGTGTACCGGTGGCTTTCGATACCGATGCCATGTCATAGAGGGTATTGTCGTCGACGTCTCTGCCGCCTTTGGTGACTTTGCCGTATGATTTATTATGAACAATCACGCCGTTTTTTGCGACAAGGAGCTGGCAGCCGGGCATGGCCTCGATAGAGAGAGCATAGTTGACGATGGAGTCGAGGCTGTCGGTAAGCGAGGCGTGAAGACCCACGGTTGCGGGAGCGCCGTAGCCGAGACGGATGCGTTTGAGGTTGATGCCGTAACCGCGTTTTGCAATACCGGGAAGTTCAACAGGCATGCGGCCGTTTACGTTGATACCTCCGTAGATGGCCTGAGCGGTATATTCTGCGCTGAAGTCGGCGTCGTCGAATGCGAAGACGAGAGCCTTGGCGTGATTGAAGGAAGCCTTGAAGCGCTCGATTTTATAGGGGTCAATCATAAAGGCGGCCACAACAGGATGTTTCGCGCTTACGGAGGCGAATGCCTGCTGCGCCCATGCTGTGCCTTCATAAACGGCCACGATGGTGATGTCGCTCTTCTTCACTGCGAGGAGAGTTGCTTCGGGAACCTGAGCCGAAGTCACTTCAAATACCTTTGAGCTGTGATAGCGGCGGCACATGTCTGTAAAACCGTCGTTGCGGGACTTACCTATACTTACAATCACGATGTCTTTGTTGACGATGTTTCTGAGCGGGAGGATGTTCTGCTCGTTTTTAACCACCGTAATGGTCGAAGCTGTGAGGTTGCGGTTTACCCTCTCTGCCTCGGGAGAGCTGAGGCGTTTTTCGAGGCCTTCGAGTTTAACGGGTTTCTCATTGGCAAGGCCGAGGAGATATTTGTAGCGGAGCACTTTCTTGCATTTCTGCTCTATGAGCTTGCGGGAGATCTGTCCTTTTTCAACTGCCTTGACAATCTGATTGATGTCGGCCACAGGAGAAATGGGTGAGAGAAGCACGTCTGCACCGGCCTTGAGAGCCTCTACCGATGAGTTCTTACCATCTATTTTTGCGCCTTTCATACCGAGCGCGTCGGTATATACGAGACCTTCAAAACCGAGGTGTTTGTTGAGCAAACCGGTTGTGATTTTAGACGAGAGAGAAGCGGGGGTACCGCTCTTGTCTACTGAGGGAAGTGCCACATGACCAACCATCACGCCTGAATAGCCGTCGGTGATGAATTTTTTGAAAGGCACAAATTCGAGCTTGTCCAACTCGCTTACCGATTTGTTAAGGGAGGGTAGACCCTTGTGGGAATCAACCGCACAGTCGCCGTGGCCGGGGAAATGCTTTGCCACAGCCTGGACTTTTCCGTCCTCGAGGCCTTTGGAATATGCAGCGCCGAGTTCTGCAACTCTTTCAGGATCTTCGCCGAAGCTGCGGCTGCCGATTACGGGATTCTTGGGATTTGAATTTACGTCGACATCGGGTGCGAAATTGACATGGATTCCTATTTCGCGGCACTCGCGGGCTACTTCCTTGCCATAGTCATAAAGATTATCGGGACGGGCAACTGCACCGAGCGCCATGTTTTTGGGGAAACGGGGAGCTTTCTTTATGCGCATCGAGAGGCCCCATTCGCCATCGAGGGTCATGAGCACGGGTACTTTGGCGATGGATTGTGCGTAATTGTTCATTTCGCCGTACTGTGCTGCGGTGCCTTCGGTATAGAGCAGACCACCCATGCCGTTTTTCTCGACGTAGTTTTTGATAGTCTTCTTAGAGATTTCTCCCTGGGTGGGCACCACCTTGGGGAACATAAGCTGGGCCACCTGCTGACGCAAAGTGAGAGTCTTGTAGACAGAGTCGACCCATTTCTCACATGCGCTGCCGTCACCGTTCTTCACAAGATTAGGCTTTACGGCAAACATCAGGCCTACGGTAAGCATCATAACCGAAAAGACCGTGATAATTCGTTTTTTCATCTGATTAAACTTGTTTTTATGCTGTAAATTATTGGTTTATAGTCCTATTTTTTTAATTACTTTGCTCCGGAAGAATTTCCGGAAACAATATTTCATCGTTTATTTGCCCGGATGCATCTTAAGGACCGATGAGGGTTTGAGTGTCTTGCCCTTCATCGGACCACGGAGATAGCGGAGCATGTCGTCGTAGAGCACGCTCTTGCTC
Organism: uncultured Bacteroides sp.; assembly: GCA_964477785.1. Lineage (GTDB taxonomy): Bacteria > Bacteroidota > Bacteroidia > Bacteroidales > Muribaculaceae > CAG-873. Next base: position 17,181 of record CAYZFL010000005.1, read on the forward strand.
TTTGCCACCACTTCGCCACGTGCAAGAGTGGGCATATAATCGCCACCCTTTGCAAGGTAATCGATCGTGGCCACGCGGTATGTCTGCTCGGGGATGAGCGGCTGGCCGTTGATGAGTATTTCCTCAAGCTCGCTGTCCTCCGGGTCGAAGGTCACGTCAATGTCGCCGCCGAGTGCCTGGCCGCCGACCTTTGCCATCTGGTTGAAAGCGGGGATAAGGTCGCTGCCGAGTATGTCAATCACAGTCACATAGTTGTAGAAAGGCATCATGGAGATAATCTCGCCTTCGTATACCGGACCTTTGTCAAGTCCGTGTCTTATACCGCCCTTGTTTACCAGAGCGAAATCCACATTATCGGAAAGCTCGCCTGCTCGACGCATGATGAAATCGCTCACGAAATTAAACATCTCGGGGCTGTCGCGCTCCATCTTCATGGCGAGTTTGCCCACCTTGACGTGATTTAGTGAATCCACGCCGTTGCGGTATGGTTTAAGCAAAGCCTCAAGCCCTGCGCCCGGATTTTTGTCATATCGGCTGTCTACTTTGATGAGGCTGTATTTGGGAGCCTCGTCGCTGTCGAGGTCGATCTCGATTTTACCCACATATTTGCCCTGCTTCATCGCCTGGGTGATGAGCACTTCCTCGCCGTCGGCGTTCTCAACCTCCCATTCAAGTCCTTTCTTAGGATTGGCGGGGTCAAGGAGAGTGTGCGAGTGGCCTCCTATGATGATGTCGATATCTTCGGAAGATTCTGCGAGCATTTTGTCGCCGGGAGGCATCGGCGGATCATAACCGATATGTGTGATTGCGATGACCTTATCGGCTTTGCCAATATGTTTGAGCCACCAGGCCGCGCTGTTGGCTGCCTTTACGGCATCGAGATATTTCACGCCGTCATAATTGCCCTCGGAAATCATACCCTCGGGTTTCAGATTTATGGCTATGAAGGCAATCTTCTTGCCGTCGATATCTTTTATGGCGTAAGGCTTGAACATGCCTTTAAGAGCAGACTCTGAAAGGTCGTAGTTTGTGGAAAGGAGTTCGGCGTCAGCCAGCTTGAGATATTTTGCCAGCGAGTCAATGCCGTTGTCAAACTCATGGTTGCCGAGGATTCTTAGATCATAGCCAAGATTGTTCATCACCTTTTCCTCCACAAGGCCGCGGTAAAGGTTATAATACAGGGTGCCCTGCACGACGTCGCCGGCATCAACCAGCAGCACGTTTTTTTCCGCCCCTCTCACGCTGTCGATTATCGCCTTGCGGCGTAATACTCCACCGAGATTATCCTGACTGTCAGGGTCAATCTGGCTATGTGTATCGTTAGTATGAAGAATCACAAGTTTCTCGGCCGATGCGTAACCAAAGCCCAAACCGATGGCCACAAACGCGGCCAGCATGAGTTTTATGTTCTTTTTCATCTTGTATTCAAGGCACTTAAGGCGTTTAAGGTGCTATGTTTTACAAATCGTTTAAGAGGGTATCTGAATAATAACAAGAGCATTATATGGTATAGTTCAGATACTCTCTAAAATTTCACGAAGTTACAATTTTTTTGCCGTTTATCGGCTTCGATTTGGCATAAATAACCTAAATTTGCAAAAAAAATTATTTATAATACGGTCTGCGACAGTAAACCGTTTTTAGTTGACTAACTCAAATGAGCAAAAGACTTGACAATTTCATTATAGCGTCGAAGCAGAATCGCGGAGACGGCTTTTATCTTCTGGAGCTTACTCCTAAGGAGCATTTTACAGAAATGCCCGAGGTTGAGCCCGGACAGTTTGTGGAAATATCAGTGACCGACAGCGGCAAGGCTTTCCTGCGTCGTCCCATTTCGATTTGTGATTTCGACGCTGCCACAGGCCGCCTCACACTTCTCGTCAAAGCAGTGGGCAAAGGTACCGAGTGGATCACATCACTCCCCGAGGGCTCGGTATTAAATCTCATCTGGCCTCTCGGTCAGGGTTTTACTCTCCCTGAAGAAGCCGGTGGAACTTACCTGCTCTGCGGTGGCGGCGTTGGCGTCGCTCCCCTGCTCTATCTGGGCAAAAAAATCAGGGAAAGAGCTGCCCGTCCAATATTTGTGCTCGGAGCCAGAAACGCTTCCCAGCTCATGCTTATCGACCGCTTCGCCCTTTATGGCGAAATTAGAATAATGACCGACGACGGCTCGGCCGGTGAGAAAGGTCTCGTTACCGACTGCGACGCCTTCACTAACGCATCTCCCGCGATGATTTATACATGCGGCCCCACGCCCATGATGAAAGCCGTGGCACGCAAGGCGATGGAATATGGTATCTCCTGCGAGGCTTCACTCGAAAACATGATGGCCTGCGGTATGGGAGCCTGCCTCGGATGCGTTGAAAAAACAAAAGAGGGAAATCTCTGTGTTTGCTCAAACGGTCCCGTCTTTAATATCAACATCTTAAACTGGAACTAATCATGGACCTCTCTATAGACCTTGGACGCGGGCTCGTTTTGCCAAACCCCGTGATGACCGCTTCCGGAACTTTCGGATACGGATTTGAATATTCCGACTTTTTCAGCCTTTCTCGCCTCGGAGGTATCATCGTGAAAGGCACTACTCTCGAACCCCGTCAGGGCAACGACTATCCCCGAGTGTGCGAAACTCCTTCGGGTATGCTAAACTGCGTCGGATTGCAAAATAAAGGCGTCGACTTTTTCATCGAATACATGTACCCTTCGCTGAAGCATCTCAAGACCAATGTGATAGTAAATATCTCCGGTAAGTGCGCCGACGACTATGCGCGCGTGGCAGAGAAACTGCTCGAGCATACCGACATCAACGCCATTGAGGTCAACATTTCCTGTCCCAACGTGAAGCAGGGTGGCATGGCATTCGGTACAAGCTGCGAGGGAGCGGCCGAAATCACCTCCGCCGTACGCAAGGTATGGCCCCGTCATCTCATGGTGAAACTCTCGCCAAACGTTACCGACATCGTTTCCATAGCTCTCGCAGCACAGGATGCCGGCGCCGACTCGCTTTCGCTCATCAACACTCTGCTCGGCATGGCTATCGACGTTAAGCGCCGCAAACCAAGGCTTTCGATGATAACTGGCGGTCTTTCCGGTCCGGCCGTAAAACCCGTGGCTGTGCGTATGGTTTGGCAGGTGGCAAAAGCTGTGAATGTTCCCGTCGTAGGCCTTGGCGGCATAGCTTCTGCCGAAGATGCTCTCGAATTCATCATGGCAGGAGCATCGGCTATACAGATTGGTACGGCCAACTTCCTCAATCCCCGCGTTTCGGTCGAGACCGTGCAGGGAATAGAAAATTACCTGAAAGAAAACTCGCTGACCCTCAGCGACATCAGAGGCATTATCTGATACCGAAAAGGAAACGGATTCCGGCAAATGCTTTTAAATTTTAGATAAGCCCTTATCACAGCGTGTAAAGCCTCTTCACTCTGGGTGATATAGCCGTGAGCACCTCGTAAGGTATAGTGTCTCGGGCCTCGGCTAGAGCCTGTAACGACTCATTGTCGTAAATGATATGTGCGCGGTCGCCTATACGGGCGGCCGCGTTTGTTACATCTATCATACATAGGTCCATACAGATATTACCCACGGTGGGGCATTTCACTCCGTTTACCACAAAGCTTGCACGCCCCCGTCCGAAATGACGGTCGATTCCGTCGGCATAACCTATGGGCACGGTTGCTATAACCGTAGGTTCCTCGGTTGCTGTTCCGTGACAACCGTATCCTATCTTCTCACCCTTATGAAGCGTACGCAGCGATATGATGGTCGTGGAAAGTGAGGCCACCGGCAGTATCGAAGGCTCGGGATATGGCAGCGGAGATACGCCGTAAAGTCCTATTCCTAAGCGCGCGAAGTCAAACACCTCAGTCTTGCCATACCGCTGTATTCCTGCCGTGTTGAGGAGATGCAGCTTTATGGTATAAGGTAAGAGCGACTTAAGTCGGGATGTCATCTCTTTGAAGAGACTTATTTGTCCTTCTGTATATTCGTCCATATCGAGACAGTCGGCCGTGGCTAAATGTGAAAAAGCCGTCGAGGCCTTAAGCAGCGGCATTTTCTCATTAAGAGCCTTGGCGAGGTCTTCAAGCTCTTCGCTTTTGAAACCTAAACGGTGCATGCCGGTATCAAGCTTTATGTGAATGGGCCAGGACTCCCTGACTCCGCATTTCTCAGCCTCCGAAGCTATCACATCGAGCTCGGGAAGCGAAAACACGGTCGGCTGAAGGTTATATGCGAAAAGATCTGAAAAATCGGATGTGATGGGATTCAGCACCATTATTGGCATGGAGATGCCTCCTTTTCTGAGGGCGATTCCCTCCTCTATCACAGCGACAGCCAAGTATGCCGCGCCTGCTGTCTGCAAGCTGCGGGCAATTTCCACCGAACCGAGGCCGTAGGCCGATGCCTTGACCATTGCGATAAGTCTTGTCGAGGGGTCGCAGAGCGTGCGGAAATAGCGGAAGTTGTGCAGCAGATTGTCGAGGTCGATGCGCATCACGGTGTCATGCCGCGCCGGAAGTAATTTCTTGTGAACAGCCTCCAGATCTCCGTCAAAGCCTCCTTTTACAAGCACCAGCGATTCGGCAATATCCTCTTCCTTAAGAGTTTTCATAAGCTCGCGTTCATTGGTGACAGGCCTGAGAAAAGAACGCGGCGCAACCTTTTTATAAGTCTCGCCTATTCCGAAAAAGCGTGTCACCCCCACCCTTGCCGCAGCATCGAGCACAGCCTCCGCATCGGCCTGAGGGTGACGGCTCAGCAATGGCTCGCGGGCTATGACCACCAGCGGATTTTCTCTTCGTCCGCGTCTTGCCAGGGCGTCGATTGCCCTCAGTATTGAGTCGCGGTCATTTGTGAAATTGTCGCGTATCACTACCGACCCTCTCACGCCCTCGTCGACATGGCTGCGTGAGGATATTATCTTAACAGGCTCAAAAACATTGTCGCCCACATTCGGCACAAAATATTTCACAACCGCTTCAGTTAGAGCGATCACCGGATTGTTTCCTTCTACTTCAACTATATTTTTATCGGGATAGGTTTCCCTGAGTATCGCAAGTGATTCTTTCTCTGAAGCAAGGGCGAATATAGTGCGGCAAGATTCAAACAGCTTGATTTTCTCCCTGATTTTCTCCTCTCTCGAGGCAAATCCGGCGTCATGCTCATCGGTGATGGGCGTGAGCACGCCAATGTCGGGAAGTATCAGCTTTGCCAGTGGTTCCATCTGCCCTTCCCCGTCTACTCCGGCCTCGACTATTGCGAGTGATGCGTCACTGTCGAGTGAAAGCATTCCTACCGGAACACCCACCGCCGAATTATAGCTGCCCGGGGTACGGCTTACCGAAAGATATGGGCAGAGAGATGCATATAGAGCCTCCTTTACAAGAGTCTTGCAACAGCTTCCGGTAATGGCAATATAGCGGGCGAGTGACGAGGCCCTTACTGCTTTTGTCAGCTCATTCAAAGCCTTCATCGTGTCGGGCACAAGTATACACACGGCATCGTCGGGAAGTATTCCCGGCTCATCCTGCAGGATAAAAACTCGTATGCCTTTGTTATATACCTCGCCTGTAAATCTGTGGCCGTCGCCGGCCTGCGTGCGCAGGGCTATAAATACCGAATGTTCAGGAAATATATTTCTGCGACTGTCAAACACAAGTTCACCGTCCAATACCATATCTGAGACTTGTCCGGTGAGATTTTTGCCGCATCTTATTTCTGCTGAGGAAAGAGAATTTAGTATATCTTTAATGCTTAAATTCATCTTGTTTCGTCTAAAATAATCGGTCTGTGGAGACTTCTCTGATATTCCTTGCGGCAGGCAAGGGCCTTTTCAACTGTTACCTTAGTGAAAAAGGTCTCGGCGTAATATTTATAGATATATTTCACGGCAAGGTCAGATGGATGAACCATATCTTCGGCATAAAAGCGATAATCGCGCAGATCATCGTTCATCAGCTCGAAGGCTGGAAAATATATCGTGGCGTCGGGTCTTCGGAATACCAGTCTGTGGCATGCCTCGATAAGTCTTGCCTTGCTCAGTGTATTGAACTGCGCGCCGTCAGCCAAATGACGGATAGGGCTAACAGTGAGAATAAGGGTCTTACCAGTCTCCGCGCAGACGCGACCTATAGCTCCGAGACATGAGGCGCACTGGTCTGCCGTGAGCATCTCGCGGCTGAAACACCTTGCCGGAAACTTATGGCAGTTGCCTACTATCGTACCGCCACCGTTTCCAAAAATACTGTCTGCAGTCATTCCATCGGCACCCATATACTTATAGACGATAGAAGTTCCGAGTGTAATTATCAATACTTTAGCCGATGCGAAGGCTGCTGCGAGTTTGTCGAAGTCAGCATTGACCTTATCCAGTAGTCTTTCTTTATCGGTATCCTGGTACCTCGATGCGAAAGCCAGGCAATGCCAGAGGCCTTTCTGCTGGGGATTTTCCACAATGTCTCCGGCATCGAAGCCACGTCCCTGAGAAATGCGGTTGAGCGCAAATAATATCGACCCTGGATTGTAAAGCGGACCCATCGGGTTATGAGTCACTTTGAATCCGTCATGCTCGAGCATGGCGCCCACATTGTCGGTGAAACATGATCCGAGCATCAGTATCCCGGAATCGTGATTTATTTCGAGATCGCTTTTTTCTGCCTTTAATACAGTTCGGAACTGAATGTTTGCCATATACTGATTTTCAATATTCGCTGAATTTTCCTTGATATTTTATTCTTTGGCTATCTGGTTCTTACGCTTAATACATCTTATAGTCTATCGAAAGCACCTGGAACTCCGTCCTTCGGTTTATCTGGTCGGCTTTTTCCTGATCCTCCGGACTGAGTTTCAGTATGTATTCCTCTGTAAGAATATCTCCTTCCTTAAACTGCGGATAGAGTCGGGCGAGTTTCTTTGTGATGTTCTTCGGCTTCGTTTCGCCGTAACCGCGGCTCTGCAGTCTCTCGGGCTGGATTCCCACAGAGATGAGATAGTCGGTTACCGATTTTGCTCGCCGTCCGGAGAGGCCAATGTTGTATTCGTCGGTGCCGTGGCGGTCGGTATGCGATGCCATTTCGATGGTGACATTTGGATTGTCGCGGAGCACCTGGGCCAGCGAGTCGAGAGCGAGTTTCGATCCAGGCCTCAGCGTGGCTTTGTCGAAATCGTAGAATATATTGTCGATTACAACCGGCTTGGTGATTGAGGCGAGAATGAAGTCGATTGAATATTCGGCGTCTTCCTCGGCGCTGTCGGAGGTGAATTCCTGCTTAGAGTTGAGATATCCCTTTGCGCCGGCGAGCATCACGTATTTAACGCCCCGTGACAGCGGAAATGAGAACGATCCGTCGGGCTTGGCCACTTGTTTCTGGTTTGAGCCGTCGTCGCCCACGATACGTATCACTGCATTTGGCACCGGCTCCTCGTCGCGGTCGATCACCCAGCCCGAGATATTGATTTTCAGGTCGGGAAGTTCGAATGAATAGATATGGTCGTATCCTCGGCCATCGTTGCGGTTTGAGCTGAAGAAACCTTCCTCGCCAGGACCGAATGTGATGCCGAAATCATCGCCGGATGAGTTTACGGGCTTGCCCATGTTCTCCACCTGCCAGCCTCCCGATGGTTTGAGAGTTGCCTTGAAAAGGTCGAGGCCGCCGAGACCCGGATGACCGTCGGAAGCGAAATAAAGCACCGAGTCGGAGCGCACGTATGGGAACTCCTCGTCGCCAGGGGTGTTTATCCACTCGCCAAGATTTTCAAGAGAGCCCACGCGCTCCTTGAGATTGATTCGCCAGATGTCCAGACCGCCATAACCGCCCGGCATGTCGGATGTGAAGTAAAGCCAGGTGCCATCTGGCGAGACTGCCGGATGTGCCAGCAGGGTGAGCGAGTCGTTGAGTATCTCGAATTTCTGCGGGGCCGACCACTGCGCGTCAGACCGGCTCGAGGTAAATATCTCGACCGTGGTATTTGAGTTAGGCTCGCGTCGTGCACGGCTCAGATACATAGTCTGTCCGTCGGGGGTGAAGGTGCAAACACCTTCGTCCATCTCGGTGTTGAGCTCGCCTTCAACAGGTGCCGGTCTTGTCCAGTTGCCTTTCTCGTCTTTTGTGGTAAACCAGATGTCACCCTTTTTCATGCCGGTGATTTCCGACTTGCGGGTACCCGATACTTTTTCGTTTGTAGTCGTGAAATAGAGCCTGTCGTATTCGCCGGGAAGATACATCGGCGAGTAATCGGCGCGGCGAGAGTTGAAAAGCTTCATATTCTTAACCACATATCGCGTGGGAGAATCCTTGCGGGCTCCTATTTCAGCACCTGCCAGACCATTGCGCGCCTTCTTGTCCTTAGGCGCAGCCGTCAGGTAGTCTTTATATTCCTTCACGGCCTCGGCATATTTACCGTTGGCGTGCAGGGCTTCGGCAATATGCAGAGTCAGAGCCGAGTCTTCGGTATATTCATAGCGGCGTGCGTTTTGGAATGCCGCCGATGCCTGAGGATACATGTTCATCTTCTCATAGCACAACCCCATGCGATAGGCCACAACCCCGCGCTGCTTACGGTCCTCTTTTTTCTTGAGTGTGCCGTAGATTTTGCGGTAGAGTTTTGATGCGTCGTTATATTCGCCGCGCGCCATCATCTCGTCGGCCTCAGCCAGCTTGGGCCCTCGGCATGAAATTGCCATACCGCCAAGCAGCAGGGCTGCCACGAGCATCACCGGAAAGCTATATCTTCTTATTTTTGTTTTCATATTTAAGAAACGAATCCTATGCAAAGTTAGTATAAAAAAAGGAGTTTTTCACTAACTTTGCAATATCGGAAGAGAAACGGCGTTAAAAAATAGAAATGAAACTCAGAATAAAAAGCTCCATAAAAGGCAAAAAGCCTGTCTCTGAATCCCGGAAGCGTAAGAGTCTTAAGATTGCTGCGGCTGTCGCATTCCTTACATTGGCTCCGTCCATGCCGCTCAGAGCGTCGGACTCTTCCCCGGCTTACAATTTCATGAACATTCCCTCCTCCGCCAAAATCTATGGTCTCGGAGGCATCAACATATCGCTCGTCGACGATGACATTTCGGTCGTCGGCCAGAATCCCGCCCTGCTCGGCCAGGAGATGTCAAACATGCTGTCTTTAGGCTATATGCGCTATCTCGGCAGCAGCAATTTCGCTTTCCTGCGCTACGGCCACTCCGTTGGCTCCTACGGCACCTGGAGTGCGGCAATCGACTATTTCGGCTATGGCTCCATCAAGGAAACACTGCCCGACGGCTCGGCGACCGGCAACACCATATCGCCCTCCGACATGTCGTTCTCGGCAATGTACAGCCACAACATCACCGACCGTCTCCGAGGCGGCGCAAACGTCAAATTCCTCTACAGCCATTATGGCGATTATTCGGCCATGGCGCTTGCCACCGACCTCGGCATCAACTACTACAACGATGAAAACGACCTGTCGCTATCCGTGGTTGTTGCTAATCTCGGCGGTCAGATAAAACGTTTCAACGAGAGCTACGACCGTCTTCCCTTCGACATTAGGCTCGGCTGGTCACAGTCGTTCAGCGGTTTCCCCGTGAGATTCTCCATCACCGCCTGGAATCTTACCAAATGGAAGCTCCCTTACTATGAGACCGGCGATGGCTCCGAAGACTCCGAGATGAAGAAGAAAGACTCTTTCGGTTCCAATCTCTTCCGCCACCTCATCTTCGGCGCTGACCTCGTTTCGTCAGAGAACTTCTTCGT
>CAYZFL010000005.1:26930-30408 GCA_964477785.1 uncultured Bacteroides sp.
GACATGTCGACCTACAACCGCAATTTCCTCTCGGGCTTTTCGCTGGCCGCCGGTTTCAGGGCCAAGAATTTCCAAGTTTCCGGCGCTTTCGCACAGCCTCATTCCGGAGCGTCGACTTTCATGCTCAATATTTCCTGCGACATCAATCAGTTCTTTCAATAAAACATGACCATATCAACCTCAGATAATCAGAAAAAAGGCATCACGGTGGCCATCGACGGCTTCTCCTCGTCGGGCAAAAGCACCATGGCAAAAAGGCTTGCCAAGGCTGTGGGCTACCGCTATGTCGACTCAGGCGCCATGTATCGCGCCGTCACTCTCTCCGCCATTCGGCACAGCCTCATAGCTCCAGGCAAAGACACTAAAGATATCGACGCAGGCGAAATAGCCCGACTCTCCGAAAACCTTTCAATCGACTTCAAAATCATGCCCGACGGCAGCCAGCACACCCTCCTCAACGGTGAGGACGTGGAAACCGAAATCCGCGGCATGGAAGTTTCTTCGTGCGTCTCCCCGGTTGCCGCCATACCCGAGGTAAGGGCAACGCTCACAGTGCTTCAGCGTCAGCTCGGAGCCGAAGGAGGCATTGTGATGGACGGCCGCGATATCGGCACCACCGTCTTCCCCCATGCAGAACTCAAGGTTTATGTCTCCGCTTCCCCTGAAACCCGTGCCCGCCGCCGCTGGCTTGAACTTAAGGCGAAAGGCGACGAGCAGCCTTACGAATCAATCCTCGCAAACGTTAAGGAGCGCGACCATATTGATATGACTCGCGAGGTTAGCCCTCTCAGGAAGGCCGACGATGCCGTGGAGCTCGACAACTCTGAAATGTCAGTCGAGCAACAGGACCGCTGGCTCAGAGATCAATTCGACAACAGCCTTTCCCGCAAATAATTCCGACATGCCTGATATTCACGACATAGAAAAATCAGCATCCGAAGTCACTCCCGGTTCACGCCTTCCCGAGATAGAGATCGACCCCGATTCCGGCTTCTGTTTCGGTGTCGTTACCGCTATTAACAAAGCCGAGGAACACCTCGCCGCCGACTCGCATCTCTACTGCCTCGGCGACATCGTGCACAACAACGATGAAGTGGCGCGTCTCAGCGCCGAAGGTCTCGAGACCATAACCCATGACCGCCTCAAAGAGCTCTCGGGTGTGAAGGTTCTGCTTCGTGCCCACGGCGAGCCTCCCTCGACTTATAAAACCGCCGAAGAACGCGGCATTACCCTTGTCGATGCCACATGCCCCGTGGTGCTCAAGCTTCAGGAGCGCATCCGAGACACCTATCGCCGCCCCGACGCTCCCCAGATTGTGATTTACGGTAAGTTGGGCCACGCCGAGGTTAACGGTCTCGTAGGCCAGACCGAAGGTACGGCTATTGTTGTGGAATCGACCGACGATCTCTCAAAAATAGACTTCTCCAAGCCCGTGGCTCTCTACTCCCAGACCACCAAGTCGCTCGAAGGCTATGCCGCAATCATCGAAGCCATTTCGGCGAAACTCTGTCCCGGAGTGGCTTTCGAGCACTACGACACAATCTGCCGCCAGGTTAGCCGCCGTGTGCCTCAGCTGCGAAAATTCGCCTCCTGCCACGACATCGTTGTGTTTGTGGCTGGTGACAAGAGCAGCAACGGCCGTATTCTCTTCTCGCATTGCCGTGAAGTTAATCCACGCACAGTAATGACCTCAAACGGTTCCGACCTCCGTCCTGAAATGTTTGCATCAGCCGGCAGCATAGGCATCTGTGGAGCCACTTCGACACCGCGATGGCTCATGGAGCAGGTTAAGTCACGCATCATTGAAATGCTCTCCTAAGTGGACAATTTCATAGCCATAGACGTCGAGACGGCAAACCAGCATCCGTCCAGCATCTGCGCCATAGGCGCCGTGAAGGTCAAGAATGGCTTGGTTGTCGACCAAAAATATACGCTGGTAAAGCCCGAGCCGGAATTTTTCGCCTCTTTCTGCATTCAGGTCCACGGCATAGTCTACAGCGATGTGGAGTATGCCCCGGTTTTCGGCGATGTCTGGAAAGAGTGGCACGACTGGTTCGAAGGCCTTCCCTTCGTGGCCCACAATGCAGCATTCGACTCCAAATGTATTCAGGCCGCCTGCAAGATTTACATGCTCGACCCTCCCGAAGACCAGGAATTTTACTGCACCCTCAAGGCCGCCCGCCGCAGGATTCCGCGAGGGATGCTGCCTTCCAAATCGCTCGACAGCCTCTGCGACTTCTTCGGCGTTCCTCTCAAAAACCATCACTGTGCCCTCGACGATGCCCTTGCCTGCGCCCGCCTCGCAGTCTTCCTGATTGAATAAACTCGCAACCCGGCCCTCCTCTGAAACGTTATTATCTATATCTGCATCTAATAAAACTACATAAGACACCGATGAAATCATATAAAACAATACTCATAGCCGCTTTGCTTATCGCCGGTCTCACAGCCTGCGGGAGCAACGATAAAAAAATCGAAAAACTCAAGCCAGACGAGGAACTGACTCTTGCCGACTCCACCGCCCTTGCCGATGCGCAGGCAGTGATGGAATCACCCGAAACCTCTGCCGAACGTGAAAAAGCCCTTATGGACATAAGCGCTAAAGTAAGCCGCATGAGGGCTCAGGGCTACGACCGTGCCGCCGACAAATACCACGAAACCGTCACCCGCATCCTCGCCGACTCCCTCGGCATTATCACAAAGCCCGGCAATTGATTGCCATACCCTGAAATGACACGCCGGGAGTTTTGCGAAGAGCTGAAAAATTATAAACACACGGCAAGCTGCAAACACATCGACCAGATCGACGGCTTTGCCGCCACCTTGCGTTCAATGGGCTACACCCGCGTCCGCGCCTTCCTCCGGTACCCCTTCCTCACACGCATCATCGAGAGATAAAACCTTTACTTTGGCGGAGGCGGTTCAGGCGCAGACTAAACCCCACCTCGCGACCCCGGACAACTGCGGGTAATCAGCTGATAATAAGAGAAAGCAGGTGGGTCAGGCGCGGCCCGACCCCTACCTCCGCGCCCGGGAAATTTGTATCAAAATGTCAAAGTGCTCCTTGCTGCGGTTCGGCTTAGGGCGCGCGGGGCAGCTGCCGCTGAGACAAGTGGCTTGCCACTTGGTAATGTAGAATTTAAAATGCATAATGCATAATTGCCGAAGGGTCCGAGGGATTCCTCCGGGTGTGAGTCGTTGTAGAGGACGGTTGGTGGAGGGAGACCGAGGGTTTCGGCGACCGAGTCCCGGCGCAGGTCGGGAGGCGGTGGCGGGAAGTCGGCATTGAAACGGGCGATGTAGAAGGGGGTATTTTCGCTGCGCTTCGGCGTGCCGATGGTGTGGAATATCCAGGCACCATGCATGTATTCACTGCTGAAGATGGGCGCCAGGACGGGGATTACCTTGCGGTAGTCATGCGGTGCATCGAAGCAGACGGCTATCATGTAGGTGCCACCGCGAAGGTTGTCGATCGAGC
>CAYZFL010000006.1:0-29686 GCA_964477785.1 uncultured Bacteroides sp.
ATTCAATCCAGGGCGTACTCAACCTGCCGCTCATCACCCGCACATGTCTCGACCATCTGCTCAGATATACTCCCGACAAATTCTTCATGATGGTTGAAGGCGGCAACATCGACCACGCTCTCCATGCCAACGATGCCGGCGCCGCGATAAAAGAGATAATAAACTTCGACGAAGCCCTCGGCATAGCACTTGACTTCTACCGCGGGCATCCCGACGAGACCCTCATCATAGTCACCGCCGACCACAATACCGGTGGCCTCGAGATGGGTAATCCATACGTGAGCTACAACGCACGTCTCGGCCTCATCGACGCACAGCGCATCTCAAAGCCAAACTTCGAGCAGTTCTGCGAGACCCTGCTCAAATCACGCCGCACATATAAGTGGGAGGATATGAAAGAAGAACTTCAGAACTCGCTGGGGCTTTTCACCGTTGTACCGGTATCCGAGACCGACGAGGCCAAGCTCAAGGACATCTTCGACGAGACATTCGAGCGCCGCGAGGGCAAGACCGAAAAGACCCTCTACGACAACTTCAGCCAGTTTGCCGTCGAGGTATTCAAAATCATCGACAAGGCAACCGGCCTGGCCTTCACCACCGGCTCACATTCGGGTAATCCCGTGCCTTTATTCGTAATAGGCGACGACGCCGACCAGTTCAAAGGCATAGGCAACAATGACCGGATCGCTCCCCTCCTCCGCAAACTACTGGAAGAGAATTAATTTATATAATCCATGCCTGAAACTTCAGAGCCCGTAACCAATGCCGAGCGCAAGCTCGTGAAAAGTCTCGCCGAAGCAAAGCACCGCCGCGAGACGGGCCTTTTCACCGCCGAGGGTGCCAAATGCGTGCTCGACACGCTCGGTGCTTTCGAGGTGGAGCGGGTATATGCCATGCGGAGTTTCGCCGATGAGCATGCCGATGAGCTTAAAGACCTGCCGGTGAAAATAATGAGCCGTGCCGACGCTGAGCGGATGAGCCATTTCTCCACCCCCTCGCCTGTCATTGCCCTCTACCGCATACCTCATTATGAATTTGACTCACAGGTTATTTCCGGTGAGCTTGTGCTGGCTCTCGACGCCGTGCAGGACCCGGGCAACCTCGGCACCCTGCTGAGACTCTGCGACTGGTTTGGCGTGGAGCATGTGCTCGCCGGAGAAGGCACCGCCTCTCCTTGGAGTCCCAAGGCGGTCCAGGCCTCAATGGGAGCCATAGCCAGAGTAAAGGTTCATGAGGCAAATCTCGCCGAGACTCTCGCCTCATGGCCTCAGAACGCGCCTGTCTGCGGCACATTCCTTGAAGGCGAACCGCTGTATAAGGCATCTCTTCCCGCAAAAGGCGTGATTGTTATGGGCAACGAGGGCAAAGGCATATCGCCCGCGGTAGCAGCCACATGCACCAAAAAGCTCAACATCCCCTCGTGGCCCGCCGGGAGGCCCACATCAGAGTCGCTCAACGTGGCCATGGCCGCCGCCGTAACCCTTGCCGAGTGGCGCCGACGCCAGAGCTGATCATTTCGCGACCATCACAACTATTATTTATTCCCATTAAATAATATCCCCATGGCAAAGAAGACAAAAACGAGCTGGTTTTGCAGCAACTGCGGCTATGAGTCGCCCCGATGGGAGGGTAAATGCCCGGCCTGCGGAGAGTGGAACACAATGGTCGAGGAGCGTGTTGTGGCCATTCCATCGTCGTCCGGCGCCAAAGGCGTGGCCCTGAATCTGCCCATGACAGAAGGACGCAAGAACGATGCCCTGCCCATCAATGCCATCAAGGCCGAGGACCTGCCGCGCATAAAACTGCCCTCGGGCGAGCTCAACCGTGTGCTCGGAGGCGGTCTCGTACCCGGTTCGCTGGTGCTTATAGGCGGCGAGCCAGGCATAGGCAAGTCTACCCTCGTGCTGCAGAATCTTCTTTCAATCAAGTCAAAGACCATACTTTATGTATCGGGCGAGGAAAGCGCCGTACAGCTCAAACTCCGCGCCGACCGCATAGGCCGCGGATCAGACAACGTGTTCATCGTCTGCGAGACATCCATGGAGCGGATTTTCAATCAAATAGAGAAGGTAAAGCCCGGCATACTGGTGGTCGATTCAATACAGACCGTAGCCACCGACACGCTCGAATCGGCCGCCGGCAGCGTGAGCCAGATACGCGAATGTGCCGCCCAGCTGCTGAAGTTCGCCAAGATGACAAACGTGCCCGTGCTGCTCATCGGCCACATCACCAAGGAAGGATCTCTGGCCGGCCCCAAGGTGCTTGAGCATATAGTCGACGCCGTGCTACAGTTTGAGGGCGACTCGAAATATCTCTACCGCATACTCAGGCCCATCAAAAACCGCTTCGGATCCACCTCGGAATTAGGTATCTACGAGATGCAGACTCAGGGCCTAAGGGAAGTCACAAATCCGTCGGAACTCCTTATGCTGCAGGGAGATTCCTCACTTTCGGGCGTGGCCGTAGGCGTGGCACTCGAAGGCGCTCGGCCTTTCCTTATCGAGACCCAGGCACTGGTTTCCACAGCGGCTTACGGCACACCCCAGCGATCCGTCACCGGCTTCGACTCAAAACGCCTCAACATGCTTCTCGCAGTGCTTGAAAAGAGAGCCGGATTCAAGCTGGGACAGAAAGACGTGTTCCTCAACATCGCCGGAGGTCTGAAAGTCAACGACCCCACCCTCGACCTTGCCGTGCTTGCCGCCGTGCTGTCGAGCAATGTCGACATGGCCCTCCCGCAATCGCTTTGTCTGGCAGGAGAAGTAGGTCTCACGGGCGAAATCCGTCCGGTGCAACGACCGGAAATCCGCATATCCGAAGCAGAGAAACTGGGCATGAACGAAATAATCATTCCCCGGGGCAACCTCAAGGGCACCGACCACAAAAAATTCAACATCAACATATTCGAGGCTTCCAAGGTCGAAGACGTCTTCCGCCACCTCTGGGGTTAGGCAATTAGCGATCAGTAATTGTGGTTTATGGCTGCTTGTTTTTTGCCCTTAGGCAAATAATGAGTATATTTGCACTATGCTTTATCTCGACATCGCAAAACGCTATCTTTTCGCCCGGAAATCACATTCGGCGGTCAATCTCATATCGCTGATATCGATTGCCGGCGTCGCCGTGGCCACAGCTGCCATAGTAGTGGTGCTGTCGGTGTTCAACGGCTTCTCCGAGCTGGCCGGCACGCAGGTCGAGAACATCAACGCGCCTCTTAAGGTCGCTCCGGTCAAAGGGCATGTGATTGCCGATGCCGACAGTCTCGCCCGCGAAATTTCCTCCATAGAAGGCGTAAAGGCCGTTTCTCCGGTTATAGAAGAGCGCGGACTGCTTATTTACGGACGCCAGCAGATGCCCGTTGTTTTCAAGGGCATAGCCTCCGACTACAACGAAGTACGTGACCTGAGGCCCCTTGTTGTGGCCGGTGAAATGATGGACTCGGTCAACGGTCTGCCGTCCATGACGGCAATGTCGGGTGTGGCAAACTACTGCGGCATAATTCCTTCCGACCTTTCCGTCGCCGAGCTATACGTGCCGCGCCGCACGGCAAGAATCAATCCGGCCAATCCGGCCGCCTCATACATAGGCCGCCATTTCATGGTCACGGCCGTAAGCCAGTCGCAGAGACTTGAATTTGACTCAGACCATATCATCATACCTCTCCCTGAGGCACGTCGCCTGCTCGAATACACCACCGAGGCGACTTCTGTGGAAATTTCTCCCAACGGAAGCACGAGTACGGAGTCTCTTGAAAAACTCGTTTCCGACCGTCTGGGCCCGGACTACACTGTGCTCTCGGCCCTTGAGCAGGAAGACGAATCGTTTAAGATGATTTCTGTGGAAAAATGGATAACCTTCGCCCTGCTGAGTCTCATACTCCTTGTGGCCGCCTTCAACATATTCTCCACCGTGTCACTGCTGATTGTGGAGAAACGAGACAATATGGCCACCCTGAGGATGCTCGGCGCACCGGGCAGCAAACTTCTGGGCGTATTCGGCGCCGAAGGCTTCCTCGTCACTTTCATAGGAGGCATCTGCGGCATCGTGCTCGGCCTCGTGCTATCGCTCATCCAGCAGATCTGGGGCGTAATAAAACTTCAGGCCGAACCGGGAGCCCTCACAACCGACGTATACCCCGTGAAGGTGCTACCGCTCGACCTTCTCGCGATCCTGGGCCTGATTGTGGTTATGGGCCTCTTCTCGGCAATGATTTCCAGAATCCTGGCTTATAAAATACTGAAAATAAACAAAAACACGATATAAGATGCAAAGAGTACTCTTTCATGAAACCATCTTCGGACCCATCCACTCGCGGCGCCTCGGCACAAGTCTGGGCGTAAACCTCTCGCCCACCGACGGCAAGACCTGCACCTTCGACTGCATATACTGCGAGGCCGGCTACAACGCCCAGGGCACCGGCTCTACCGGACTGCCATCGAAGGAAAAGACCCTCGCCGAGCTCGAGGAGAAACTCGCCGGCATGAAGGCACGCGGCGAAAGGCTTGACGTCATCACCTTCTCCGGCAACGGCGAACCCACCATTCATCCCGACTTTCCCGCCATCATCGAAGGCGTTATTGCCCTCAGGAACAAATATTTCCCCGATGTGAAAATTTCCGTGCTGAGCAACTCCACGATGCTGCGCAAGCCGGAGGTATTCGAGGTGCTGAAAAAAATCGACAACAACATACTCAAGCTTGACAGCGCCTTCCAGGAGACAGTGGACCTTCTCGACAGGCCCGTTAAGGGTGTGGAACCGATTGACATAATTGCCGGTCACCTCACCGACTACGGCGGCAACTGCATTGTGCAGACCATGATAACCGCCGGCGAACACGACGGCCGGGCAATCGACAACTCCACCGAGCAAGAGCTCGACGGCCTTATCGGGATGTATAAGAAAATCAGGCCCAAGGAAGTGATGCTCTATACCGTTGACCGCCCCACGCCCGAAAAATCGCTGCGCCACATCAGCCGCGAAAGGCTTGAGGAAATGGCAGCCAAAATCACACGCGAAACAGGAATTCCCGTGCAGGTCTCGGCATAATTTTTTCGCTTTGCCACAAAAATCAGCCGGACTTTTATTAACTTTGTATTTTCACGGTAAATCCACCGGCTTAAACCGCAACAAATCCTAACCAAAGCCCATAGATATGAAATTTGCAGAAAAAAGCTACCAGATATTCGAGCAGTCGACCAACGATTACCACATCGCAGACAACGTAGACGCTCCCTCGCGCAATCCTTACGCCGAAGGCAGCATCGAACAGACGCTCTATGCCAAGAACTTCATCGACGCCGTGCAGTGGCACCTCGAGGACATAATCCGCGACCCGGACATCGACCCGGTGGCAGCGCTGGCTCTCAAACGCCGCATCGACCGCAGCAATCAGGACCGCACCGACATGGTAGAAGAACTCGACAGCTATTTCCGCGACAAATATAAAGACGTGAGGCCGCTGCCCGACGCCGGCATCAACACCGAGTCGACCGCCTGGGCTCTCGACCGCCTCTCGATTCTCGCCCTGAAAATTTACCACATGCAGGCCGAAATCGACCGCCAGGACGCCCAGCCGGCACACAAGCGCAAATGCGCCGCAAAACTCAACGTGCTGCTCGAACAGCGCAAGGACCTCATCGTCGCTATCGACATACTTCTCGACGACATCGCCGCCGGCCGCAAATTCATGAAGGTTTACCGCCAGATGAAGATGTACAACGACGCCGACACCAACCCCGTACTTTATGGCAACAAAGAGCAGTAACCGCACCGGCAACGACTTCGGCTTCATCAACGTGGCCGTGGGCCGTTTCTCGGCCATCGGCGACGTCACAATGTCGATTCCGGTGGTTTACAGCGCCTGCCGGTGCTATCCCGACGTGCGCTTCATCATGGTGACACGCCGCAGCATGCAGAATATATTCGTAAACCCTCCCGAAAACCTCACCGTGGTGGGCGTCGACCTCAAGGATGACTACAAGGGCATACCGGGCATGAGACGCCTCGCGGCCGAACTTAAGAAAGACTACCGCGTCGACGCCTTCATCGACCTGCACGACGTGATACGCACCCGCATACTCGGCTTTTTCCTCAAGTCGAAGGGCGTGAAGATTTTCCGTCTCCACAAGGGACGCGCCAATAAAAAGGCCCTCACGCGCCGCCGCAACAAAGTGATGCTTCCGCTCATCAGTTCGCGCGCCCGCTACCGCGAGGCCTTCTTCAACGCCGGACTGCCGCTGAGCGAACGATTCGACGGCCTCTATTCTGGCCGTAACGCCGCCCCCGCCTCACTCTTTGCCGAAATTACAAAGCCCAAGAACTACGGCGAGGTATGGGTAGGCATCGCCCCCTTCGCAGCCCACAAGGGCAAGATTTATCCACCCGAGAAGATGGAACAGGTGCTCAGTCGCCTGATTCTCTCGCGTCCCGACGTCAAGGTGTTCCTCTTCGGAGGCGGCGAGGAAGAGACCCGTCTGCTCGACGAATGGGCCTCGCGATATCCCCGCGTGCAATCCAACGCCGGCAAGCGTTACGGCTTCGCCGCCGAGCTGGCCCTTCTCAACCATATCGACACCTTGGTGACCATGGACTCGGCCAATATGCACCTCGCCTCCGTAGCCGGCACTCCCACCCTCAGCGTATGGGGAGCCACACATCCTTACTGCGGCTTCAAGGGATGGAGGCAGCCCGACACCAACACCGTCTCGCTCAACATGACCTGCCGCCCGTGCTCGGTTTTCGGCGAAAAGCCCTGCTTCCGCGGCGACTATCTCTGTCTCACGGCTATCACTCCCGAGATGATCTACAACCGCCTCATCAACATGCTTCCCGAACCCAAGAAGTAAGTCCGATGGAAGAAGAAAATTTCGACATACGCAGCCAAACCACGCGAAACGACAGTGAAAAGGAATTTGAGAAAGCGCTCAGACCCCTGAGCTTCAATCAGTTCGCTGGTCAGGATAAAATCATAAGCAATCTCAAGGTATTTGTGCGTGCCGCCGTGATGCGCGGCGAGCCGCTCGACCATATACTCCTTTTCGGCCCTCCCGGTCTGGGCAAGACCACCCTTGCCGGCATCATCGCCAACGAGCTGGGTGTGGGCATCAAAATCACTTCAGGCCCCGTGCTCGACAAGCCGGGCGACCTCGCCGGAATACTCACTTCGCTCGACGAGAACGATGTGCTTTTCATCGACGAGATACACCGTCTGTCGCCCGTAGTGGAGGAATATCTCTACTCGGCGATGGAAGATTACCGCATCGACATCATGATTGACAAAGGCCCGGGAGCACGTTCGGTGCAGCTCTCGCTCGCGCCTTTCACGCTCATAGGAGCGACGACGCGAAGCGGTCTGCTCACCTCGCCACTCCGCGCCCGCTTCGGCATTCCTTTCCATCTCGAATACTACGACCACGATACCCTCAAACAGATTATCTTGCGCTCGGCCGGTCTGCTCAGAGTGGACTGTGACGACGAGGCCGCTCTCGAAATCGCCCTTCGCTCGCGCGGTACGCCCCGTATAGCCAACGCCCTGCTGAGACGTGTGCGCGACTTCGCCCAGGTAAAGGGCTCGGGTGCAATCGACATCGACATCGCCCGCTATGCCCTCGAGGCTCTCAACATCGACCGATACGGCCTCGATGAAATCGACAACAAGATTCTAAATACAATCATAGTGAATTTCAACGGCGGTCCGGTGGGTCTCACCACCATAGCCACCGCCATAGGCGAGGACCCCGGAACGGTGGAGGACGTCTACGAGCCATATCTCATCAAGGAAGGCTTTATCAAACGCACACCCCGCGGACGGGAAGCCACCATGAAGGCCTTCAGCCATCTCGGCCGTAATCCCGAATCAGCTCCCGACGCTTTCGCTTTGTTCTGAACAGATTCTGAACCAGCATTATATAATTTATTAGATTATATAATTTATATAGATTCACCCATATCCAATCATCCATGAGCGGTATCAAATCTCTTGTAAAAGATACGGCCATCTACGGCCTGAGCTCCATCATAGGGCGCTTTCTCAACTGGTGCCTCGCGCCTCTCTACACACGCCTCTTCCTCGCCCCTGAATACGGCGAGGTCACATTCATCTATTCATACGTCGCCCTGGCGCTCATCATCCTCACCTACGGAATGGAGACGGGCTTCTTCCGCTTCGCCAACCACGACCGCTGGAAAGACCCCATGACCGTCTACTCCACGGCCCTCATCTCGCTGCTTGTCTCGTCAACGGCATTCGTGGTGATAGCCCTCAGCTTCATAAAACCCATTTCTGAATGGCTGATGTGCCCGGCCAATCCTTCGTTTGCCGGCATGATGATTGTATGCGTGGCCATCGACGCGTTCCTCGCCATGCCATACAGCTACCTGAGATTCAGGAAGAGACCTTTCCGCTTCGCCGGCCTCAGACTGGTCAACATCGGTCTCAACATAGGTTTCAACCTCTTCTTCCTCCTTCTCTGTCCCTGGCTCATGAAGGTGGCGCCCACGACCGTAAGCTGGTTCTACGACCCCTCGTGGGGCATCGGCTACATATTCCTCAGCAACCTTCTCGCCTCGGCAATCAACCTCCTAATGATGCTTCCCGAGCTGAGCGGTTTCAAATATGTGTTCAACCGCAAGCTCCTAGGCGAAATGCTGCGTTACAGCGCGCCTCTGCTTGCCCTGGGCATCGCCGGCATACTCAACCAAACCCTCAGCAACATCATCTACCCGGTGCTCGTCGCCGACCAGGAGGCAGCCCAACAGGCACTCGGTATCTACGGCGCCAACTACAAAATCGCAATGGTGATGGTGATGTTTATTCAGGCTTTCCGCTTCGCTTACGAGCCCTTTATATTCGCCGAGTCAAAAAACCGAGGCGAGAGCCAGCTTCAGGCTTACCGCGACGCCATGAAATATTTCGTGATTTTCGCCCTCGTGATTTTCCTCGGAGTGATGTTTTATCTCGACCTGCTCAAATATTTTATCGGGCCGAACTACTGGGAAGGCCTCAAGATCGTTCCCATTATCATGATGGCCGAGCTCTTTTTCGGCATCTTCTTCAACCTTTCGCTCTGGTACAAACTCACCGACAAGACCATCTGGGGCATGTGGTTCTCCTTCCTCGGCCTGGCTGTGACCTTAGGCATGAACGCATGGCTGATTCCCGTTATGGGCTACATGGGCTGCGCCATAGCCGCAATCTGCTGCTATGCCGTGATGATGCTCGCAAGCTATTTCGTGGGCCGCGCTAAATATCCCATAGGCTATCCTATAGGCCGCATGGCGTTATATTTCCTCTTCGCCGCCGTGATTTATGTGCTCGGCAAATACCTCTGCGACACCGGCAATAACGTGGCAAACGGCATCATACGTTTCTTCCTGCTCTGCCTCTTCTGCGGAGTGGTGATTAAGAAGGAAAATATTCCGGTGCTTTCTCTGGTTTCAAAACTCCGCCGCAGATGAAAATCACATTCATATCCCTCAACGACAGTCTTGGCGGAGCGGCGGTTGTCACCCTGCGCCTCGCGTGTGCCCTCAGAAGCCTCGGCCACGAGGTTTATATGATTGTGGGCCACAAGACTCTCGACGAGCCATGGATTGTGCAGGCAGAGCCGCAATGGCGTCTAAAAGCCTGTTTCCTGCGTGAAAGGCTCGGCATTTTCACCGCAAACGGATTTGACCGCTCCGACCTTTTCAAAGTCTCCACGGCTTCCTGCGGCATGCCGCTCGAAAAGCATCCCCTCGTCATCGGTGCCGACGCCGTGGTGCTCGGATGGTTCAATCAAGGCCTGCTCTCTCTTGATTCGCTCGGGAGGATTCTCGTCTCGGGCAAAAAGACTTTCTGGATGATGCACGACCTCTGGGCCATGACCGGAATATGCCATCTGCCCGGAGCATGCACACGCTTCCATGACGATTGCGGCCAGTGCCCATTCCTTCACCGCAGGGCCTCCGAAAACGACCTCTCGCGCCGTATATGGCGCCACAAGGAGTCGCTTTATAGCAAGACGGAAAATCCCCTGCGTTTCATCGCCGTGAGCTCGTGGGTGGCTTCTATGGCCCGACAGTCCGGCCTGCTCAGAGACAAAAAAATAGATATAATCCATAACGGGCTTGATCTTAGCCGTTACGGCCATCATCCCAAATATTCCCGCGAAGCACTCGACCTGCCTCGTTACGGCAAAATCATAGTTATGGGAGCGGCACGCCTCGATGACCCCATAAAAGGTCTCGGATTTGCCATCGACGCACTCAACCGCCTCTCGGAAACGCCCGAGGGCAAAGAGGTTACAGCTGTGTTTTTCGGCAATATGCGCGACCCCAAGGCATTGGAACACTTGAAACTGCCATATGTATGGCTCGGCCATCTTCCCGACCCCGCTGCCATCGAGTCGTTGTATATCCATGCCGATGTGGTTATGTCCTCGTCGCTTTGCGAGACATTCGGAGCCACGCTCTGCGAGGGCATGGCCTGCGGATGTGTGCCCGTGGCATTCAGTGCCGGAGGCATGACCGACATTATCGAGCATGAAAAAAACGGTTATCTTGCGCGGCCTCAGGACCCCGCCGACCTGGCTTCGTCCCTTATACACGCCCTCTCCGCTCCCTTTTCAAAGGAAACACTCCGCACCTCGGCCATGCGCTTCGACATCTCCCGCATAGCCGCCCGCATAGCCGCTTTAATAAGCAAATAAATTCAAGCCTTGATTATGAGTGTGGCCGTGTAGGCGATGTAGAGGAGGGTGAAGAGCACGCCTTCGCCACGTGTGATCACACGGTGTCCTATAAGCCAACCGGCGAGCCAGAAGAGTATTGCCGAGCCTGTCATGGTGAGCAAATCAAGATTGCCTATCTCGCCGAATGGCAACGGTCGGATTACCGATGAGACGCCGAGGATGAAGAGAATGTTGAACAGGCAGCTTCCTATCACATTGCCTACCGCAATGCCGGGATGGCCCTTAATAGCTGCTGTAACAGACGTTGCCAGCTCAGGCAACGAAGTGCCCAGTGCCACTACGGTAAGTCCTATGACGGCATCGCTCACTCCTAAGGCAGAGGCAAGTGACGATGCGCGGTCTACGAAAATATCGCCGCCCCATACAAGCCCCACAAGGCCAATCACAATCAGCAGTATCGACTTCCACAGCGACGGCATTTTAGCCTGAGGTTTATCCTTGGTATCGTCAACGTCAGCACAGCTTTCGCCTTGCGGGCCGCATTTCTTAGCCTGCGCGAATGTGTAGCGCATGAATATGGCGAAAAACAACAGAAGCATTATACCGTCCACCCTTGTCAAAATGTTTGGCATACCGTCGAGCAAAGTCGAGTTGCCGCAGGCCAGCAAAGCCAGCGAGGCCAGCACCATAAGCGGTATTTCGTTGGCCATAACACTGTTTTCAACCTTTATGGGCCGCACAAGCGCCACCACACCTATGATGAGCAGGACGTTGGCTATGTTACTTCCCACCACATTGCCTATCGCTATGCCGGCATTGCCTTCGATAGCCGAAAATACGCTTATTACAAGCTCAGGTGCCGAAGTGCCGAATGCGACAATAGTGAGGCCTATCACCATCTCGCTGAGGCCGAATCGCTTTGCGACTCCCGAGCCTCCGTCGGTGAGCCACGACGCGCCGAAAAGTATCATTGCCAGACTTACCAGCAGCAGCAATATATCAAGTATCATAGGGTTAATGTTTTAATTGTCAGTCTAATTGTGGGCCGGAACTTCTATTCTGAATGTCGTGCCCTGCCCGGGAGCCGACGATTTCACATATATGCGGCCGCCGTGATATTGCTCCACAATCCTTCTTGCGAGCGTGAGACCCAGGCCCCATCCGCGTTTCTTGGTGGTGAAACCGGGCGAGAATACCTTCTTTATATCTTTGCGGCGTATGCCTTTGCCGGTGTCGCACACCTCGATATAGAGCCTGTCTGAGCCCTGTTGGCGGCCTACGGTAACATTTATCGCACCTTTGCCCTGAATGGCGTCCACGGCGTTCTTTATAAGGTTTTCAAGCACCCATTCAAACAGCGGCGCGCTGAGCATCGCCTTCCCCTCGTCACCTTCGGCAAGCGTAGATTCATAACCTAAAGAGATGCGCGAGGATATGCGGCTCTTCATATAGTCAGACGCACTCGCCGCAAGTTCGGGCAAGGCAATCGACTCCAGCTCGGGCTTTGATCCTATCTTTGAAAATCTCGACGCTATTACCGAGAGCCGTTTCACGTCCTTGTCCATCTCGCCCACTGTCTCTTTGTCGACGCCGAGGTCGGGCAAAAGCTCCATCCAGGCCATAAGCGACGAGATGGGCGTGCCGAGCTGATGTGCCGTCTCCTTCGATAAGCCCACCCATACCTTGTTTTGCTCCGACTTCGTGGTCGACACCACGGCCAGATATACTATGACTATAAATGCGAGCATCACAAGCAGCTCTATATAAGGGAAATAGCTCAATCGTTTGAGCAGTGTGGAATCTTCGTAATAGATATGTTGACTGCGGTCGGGCCCAACGGCTATGTCAATCACATTCTCGCCGTCCCTGAGTTTCTCAACCTTGCGTTGCAGGAAGGCCGTATTTTCGGCCGACATCATGTTGGTGGTATCAGGCAGGGCATAGTTTCGCGAATCGAGTATATTGCCTTCATCATCGACGAGTATTACCGGTATGGTGGTATTACGCTCGATTATAAGCAGCAGGAAGTCAAGGTTTACGCCGTTTTGATCGGCCACGATGCCGAGCGAGTCCGCCGGTGATTCGGTTTCTCTTGACAGAGAATTTACAATCTCGCGGGTTGCCTCGGCCCATATCTCCATGCGGTCTCGCTCCTGTTTAGACAGGTCTTTTACAAGTCCCGCCGAGATATACAGAAATATGCCCACCATCAGTCCGGTGGCCAGAATGAAGGCCACTTTGCCGTAGCGCCGCAGATCGTATATGTCGGGATTGAAGGTTTTCAAGTTTAATGAGATGTTTCGTGGTTTCAGCTGCCGAGCAGGTCACAGGCTATTTCCATGGCCTCACGTATGTCTTTTTCCATAGCCCTGCAGTCTGTCTGTGGCTCGCCTATGGCGGACAAAAGAGTAAAGCTCACTTCGCCCTGACGGATATTTTTTTTGTCAGAAGCCATCAGCTGCATCAGGCGGTCAAAGTCTTTACAATCAACGGACGGAGTTCCGAAAATATTGCGTATCAAGGGCAAAGTGTAATACAGCAGATCGCTTTCCCCGCCGATATGGTGTCTGTTTCCGTTTTCTTTACAAAGTGAGAGACTGCCAAATCTGAGCCGTGACATCACGAGTGCCACGACAAGCCCCCACCCCACGGCATATCCGTGCGGCACAGGGCTGCCTTTCTCAAGCATCAGCGCCTCTATGGCATGTCCTGCGGTATGGCCGAGATTCAACGCCTTGCGGGGCCCTTTTTCAAAGGGATCGCTTTCCACTATCCGCTTCTTCACTTCAACCGAAGCCTCAATCATAGCAAGTCTTTCCTCGGATGCGAGTGACAGAAAACCCCTATCGGCTA
This sequence comes from uncultured Bacteroides sp., assembly GCA_964477785.1. GTDB lineage: Bacteria > Bacteroidota > Bacteroidia > Bacteroidales > Muribaculaceae > CAG-873. Next base: position 13,525 of record CAYZFL010000006.1, read on the forward strand.
TGGTCTCGAATTGCACGAGATTCTCCGCCCTTCCGCCTAAAAGCACATGCTTGAGCATTTCTCCGAGGCCCGATTTTATCTCCTGCTCCGGCAATGTATCGAGAAATTCCGGGGATATAATTGTCTCCCAGGGGTTTGCAAACACACCGATAAGATTTTTCACCCCTCCGAAGTCAAAGCCTGTCTTGCCGCCGAAGGAGGCGTCGACATCGGCCAGCAATGTAGTGGGTATATTCGTAAAGTTTACGCCGCGCTTGAATGTAGCGGCACAGAAGCCTCCAAGGTCGGTCACTACACCACCGCCGATATTGATAACCAGGTCGTTGCGTTTGAGACCAAGTGCAAGCATCCGTTCCCATACAGTCTGCACAGTTTCAAGATTTTTGTGCCCTTCCCCGGCTTCGTTTACTATGACCGGCAGATCTTTCAAAGCCTTCACCCGTGGCAGACACAGGCAAGCGGTATTGCTGTCGGCTATGACTGCAATTTTCTCGGGCTTCAGCTCCTCTATTATCCTTTCGACTGCCCCTGAGGCTTCTGTAGTGAATATCAGTTTCGGCTCCATATCTCATTAACGGGTGTATGAATTCAGCATCGGAAATTTCTCCGTAAACGATTTAACGGAAGGAAATACAATGTCGGCGCCGGCTGCGATAAGTTCTTCTAAGGGTATGGGGCCCGTGGCCACACCCACGGTGAAACAGCCGGCTCTATGACCCGACTCTATACCTAAAGGTGCGTTGTCGACAGCGATGCACTCTTCAGGTCTCGCACCGGCTTTCTCGGCTCCGCGGATATAGGGCTCGGGGTCGGGCTTACCCTTCGTGACATCGCGCGAGGTCACGAGTCTGTCAAGGCTGAAAGCACCGGGGAAATCATGGTTTATGCGGTCGATGAGCGAGAACTGGCCCGAGCCGGTCACAAGCACGCGGTCGAGGCCCGCTTTCTCAAAGCCTTCGAGCATTTCTTTTGCTCCGGGCATTACAGACGGCAATGGAACGGCGCGGAATTTCTCAGCCTTTATGGCATACAGACTGTCACATTCCTCGTCACTCGGCTCCGTACCTCTCTCGCGCCTGAGGATGTATCTGATGGTCTGGCGCCCGGTCATGCCTTCGTAGTGGAAAAACTCCTCATAAGGCAGATTTATACCCAGTTTCTCAAACATTTCTTTCCATGCCCTGGCATGAATAGGCATCGAGTCGTATAGGGTGCCGTCCATGTCAATCAATGCAGCGCGAAAGCGATGCGGCCTGCCATCGAAGAATTTCTTCAATGCACGGGCTATTTCCTCCTCTTCAGGTTCCGGTATATTTTTGTCGGGATTCATTTTTTCCTTTGCTTTTTTGTCTTTTTTGCTCCCAGGGCTTCTTTAGGCGGCAGAGGCGCCGGGATAAGGCCCTCTCGGATAAATGCCGCCGAGTCAGCAGCCGTGATGGTATCGGTTCCCAGATCGATGTCGGCAGCCTCGGGACGCGACGATATCACGAGGCCGGCAAAGCGCGAGTTGCTTACGCCGCGGCGGAACACGTCGGTAATCTGTTTCACCAGGTTGACCCTTGCAGTATCGGCTACCGCGTCGCGCAGAGGCACCATTTTTTCGTTGAATTTGGCACCCCCGAGCCTTACCTTGTATTTCTTGGGATTGCCGTAGATATGCACTCCGAATTTGAAAGGAATAGGTGATTTGAGCACCGATACACGATAGTTGAAATTCATCGCCAGATCATTGGTTCCCTGGATGCCCAGTTTATACCGGTCGAAATAAAACATGAAGGGATAAAGCGTCATGCGGTTGTTCTTTATGACTATGTCGGCCGATATATGGTCTATCATGTTGCGGTTTTTATTCTTGAAGAATAGCCACTTGCCGATTTTCCTGAAGGTCTCGTCGTCGATAAATTTCAGCGAATCGCCGCTGAGTTTCAGGGCGGCGTCGAGCGAGGGCAATATGAAGTCCATATTCTGGTCGAGCTTCACCTTTGCGGCGAGGTCGGCCGTGATTATACCCGAAAGGTCGTTGATCAGCGGTATCACCGAATCTACCGGAGGCACGAGCACACGGAATTTCTCTATGTTGAAGTTCTTTACACTCAGCCCGAAAGCGAAGTGGAGGTCGTTGACATTTTTTGCAAAATAGAGGGCCGAAAGGTTAATGGCCCCAATCGAAGATGTAGCGGCCACATCGTGTATGTTGAGGGCGCCGTTGCTCAGCAGCAGCTCGCCCCGGAAATTCTTCATGGGTATGCCCGAGTAGCTCACATTGTTTGCCCTCATCACCATTCGGGCGTCTATGTTGGTGGGTATCAGCAGCGGTGCGCCCCCTGTCGGCGCGTTCTCAACCATGCTTCCTATCTTGCGCTCCAACTCATCGGAACTGTCCTCTGAGAGGGCTACGGTGGAGAAGAAATCGCCCTTGTGATTGTCGCTGTATTTGGCGCCGGCGAAAACATTGGCCGCCAGCTGGTCGATGTCGATTGAGTCGGAGAAGGTCTCGAAATTGATTTTCATCTTCCTTCGGAATCCTTTGGAGGTGAGGCTCCTGCGCAGATTCGACACAAGGCCCGATATCAGGAAGTCACTGTCGCCAACCTTATACTCCACGTTTTTGAGATATATCGAGTCGTTGTTGAAGCTCACGTTGAGGTTGCGTATGCGGTTTCTGACCGGGAAATAAGGTGTGTAAAGACCGGCGCGGGTCGCCTCAAGCCTTCCTTTGAGGTGCCAGTTGAGCAGAAGCTTGCGCAGAAGTTCTGAAGTACCCCAGTCGATGATTTCCGTCTCTTCCTGGGTCAGCTCGGGGTGAACCCGCGGATAGCGTTTGTGATGCACCCTGGCGCGCTCTATGGCCAGAATATAAAGAGAGTCCATGCTTATCTCGGGCATGGTCACGCGCAGCGAGTCCACATAGCTCTTTATCTTCGGCGGCATCGGTGGCCTCGGCAACTTGTGTAACTCTGTGTTGAGTCGCGCCCCGGTGAGAAGCATTTTCACATATTTGTGACCCACGCTGCTGCGGTCGAGCTTGAGGTCGAAGAAAAACTGCGGCACTTTCTCCTGCTCTTTGTAGCGTCTTACCGTCGCCGTACCGTCGATTTCACGCACCCTCACGTCAAATGTATCTGACAGCACCGTGAAGTTGAAGGTCGAGGCCTGCACTCGTCCGCCGATGGGCGAGATACTTGTAGTGTCGCCCGTGTGACTGTCGTTCTTGCAGCCCAGGTTGAATCTGAAACCTGTGCCTTCGCATCTGTACTGTCCCTGGAGAAATATAACCGAGTCTGCCTCCACCTGGGCTTTGAAAAGCGAATCAGCCCCTCCTGCCGCGGAGCGGTATGTGGTGTTGGTGGTGAATTTCACCGAAGCCCGGTTGACGTATGCCATGTTTACGGTATCGCTCTCCACCCAGTAGATTTTGTTGAGGTCGACAAGTCCGCGCAGATTGAGCCTGTGGAAATTATTACGGTCACACATCGAAAGGGCGCCGTGGCCTCTGAGGTCGGCCCTGAGATGCCCCGATATATATCCCCCGGCAAGTTTCCTCACATTGTAGGGCAGACGGCCTATATCGATGTCGGTATTCACCTTTCCGTCAAAACGCATATCGCTCGCCAGATTGGTCAGCGAACCCGATATTTCGGTACGGCCACCCTTCACGGCCCCCGTGAGTTTCTTTATGTCTATCACCATGCGGTCGATGTCGTCGCCTTTCAGCTCCGTGCGCGTTTCGAGGCTGAAATCTTTTATCTCCACACCCTCGTAATCTACGTTGCAGGGCGGTATCGCCACCTCGGCCAAGGAATACGGTATCACATCCGTACCAGTGTTGTAGGGCCGTGTAAGCTTTGCCTTTACCGCGATTTTTCCCGATGTAGAGAGCCGCGATATGCACCATTCCTGCCTCAGCGAGTCGGGAATGGTCGAGAGCAGGTCGTTTATCGGCAGAGGGTCAAGCTCATAGTCAAAGCTCTTTACCACAAGGTTCTGCCCGAAACTGAGGTCGGCTGACAGGCGCGAATGTGTAAATGCCAGGCCTATCTCGAAGTCCTTGAGGTTGATGTCGGTAGGCCGGGTGGGAGTCCAGTCTATTGTGCCGTCGATACTGAAGGGGAATTTACTGAGATTGAATGCTTTGAGAATAGGGGTTTCGAAGTTTCCGTTGAAGTTGAAGAAATAGGCCGGTGCCTCTTTGCCTTCGAGATTGATAGCCGTGAAGTTGATCTGGGCATAGACTTTTGACGTCGCACTATAATATCTGAATGGCCGGGGATTGACTATCCGGAATTTAGTCACTCTCAGCGGCGGAACTTTTGTCGTTGTGGTATCGGCCTTCGTTGTGTCGGTCTTGAGTATGTTGAAGTTGTTGACGTCATTTCCGGCGATTACGATATTCAGCTCCGGCGAGTCTATCGTCACGTCCTTGAGGTCGATTTTGCCGGCCATAAGTCTCACAAGATTAATGCTGCCCTCGAGGCTTCCTATGCTCAACAGAGTATCGGCGTATGATGGCAGCTGGGCCTTCTCTTCCGTAGACAGAGCCCTCATCTCACGCGAGCATATCGCTATACCCTCGGCCCGCATCTTTAGGAAGGGAAAGGTTGCCTTTACCGACAATTCCACCTTTTCGATGCTCACATCGGCATTGAGCGCTGAGTTTGCCGCTTTCTCCACGATGGGTGTCAGCCTGTCGGGCGAAAGTATCTTCACCGTGCAGACAAGTATGCCGAAAACGAGCAGTACAAGAGCCATTAGGCTAAGCAGCGTCACCTTCACCAGGCGGCGCAACCATCGCGGCAAACCCTTGCGGTCATTACGCCGGCCTGCCTTATCTTCCTTATTTGCATTATTGTTGCCTTGCTCTGACATTCAGCTCATGATGTTTTGACTTACCTTCTCTAAGACATACAACAATCCAAAGAATAATAAGTATTTATATGCTGCAAATTTTCCTGATTCTATTATTCTTTGCCTACCCTCGCCGTGATGTGAAAGCATGCCTGACGGCGCTCGAAGGTGACGTAGCAGCGGCCGCTGTCGCGGAAATTATGCATGATTTCTCCTAATAAGTTCTTCAGATCCTCGAAGGTGCGGTGTGTGCCCTTCTCGTCGTAGATAAACTTGGCATAGGAGATGTCGAAGGTGGTGCCGTACTGGTGAGCCGACTCTTCCACCGAGTTGCGGTTGACCCGGCGCAGCCGCTTCACCGATGATGCCGTGCGTGTAAGACTCGTAACCTTCAGACGGTAATCGCCTCCTCCGCGGGTCTGCAGACTGTCGTTCCATGCCTTTGCTATGTCGTGTAGCAGACGGTAGGCCTCAGGCACAAGATAGGGAACCGAGTGTGTGAGAGAATCCACATAGAAATCCTTGCACGACTTTACCTTTATCATGTATTTGCCCTGCTCGTATGCATCACGGTCACATTCCACCGGCCTTATACCGAATTTCTTTGCCTCCTCTACCTGTATGTAATTGCTGTCGCGGAATACTCTGAAGAGATATCCCGGGTCGTTGATGCGCAGTTTCACGCAGCTGTCGTCGGGCGCATCACCCGGCTTTCTGTTCCAGAGGGGATGAGGGTCGTCACGAAGTATCTCTCTGAGCGACTCCTTTTCGGGTATGTTGTCGGCTATCTTGCCGTAAAGCACCGCATCTTCATCGGTCAGGGCCTGTCTGGCGCCGGGCGCGTTGGCAGGTTCGTTGCCGCACAATCTGCATATCAGTAGAGTCAGTCCCACTATTATCAGCAGCATGAGGGCTATTCTTCCTTTACGCAGCTTTCGGCGGGGACGCGACTTTTTTCTATTTGGTTTAATTACTTTCTTGGGTGATGAATCTGATTGGTTAAGAGAGGTCATTTTCGTTGACAAAGATTAAACAGCCTTGTAAACAAACTTTCTTAAGGCGGCGTCGACTGCCGCGGGATCGATATCGGCTTTGTCGCTCATCAGCGTGAGAGGCACCTCGGGAAGGCCCGGCGCGTATGATGGCTGGATATAGTCGTAGCCGAGGCATACGAAGCCGTTGCGCTCATAAAACCTGCGCCGTCTCACTTCCATGCCGTCGGGCTCGCCGTCGCGTTCTATTTCAAACACAATGGGCTGATTTCCCAGTTTTTTTACAGCAGAAAGCACCTTGCTCCCTGCCCCGCCGCCCCGCCGCGTAGGGTCGATGGCGAAATGCTCGATATATACCGCCGTGTGATATCGCCCCATATTAGCGGAAGCATCACTGAGGCTTAAGGTCCAGAGAGTTATAAGTCCACAGATTTTTCCCTGCCATTCGACGCCGTAAAGTCTCGGACCGTAATTCTGTTCCGGACTTATTATCTCAGACCACGGCCTTCTTTCCTCGGCGGGAAAAGAGTAGAGATAGAGTTGTTCCAGATATGATATTTGCCCGGAATCGAGAGTCTTCATTGCAAGAAGCTGCGGATCAGTCTTTCCCGGTGAGTATTGTGCGTATGTCATGAAGTTTTGTGAGTGCCTCGAGAGGGGTGAGGCGGTTAATGTCAATATTTAATAATTCGTCGCGTATCTGCTCCAGCACGGGATCGTCAAGCTGGAAGAACGATAGCTGCACGCCTTCGCCGCCCGATTCTGTCTGCGCGGGTGCCGAAGGCATGGCTGTTTTCTCTCCCTTTGATTCGAGCACGGCGAGCAATTTGTCGGCGCGGTCGACGATGGCACGCGGCATGCCGGCAAGTCTTGCCACATGGATACCGAAGCTGTGCTGACTGCCGCCCGGCGCCAGCTTGCGCAGAAACACTACCTTGCCGTCGGCTTCCTTGACCGAAACATTGTAGTTTGCTATGCGTCCGAAGCTCTTCTCCATGTCGTTGAGCTCGTGGTAGTGGGTGGCGAAAAGCGTCTTGGGATGTGCCGGGGTGCCTTCGTGGAGATATTCCACGATAGACCAGGCTATGGATATGCCGTCATAAGTGGATGTGCCGCGCCCGAGCTCGTCGAAGAGTATCAGCGACCGTCGCGACAGGTTGTTGAGAATCGACGAGGCCTCGTTCATCTCTACCATGAAAGTCGACTCGCCCAAGGATATGTTGTCGCTGGCGCCCACACGGGTGAATATCTTGTCGACTATCCCTATTCTCGCGCTCTCTGCGGCCACAAAACAGCCTATCTGGGCCATTACCACATTCAATGCCGTCTGCCGCAGAAGAGCCGATTTACCCGACATGTTCGGGCCGGTTATCATCAATATCTGCTGGCCCTCGTTTGAGAGTTTAACCGTATTCGATATATAGGGCTCGCCCGGTGGCAGCTCGCGCTCTATCACCGGATGACGGGCCTCCACCAGCTCAAGATCGAGGCTATCGTCGACTACCGGCCTTACATAGCGGTTGTCGCGCGAAACCACATGGAAGGTCGACAGCACGTCTAGCCGCGCAAGCATTCCCGCATTGGTTTTCAACGCCGGTATGTATTCCGCAGCCTCGGCTATGAGGCCTTCATATATTTTCTGCTCCAGGCTTCCTATTTTTTCCTGAGCCGTGAGTATTTTCTGCTCGTAGTCCTTGAGTTCCGCGGTGATATATCGCTCGGCGTTGACAAGGGTCTGCTTGCGTATCCAGTCGGTCGGTACCTTGTCCTTGTGGGTGTTTGTAACCTCGATATAGTAGCCGAATATATTGTTGAAGCCTATCTTGAGCGACGATATGCCTGTGGCTTCTATCTCGCGCTCGCGTATCTGCATCAGATAATCCTTGCCGCTGTATGCTATCTTGCGGTATTCGTCGAGCTCTTCGCTCACTCCTTCTGCGATCACGCCGCCCTTTGACACATTGACTGGTGCGTCGGCGCTTATGGTCTTCTCTATCGAAAGGGCGAGTTTCTCGCATGGATTGAGCTGCTCGCCTATGTCCTGCAGAGGCTTGGTATCTTCGGCCTCCCGGCAGAGCTCCTTAATGGGCAGACAGGCTGCGAGTGCCTCGCGTAGATGCAGAAATTCACGCGGATTCACCCTGCCCGATGCTATCTTCGACAGCAGGCGCTCCGTGTCCCCCACCCTTGACAGCTGCTCGCGAATCTTGTCGGACACGTCGGGATGACGGAAGAAATAATCCACAACATCAAGTCTGCGGTTTATCTCCTCGGGATTTTTCAGAGGGAAGAGCATCCAGCGGTGCAGGAGTCGGGCGCCCGGAGGTGTCACCGTGCGGTCGAGCACGCTAAGCAGACTCTTGCCTTCCTGTTCGAGCGGGGAAAGCAACTCGAGGTTGCGCACGGTAAAGCGATCGAGTCTCACATATTTGTCCTCCTCGATGCGCGCTATCGAGTTGATATGCGCCGTGCGGGTGTGACAGGTGAGGTCGAGGTAATGGAGTATCGCACCGGCTGCCACTATGCCGGCTCTCAGATGACTTATGCCGAAACCCTTGAGCGACAGGGTGCCGAACTGTTTGCGGAGCCGCTCGTTGGCCGCATCGTCGGTAAATATCCAGTCGTCGAGCTCAAAGGTGATATATTTCTCCGAAAGTTTCTCGTCTATGGTTTTCTTGCCTCCCTTTTCGGTTATGAGCTCTTTGGGCGCCATACCCGAGAGTAGCTTGTCGACCTGATCGAGGCTACCTTCCGAGGTGAGGAATTCGCCCGTGGATATGTCGAGAAAAGCCACACCCACGAGGCTGCCGGCGAAATGTAATGCCGCAAGAAAATTGTTCTCCTTATGCTGAAGTACCGTATCGGTGGTGGCGATACCGGGCGTCACGAGTTCCGTGATGCCGCGCTTTACAAGTTTCTTTGTGAGTTTCGGGTCCTCGAGCTGCTCACATATCGCAACGCGCTTTCCGGCCCGTATAAGCTTGGGCAGGTAAGTGTCGAGGGCATGATGGGGAAAGCCCGCAAGCTCCACATACTGTGCCGCACCGTTGGCCCTCCGCGTAAGTGTGATGCCGAGTATCTCCGATGCCTTCACGGCATCGTCGGAAAAAGTTTCGTAAAAGTCGCCTACCCTGAACAGCAATACCGCATCGGGATGCTTTTTCTTCATCTCGGTGTACTGCTTCATCAGCGGTGTCTCAGCGTATTTTGCCATTTCTTATTCCCCCTTCTCGCTTAATATCCGGTCGGCTACTTTTTTCTTCCTTGACGGAATAGCCAGGGAGGTGTATATCTGTATCACAGCGCCGGCAAGCGTAAATGCCACCCAGTCGCGCATCTGATTGGGCTCATAAAACATAAATGCGGCGGCCACGCAGAAAAATATCGCACTCCAGCTCTCTATGCGGTAGAGGCGGCGCAATTTGGTATCGTCGCAGCGCACTCTGCACATCAGACGGCATACAAGCACCATCAGCGCTCCGGCTGCATAGACCCAGCGATACCATCCTAAGGGCTGACCCGGACCCATGAACACGGGCATCATCATGGCGCCCATAATCAGCAGCAGCCCTATGGGCACCAGCACACGGCTCACCGCCGCTACCTTGCCCTGCGGCTCAAGTATCGCCTTCTCTACTTTTTTTTCGTTCTTTTTGCTATAATTGTTTCTTGCCATTTTATTTCTTATTGATTATCTGAATGTTATATAATTTATATGTGATATATAATTTATATAAATAAACTCAAGGCTCGCTATTCTCACCGCTTTTTTTGAATACGTACACATCTTCGTCGGGATGGTTCATATTGTGATATTCCCTCACAATGCGCTCCATCTCCTCCGGATCGTTGGTAAGGCGTGAATTAAGCTCGCGGTAATATTCCGTGCTGTCGTTGCATATTTCTATCTCGGCACGCAGACTGTCGATTATCTGCTCGCGCTCTATCTGATTGGTTACCGAGCTTTCGCTGAAAAACATTATATAGCCCACCAGCACAAGCGCAAGAATGGTGAGCATCGACATATAGCGCTTATACCACGGCTTGCGCAGGGGCTTGTCACGATGTTGGCGGGCTGCCTCTTTATCTGTTTCTTCGGCGGCTCCGTCGAGACCTTCAACAGCTCCTTTTTCAGGCTCTTCCAAAGGCTCCGTTTTCGTATTTGACTCTTTGTTTTCGGTCATGGTGATAATGCGCTTAATTTGAAACAAAGTTACAAAAAATCCGACAAAATTTGCCGGATTTTAAAATTTCTTAGTAAAGTATGTCTCACGTGCTGCAGGCCCTATATGGCTTATGAGAGGCCCATAGTGGCGTCACTCTCCCAAAAGTTCGAACGCCTCGAGAGCCGAGAGACTGCGCTGGCGGGCCAGTTTCTCCACAAACGCACCCACAAGCCTGTGTACCTGCGCGCTGCGGTAAAGACGGTCGTAGCTTTCCACAGCCGCCGACATCAGCCTGTCACACTCGTCGGCCTCAAGCTGATAGTTGGCCGTACCTTCCTCGCGTATATGGTCGCGCATGCTGTCGACAAGCGACTGTGTCAGGCCTCGGTGATGCAGCACATAGTTGCGGCACATTACATTCGATACCATCATTTCCGACATTACCTTAAACCTTGTGAGCATCTGCCGCCACGCAATTTTGGCCGACAGCACCGGATTGCCGTTGAAATAAAATTCGGGACTGAGCACCATCGACTCTTCGCCGTCGAGATTTACCGAGGCCAGCATTTCACCGGCTTCGTTTGCCATCAGCGAGTATACCATGCCTGCAAGACCATGACATTTCTCGCTCTCGTTTTCATATTTCAGATTGTCCATAATTTACTTTTAAGAGACATGGCTTTTGTTTTTTTCGCCAAAGCCTGTAACTTTAATACGCTTTTAGGCCGCCCTTAGTTTATAACCATTATCTTTGTCACCGCGCCCGACGATGATTCTCCGTCTGCTCCGGCCGAGGCAAACACATAGTAAACGCCACTCTTTACCCTGCGTCCGTCGCCTCCGCAACAGTTCCATCGGGCCATACCGCCCTCCGAACGTGTCTGGTATATGACATTGCCCGATGCATCGGCTATTTTAACCAGCGAGTTGTCCATAAGACCCGTTATGGTCACATCGCCGTCATAGTCGGGTTTCACCGGATTGGGATATGCGTATATGTCTGAGAAATCGCTGCGTGCCGGAGAAGCATCGGATTGATATGTCTGCACGCCATCGACCGTGGCTATGTACACCGTATTATCCTTGGGCGATGCCATCACGGCACTTACCTGATTTGACAGCAGCGCCGAGTTTTCGCTTGTGAAATGGTTTATGATTTTATTGCCTTCAGGAGATACCAGATAGAGTCCAGACTGTGCCGTACCTATCCATTTGCGCCCCGAGGGGTCTCCCGATATGCTGGTAATTGTTTCGGAACCTAAGAGATAGTCGGCATAATTGGTTCCGTCGTTGCGAGGCACCTTGATTCTTTTTACCGTTCCCGGCGAAGTAAGCTGTTTCCCTATATCCTCTATAAGGAAAATGCCGGATGTGGAGCCAAGCCACAAACGGCCTCGCTCGTCACGGTATACACATGACAGACGGTCCGGGGCACAACTCTGACCGTCCTGGTCGGTGAATGACACTATATGGCTGCGCACGTCGTCACTGTCGTCGTCCCAGGTTCCTTTTGTGTCTATGAGATAGATAAGCTGATTATACCATGTGCTTATCACCATTGCCACTCCGCTCTTCTTGTCAAAGACCGTATACATTTCCTTGTTGCCGTGGAAATTATCGGGCATAGTAATGAATTTCCAGTCAGTTTTGCTTAGGCTTTTCAAATCGCCCGTACGTTTCTCTTTCGGAAGCACGATATAAGGCGAGGGACAATCGTCAGGACTCTGGAAGCCGCACCACAGATTGCCCGCGGGATCTATGCTCACCTCGGTGGCTCGCATATCCCAGATGGGTAGCGAAGGCGTGTTTTTGTCATTGAAGGTTATAAGATGCTCGCCGTTCTCTACCACTACCAGTCCTTCATGACCGTTGCATATCCAGTAGCGGCCTTTAACGTCGGGATCCTCTATGGCCGGACCGGGACTGCCGTAAAGGCTTCTGTCGCCTGCCGCCGTCTGCGCGTTTTTACCTACCGTGGTCTCAAGGGTGAATTCCTCGGGCAGAACGTTGGTGATATGTCCGTTTTCAAACATATCGAGTTGCTGCGCTATTCCTGTTCCTGTTTCAAAGTATGAACCCGGATTTATGTCGGCATAGCCGCGATTGTAAGCATATATGCGCTCTCCGTCGTCGCTGATGCTGAATCCGGCCACTCTCGACGAACTTACACATTCCGCCTTGTATGGCTGTATCAGAAGGGTAGGCGACGAGCTCAGGTCGAATGCAGCGAAGCCTTCGGGCGTGGATACATACACTTCGTCAGCTCCCTTGTAGCTTGAGCCGCAGTTTATCTTATAATCCGAGGGGTAGGGGACAAAGCCCTTGTAACTGCCGTTTGCATTGAAGAGTGCCAGACCTGTGCCGTCGGCACTTTGTATCGACCAGCCTCCGTCTTTCATCACCTGGAATTTACCTTTCGTCTTAGGTGCTCCCGCAACGGTACTTTGGCTGAATTTTCCCTCCCCGGTATTGACCTCGACTTTATTAACAGTTCCGTCGGCCATGGCGAGAAGCAGTGTGTTGTCGCCTATATACACCATATCTGCAAGTTCACCAACTTTATCATACCAGCTTATAGATGAGTCAGATGGATTGTCTTTGGGCATTGAGCAGAGTACGCTCCAGTTGTTTGCCCACAGCCGATCTCCCCCACCCGTGATATGGCTGTAATTGCCCTTGGGTTCGAATTTCTTTGTCTCTCCCCGGTCTTCGCTGATTATCACGAAGCCCTCGTTGAGACATACTATCATGTTCCCTTCAAAGAACGAAGCATTGCGGGCCTCACGAATATTGGTAAGCGATGCGTCGCGTATGTCGGGGACGAACGTCACTTTTCCCTTGCTGTCGATAAGGTCGATGCTTGAATCCTGATATAATACCGCAAGCACCTGCGTATCATAGTCAAAGTAAATGTCTTTTACGGATGTGTTGTTAAGCCCCGTACCCGAGTCGTGAACCGTCGACTCGCTGCCATCGGCCTTCATCGAAAACAGACTGCCTCCAGATATGTAATACACGGTCTCGCCCGCAGGTATTATCTTGTCCACCTTTCCCGAATAAACCGGCAGTGTTTTCCATAATCCGTCGGAATAGTCTGGCATGGCATTTGCCGAGGAAGCGCAGACAAGTGCTGTGACAAACAGGACGCAGGGCAACAGGCCGCCAAGTCCATGCCTGATTCTGTTATATGTTTTGGTCTTTAAGGAGAGTGATAATGACATCAGTTTCAAAAGTTTTTCGCTTTGTTCCGGTAATTTTCATCCGGTATCATTTATTCTTATTCTTTATTATACTCTTTCAGAAAGTCGAGCATGGCCCTGAGGGCGCGGCCGCGATGGCTGATCGCATTTTTCTCGTCGGCAGTGCCTTCGGCAAATGTTTTGTCCCACCCCTCGGGTATGAATATGGGGTCGTAGCCAAAGCCTTCTTTGCCGCTTTTATAATCGGCTATACGGCCTTTCACCTCTCCGCTGAACACATGCTCCATACCGTCGAGCTCCAATGTGATTACCGTGCGGAAACATGCCTTACGGTTTTCCACACACTGCATCACCCTGAGCATTTTCTCAACGTTCTGTGCAGGCGTGCAGCCTTCTCCGGCCCATCGTGCCGTGAATACTCCCGGTTCGCCGTCAAGTGCCTCTACTTCAAGACCCGTATCGTCGGCAAAGCAGTTTACCTCACCGAGGTGCTTTCTCACCCACTCAGCCTTAAGCTGTGAGTTTTCTTCAAGTGTCATACCGGTCTCTTCTATTTCTTCGTCGAGTCCGAGCTCATGAAGTCCCTTCACATCATAAAGTCCGCCGATAATTTCACGAAATTCTTTGAGTTTATGCTCATTGTGGGTGGCGGCTACCAGTAATTTGCGGCTGTTTTTTTCTTGCATTTTTATTTTGCTCGCTTGGATTATTACTTTAACGCTTTTTCTTTCAAAATATTATAGCTATCCCGGCCGATTGGGCCAAAATAGCTATAATATAATATTTTCGTTTTATCCTACTACGATATTCACGATTCTCTTGGGCACGACTATTACTTTGCGCACCGTCTTGCCTTCAATCCATTTGGCGGCTCCGGGATTTTCGAGAGCCGTTCTCTCAACTTCCTTGCTGTCGGTCCCCGCCGGTACTTCGATGTTGTAGCGCATCTTGCCGTTGAACTGCACGGCATAACGGTCGGAGCTTTCGACAAGGGCCGATAGGTCGGCTTCGGGCCATCCGCTGTCGAGTATGAAGCCTTTGCCGCCTATGGCTTTCTCCCATAATTCATCGGCAACATGCGGCGCGAAGGGAGCAATAACCTGAAGCAGTTTGGCAAGCACCTCGCGGCTGTGGCATTTCTGCTGGCTCAGCTCGTTGACGCATATCATAAAGGCCGCTACCGAGGTGTTGAAGCTGAAGTTGTCTATGTCCTCGCTCACTTTCTTTATGAGTTTATTGATGCTTTTGAGGCTTTCTGCCGACGGTTTGCTGTCGTCTGTCAGACAGGTGTCTCCCTTGTAGAAGAGCGACCAGAGTTTGCGGATAAAGCGATTCACACCGTCTATGCCGTTGGTGTCCCAGGGTTTGGACTGCTCCAGCGGACCAAAGAACATTTCATAGAGTCGCAGTGTGTCTGCGCCATATTTTTCAACTATATCGTCGGGATTCACCACGTTAAACATTGACTTCGACATTTTTTCCACAGCTGCCGTGCAGAAATATTTACCGCCTTCGAGCACAAACTCTGCCGTCTTATTGTCGGGGCGCCAGTTGCGGAAGCCTTCGGTGTCGAGTTCGAGAGTGTCATAGTCAACCAGGTTGATGTCAACGCGGATGGGTGTTGTCTCATACTGGTCTTTGAGGCCAGCCGAAACGTATGTGTTGGTGTCTTTTATGCGGTATACGAAATTGCTGCGTCCCTGTATCATGCCCTGGTTGACGAGTTTCTTGAAAGGTTCGTCAAGACAGGTATAGCCTAAGTCATAAAGAAATTTATTCCAGAACCGGCTATAGATAAGGTGACCCGTGGCATGCTCAGTTCCTCCTATGTAGAGATCCACGTTCTGCCAGTAGTCGTTGGCTTCTTTCGATACCAACGCCTCGTCATTATGAGGATCCATATATCTCAGATAATATGCCGATGAACCGGCGAATCCGGGCATAGTGTTGAGTTCAAGAGGGTACCCCTCGGGAGTCTGCCAGTTTTTGGCACGTCCCAGAGGCGGTTCGCCCGTCTCCGTTGGCAGATATTTGTCTATTTCGGGAAGCTGCAACGGCAGATCTTTTACGTCCATTACATGGGGTATCCCGTTTTTGTAATATACGGGGAAAGGCTCGCCCCAGTAGCGCTGGCGGCTGAATATGGCGTCGCGCAGACGATAGTTGACCTTCACCTTGCCGAGACCTTCTTTTTCTATATATTCCTTGGTCTTTGCTATGGCTTCTTTTACTTCAAGTCCGTTGAGGTCGAGACCCGGACCTTTGGAGTTTATCATCTTGCCCTCTTTTGCCTCAAAACTCTGCTCCGATACGTCGCAGCCTTCGATAAGAGGTATCACCGGTAGATTAAATTTTTTAGCAAACGCATAGTCGCGCTGATCGTGGGCCGGGACTGCCATGATGGCTCCCGTGCCGTAGCCGGCGAGCACATAGTCGCTCACATATACAGGTATTTTTTTGCCCGACAGAGGATTGATGGCGTATGACCCCGTGAATACTCCCGTCACCTTTTTCTCTATCATGCGCTCACGCTCTGTCTTGTGCTTAACTTCGTCGAGATATGACTCAACCTCGGCTTTATGTTCGGGAGTGGTTACCTCTGCTACATATTTGCTCTCTGGTGCAAGCACCATGAAAGTCACGCCGAATACCGTATCGGCCCTCGTGGTGAATATCACGAAGTCAAGGTCTTCTCTTCCGTCTATTTTAAAGCGCATTTCGGCACCTTCGGATCTACCTATCCAGTTGCGCTGGGTTTCTTTTATGGCCTCGCTCCAGTCAAGTTTCTCCAGGTCGTCGAGCAGACGCGGCGCATAAGCCGAAACTCTCAGACACCACTGATACATCATTTTCTGCTCTACGGGATAACCGCCACGAACGCTCACGCCCTCGCTCACCTCGTCGTTGGCCAGCACAGTGCCTAACTTCGGACACCCGTTAACCATCGTCTTGGCCTGGA
>CAYZFL010000007.1:0-28460 GCA_964477785.1 uncultured Bacteroides sp.
TTCTGCTTCTCAAGAAGTTGGACTCACTGATCTATCGTTTAGCGGACAGTAATATATTAATTTGCTACATTCACAGTCGTATGCAACAAACAGTTCTTTTCAAGGTACAGGGCAGACCTTCAACTCGCCCTCTCGTGATTCTTAATGCCCTCGCTATCGAGCGCTTATCGACAAAGTCGCTTCGCTCCGCGAAGAACTCTTCAACCCCTATCAGTGTGCGCCTCACACGCGCCCTATCAGCTGCATGGAGATGGATCCGCAGCAATTGCACCCCTCGCCGCATCTTCAGCGCCGTGTTCTCGGCAAAGGTGTCGACCGTCGTGGCCGTCATCCTCATTGCCGCCATGTGGTGGCACAGCATCACCATCGCCGACACCATTGAGGCACAGGAAGCCGTCGGCTTCGACTGCCTTCTCGGCATGCCCTGGGGCATCGTCTGGGCAATCCGCTTCTCTCGTATGCCCATGCCGGAGGAAGGAGGTGAAGCATGAGCGAGGAAAAGACCCCAATGACCTACGAACAGCGCATCGAGGCCGCCATCAACGCGCCGTCTGAATATGATCTGCCGGTAAACGCGCCCATTGTGGCCATGTTCGCAGCTCCGTACCGCCCTGTTGTGCCGCCGGCTGACGGCGGCGACAACATGACTTCCTTTGAAATCGTGCAAGTCCTCGATGACACTTGCGCACTATCGACGCAAGATGTTGCCCTCACGATGGTGTTCCTGGGCTACCGCCTAAACGTCAACCCACTCAAAGGCTACGAATGGGCCATGACTATCCCGAAACGATAATTTCAAGGTTGAACTATAGATTTAGGTTTGCCAAGCTCCGTCGCGATGACGGGGCTTGTCTTTTTTCCGTGGCCACTCTCTTTCTACCTTTGCTCAAAAGATAAACGATGGCCACAATCATATCTACATTAAACCCGAAGATGTTCTCCAGTGAGTTCGTTCAGTTGAAATTCAACTGCACAACGGCCTCAATGGAGTTTTCCATCATGCAAGGGACTACCGAGATCTTCTCTCAGACATACTTCCCCGATGAAAACCACATGGTGGTTATCTACGACCTCGACAAGTTCCTCGAAGCTCACATCGATGTGTTCTGTGCGCAGTTCTCGTTCTTTATCGACGGCAACGATATAGGCGAAGTTACAGTGATTACTTGCAACGCCGCAGTAGAAGAATCGGCCAATACGTTCTACAAGGATTTCTTCTTCACACCGTCAATGGGTGAGCGCGACACCGCTCCGGGCCGTTACGAGACCGTCACGGCGCTCACAGACAAAGATACTGCCGTGGAGGCTCTCTGTACATATCGGGCTGTCGACGGCACCATCTCTACCAAGAAAGTTGGCATCACTCAGTTGAACGGCTGGTCGCCGATCAACGTGAGCCCGGCACGGTTCGAGGATGCCGACAGCGGCACGTTGCTGTCGTATGTCGTTCAGGCCGGCACTCGCAAAGCCCGATACCGTGTGCTTGCCGGTGCGCCCGAGGTTGACCCTGCAATCATCTTCCTTAACAGCTTTGGCTGCTGGGAAACACTTCATCTCACCGGAGCCAAACAAGTAGCCCCTTCCTACACGCGCTCAACGGCACTCGTAGAGGGACAGACGCGCATCTACGACATCAATGAAGTGATGTATTACAAGGCTCATACCGGCCCTCTGCGCCCCGGCATGGTTCCCGTTGCGCTGGATCTGGCACGAGCAAAAGATGTGTTCCTTCTCAACGCCGACGGCACTGCCGGAGGAAGACTGATTATTACTGACGTTGATGTGAAGCACACCAACGAAGACAACTCAATCCCCGACTTCCAGTTTACTTATCGCCGGGCCGACCGCCGCAGCGCAATGCTCTCGATGGTACGTCCGCCTAAAGTATTCGATGATACATTTGATGAAACTTATGAGTAACAGACCATCAAAATGCCTCCATTGGCGCGATGCCATAACCTTGCTCGAATCAGGGCAGCCCGTAACAATCAAGGTTTGGAAACTGTCGACCGGCGACATCATCACCTACCGCGATGCGGTGTGCATCGGTTCTCACTGGCGACGAGGCATCCACCGCATCAAACTTCCGCAAAGTCATTTAATCCGCGAATTCCGCGACATCACCCTTTTTGAAATCAATGGTTATGAAGTCATCCGATAACGAACAATTACAAGCTCTGGCGGTAGCTCCGCCGAAAAGTGAGTTTTTCGACTTCCAGATTCCTGTCAACAGCGCCGTCGCCGATGTAGAAGATTCTTCATCGGTATTCGATGAAGACGGGTTCGTGGTCGAGGGTCGCCAGGTTCCGGGCTACCCCGAACTCCGTTACATGCCTTTTGGTGCTAATGATGAGTTGCCGTTCCATCTCATTCACACCATCGGCACCGATGAAGTCCTTTCTCAAAATCTGTTCTTCAATATTCTTACCTCTTACGGTTCCGGACTGCAATACATAGACCGCGAAACAAAGGAGCCAACAGAAGATCCGAGCATCCGACGCTTCTTATTGTCGAACTCTTCACATGAATTTTTCCTGGAGCAATGCACGGACATGAAATATTTCTTCTTTGCCGTGGCCGTCATTATCCTCGACCGCGACGGCAAACAGATTTTGCAAGTCCGGCACAAGGATGCCTGTTATTGTCGCTTTGAGAAAGCTGACAAGAAAGGCCGCATCAATCATGTGTTTTACGCCAACTGGAACAAACCTTCTTCGCTCACGAAGAAGGACGTTGAGCTGCTTACACTTCTCAACGAGAAGAATCCACTTGGCCACCTTGAGGTGCTGATGGGCCGCGCTCCAGGCGCTGACGGGCTGACCCGCATGCGCACATCGGAGCGCAAGTTTGCCGTCGTTATGCGCTTCCCGACACCGGGGCAGCGCTATTACCCCTCGCCTTACTACACAGCCCTGTTCCGTGGCGACTGGTACGATTTGAAACGGCTCATCGGCAAAGCCAAGAAGTCAAAGATCCGTAACCACTCATCGGTAAAATACCAGGTTGAAATCCACAAGGACTATTGGCAGAATATTTTCGCCGAGGAAAATATCATGGATCCGCTCGCCCAACAGGAGCGCATCAAGAAGGAGAAAGAAAATATCCGCGACTTCGTTACCGGCCTTGCCAATTCCGGTAAGGTGTGGATTTCGAGTTACTATGTCGACGGCTACGGCCATGAGCAGCGCAGCGTTCGCATCAATACAATCGACACAACTAAAGAGGGCGGCGACTGGTCGGAGGATGTGCAGGAATCTTCAAATATGCTTTGTTACGGCCTCAATATCCACCCCAATCTCGTGGGAGCCACGCCCGGCAAGAGTCAAAGCAACAACTCCGGCTCTGACAAGCGCGAGCTGTTCACCCTAAAACAGTCGCTCGAGACCGCATTTCACGACATGCTGCTCAAAATCCACGAGCTTGTCATCTTCTTCAACCGCTGGGAAGATAAGGTCAAACCTCAGGTTCCCATCGTTCTGCTGACTACGCTCGACCAGAACACCGACGCAAAGAAGGTAACGCCCTACGGCAACACATCAGACCCTAACGACTAATTCACCCGACAATGGAAATACAATACAACGATTTTGTTCAGTGCTGTCCGGCTGCTCAAATGCCAGACCCCTCTGTTTTTGAAAACATCGGCGCACAGATTCAGAAATGGAAAGACTGGGCGCGAGACCTTGCAACACCGGATATCTACGACGGCCTCGACAATCTCGATGCCGAACCGATTACCGAAGACTATGACCGCCTCGTGCGGCTACGCCGCAATCTTGTCGGCTTAGTCTGCTCGATGGCATTCTGGGATGCCATCCCGCAGCTCGATCTCGTTCTCACTGCCACAGGCTTCGGCGTGGTAAACAACGCCAATGTCGCCCCGGCATCTGCCGAGCGCGTTTTGGCACTGCGCACCCAAATGCGCCGTCAAGGACTTCTATATCTTGAGGAATCCCTTGACATACTGCGCTTGTTTGACGTTCCCAAAAAATCGAAACTCTGCGGGCGTTTCTTCCGCACTCTGTTCTGGAAAGCCGAACACATGCACGTCTTCGGCATCCCGAATCCCACTTTCGATGACTTGGCCGCAAAGATGCCACAGATTGAGTCGGCACATATCCACCTTGCCAAAATCATATCTCCGGAGCAACTGGTGGCGCTGATCAGAGCCGAGGCCTCTGCCTCATCGACTGGTTTGCAGTCCATCCTAATCAGCATGTGCCGTGTGCTCTGTGTCTATGCAACCGGCACAGACACCGCTCTTTTCAACACTCAGCGCCTCTCAATCCTCGGCTTCATGGAAGACCACCTTGCGGAGTTCCCCGAATATCGAGACAGCGAAACCTATAAAGCAATCCATTTCCAACGTTATGAAAACAGCTCCGAAGACCCGTGTTTCTTTTTCGGATAATCCTCCGACAATAAACGTTACGATGCCGACCAAATGGCCGGACTTGTCGCAGGATGAGCTGCGCATTGTCTTCAAAATCATCGACACGTTCACTGATAAGAAAGACAATGTGCCTTTTCAAGTGTTCCGCCGACTGGCCCACATGAGAGTTGAACGTCGCGATGATGACCGTTTCATGTGCTGTTTCAAGGTCGGCACAGGGCGCAAGGCCAGGAAGTTTCGCTGTTGGGTAACGCCCGTCATGATGGCCGAGCATCTTGAATGTCTCAACTTCCTTGCCGACCCGGGCAGTATGCCCGTGCGCCTTGAGGTCATCGGACATGGATTGCGCCGCCAGTACGCTGCCGTCAACGCGCAGCTTCACAATGTGAGTTTCCGAGACTATGTGAAAATCGAAAACCTTTACCAAGGCTTTCTCCGGACAAACGATTTTCATGATCTCGCGAAACTGGCATCTTTGCTTTATCCCGGGTTCAGACCCGATAAAGACAAGATGCACCCCTACGAAGCGCTCAGCATTCTTCACTGGCTCGTTCAGATAAAGGCGCTGTTCGCCCGCATCTTCAAGAACTTCTTCCGGCCCGCCGACGGCAAGCCCGAAGCCCCGAAGATGGTTGACGTGCTCAACAACGAAATCAGAGCGCTCACTATGGGCGATGTTACCAAAGAGGCTGAAATCCTTGAAATAGACTGTTGGCGTGCGCTCACAGAACTCGATTTCAAGGCCAAAGAAGCCGAGGAATTTAACCGTGCCAAAAATAATCACAAATGAACACTACCGAATTTTTTGATGCCGAGCTTTACTTTGCTTCGCTTTGCGTCAGCAATAAACTCGCAAAGGCCCACGGCTTCAAGCCTTGCACTTGCTCGGGCATTCAGACCTTGCAGGGGCCTCTCGAAAAATACCGCACGACCAATGCCTTCTTCTGCATCGATGATGTCAACGATGGCCAAATGTATCAAGGCAAAGGCGGCGGTTGGTATAAGAAGCGCACGTTCACGGTGTTCATCATGCACCGCTACACGTTCGGCAACGAAGATGACCGCCTTGCAAAACTCGCTCTCTGCCGTCAGTTATTCCGGCAGACGGCCACTCGCTTGCTCGTGGATGCGAAGAAACTGCGCAGCGACCTGGTATATCTCGGGGTCGAGAATATCATGTGCCGCGAGCTCGGACAGTACTTCCTTAACGGCTGCACCGGCCTCTACTTTATGATTGACGTTGAAGAACCGGTCAACCTAACTTATAATCCCGAGGAATGGACCGATGAATGATGCCGACAGATATATCGATGAATGGACGCGCACTCAGTTGCTGATCTGGCGCGAGAAAACTGAACGCATGAAGATCATCCGTTCCGGAGCCTTGCATCAGTCCTTTACGGACACGATTAAGCATGCCTCCGACGGCACCACTATCTCCATGAAGTTTCTGCAGTACGGCATTTACCAGGCTCTAGGCGTAGGCAACGGCTATATCCGGGGCAATTACGGTAATTTGGAATTTCTCGATAGGGGCTACCGCGAAGAACACCATTTAGACAGACCTCGCAGGGCCGGCAAGAAAACAGCCCCATATATGACTTCGGGTCAACCGCGTAAAGCCCGCGACTGGTATTCAAAGAAACTCTATATGTCTACTATGGCAATGGTCGAGGACCTTGCCAGGATCTACGGCGACAATGCCTCTCAAGTTATTTGCGAGGCGCTCACTGACACTCGCGTAGCTCTTACTTGATGTCTTTTTTTCGCGACCAATCCATTACTACCTTTACATCGCTTAAATAATATCGCAATGGCAAATATTCAATCTTTGTTACAACAGGCGGCTGCCATCCGGGATGCATCCGCAGAAAAAGAAAATACCGCACTACGGGTAGGAACAATGTTCGTGGATGTCATAGAGCAACTGTCAGACGTAGCAACTTCTATATCTGAACTGAGCACTCGGATTAATGATATAGCGGGTACTTTGGCTCAATATGGAAGAGCAATCATTCAGACTAACGAAAATGTCTCCGCTATGAATCTCTCAATGTCCTCCTTACAGAAGAAAATAAAAAACCTTGAGGAAACCTCAGCGATTAATTACCGGTTGCTTGATTTGGTCGGAGTATTGCCTTTTGACGGGATATTCAATGGAATCGGTTTTCCGCCACAGGAAGGCGTGTGGTATGAGGAGAACTCGGGGGCGTTTTCTTCGTTCGGCGACACGGATTTTTACGGACTTCCGGAAACGATGTACAATAAAGACAACAAGGCCTTGACAACGAATGTATATCGCAGCGGCGGCGAGCTCTATCACATAGTGGACGGAAGGATGGTATCGCTTAGTGAAACTGACGCCGGAAAGGCTCCTTTCATCAACATCAATTCGCTGTGTGGAGACAAGGACTATACACTGTCGACGGCCATAGAGGCATTGATAGAGCTGGAGACCGAAAGCGGTACGACATACCGAAAGCCCGGACTTGTGATAGTGTACCGGACATGCGCCGATCCGGAGACCTGGGCGGCGAAGATTTTTATCAGTACCGTGGATAATTTCTCCCCGACAAAAACCGGCTACTGGGTGGACTTCGGCGGCGAGGCTCTCGATTCAGGCAATGAAGGCGAGAGCGGCTGCAACTGCGAGGCAATCCCCGGAAAGACGATAACTGAGATAGCAAACGGAATACTTAACGATTAACAATTAACAGAACTATGTCAAAGAAATTTTTAACGGAGTCGGGAGTCAACAATCTAATCTCTGCAATTTCGGAATGGGTAAGAGGTCGTTTCGCCTCAAAAAGTAAGGCAGGCAGCATAAAACTGGGCGACGGCCTGCGTCAGCATGCGGGTGCCACCGACGGCACGGTTGAGATCGACAGCGTGTGGCTGAACAATATACTTCAGGATTACAAGACTTTTGTGGTGGTGACCACACTGCCTGACACTCCCGCCGCCGGTAACGAGGGTAAGATTCACATCGTACCCGATTCGACAAGACCGAAGAGCGGCACTAAGAACAACGTATGCAAGGAATATGTATGGCGCGGAGCATCCGACGGCTGGGAGCTGATAGGCTCGTTCAGTGCTGCGGATATCGATCTCTCTGCCTACGTGACTACCGCTAAGCTCGAGAGCGAGGCCGCGGACGGCCATGCCTATACTCCCACCGTGGATGCTTTATTGAGCAAGCTGACTATTGCAGATTCAGAGCCCGCAACACCTACAGACTGAGTATAAACCTAATAGGATTGAAATGCCGAAGAAATTTCTGACGAAGGAGGGGCTTGACAATGTGCTCGCGGCGGTGGAGACCCGCTACGGGCCGTTGCTGACCCACAATCACGACGGCAAGTACCTGGGGCTGACGGCGACGGCCGCCGACTCGGACAAGCTTGACGGGAAGCACCTGAGCGAGATAGTGCCGTGGATGTACTATGACGCCAATTCCGGTACCGGGGGCATACTGATAGCGACTGATTTGCTCTCCATTCAAAATCATATGACGCTGGTGGAGATAAAGGGTAACGCTTACGCCGAGGGAATACCTATAGACTCCGTGCTGCAATTCTATAATTATGTTCCCTATAATTCCATTCTTCAGTATCGGGCCATTAACAACGGCAAGGACATAGGGCCTTTCAGTGTGTTTGTGCATGACGGCGTTGTGAAGATATGGATTCCCCATGTGGGGCCTTTTGCGACTTATTTTGTCACGGTGAGGACACAGCTCTCGCCCTTGTACAATCATGTGACATCGATAACACTGGCGGAGATGCCTACGGAGGGCGTCAGCAGACTTGTAACAGTTACGCCGAGCAATGCCGTGAGGGCTCAAGGCACTGCCACGCAGTTTATCATGGGTGACGGCAGCTTAAAGCCGCTGACGGATATTACCGGCAGTTACTATGACAAGACGGCAGCGGACGCACGCTTTGCGCCGACAGGGCATGACCATGACAGCCGCTATCTGGGTATCGCCGACAAGGCACACGATTCGGGCCTTCTGGGTGGTCTGCCGCCTTCGTATTTTATGCAGAACCGGGGCTGGCTCTCGACGCCGGAGGCTTATTTAGACGCCGACGGGGCGGCGGCAAACACCCATACCTATGATTACCGGTGGGTCAACACGCCGGACAACGTCATAGCCTCCCTGCTCGACCTCACCTATTCGCCCGACTGGCGCACACAGCTGTTTATCCCTCATCACCAGAATGCCGGAATATCCTTCCGTCACCGCTACAACGGCACTACCTGGGGCGCATGGCGAAAACTGCTCGACGAGGGCAACTATGCGGCGACGCTTGACTCCAGATACCACCTGAAGGGCGAACTCGACTATCTCAATATACAGGATCTGAGATTCACGCAGAGGCTTCCGTCGCAACTTCACGAGAAGAGGGTATCGGCTTGGTTTAAAAATACTGACACCCCCGGCAATACCACGTGGTACAGCGGTCTGTCCTTTATGGGTTGGACGCCTTATAACAATTATGCCGCATGGGAGATTGCGGCCAATGCCACGAACAATTCGGAAGACAGGAATCTTTATTTCCGTACCGGCATAGGCGAAAGCTGGCATCCCTGGCAGCAGATACTAACAGACACAAATTATGCCGAAACTCTGGACTCGCGGTATTACACGGAGGCTGAGGCAGACGGACGGTTTGCGAGGCTGGGCATGGCAAACAATTTTGTGTTCGCCGGCAATGAGGTCTCGATTGTGCCGGAAGGGTATGACAATGACCTTTGGATAAACTATCGTGCCGGCAATGGCTACGGGCACATTTTTACATATAATATAGGAGACGGCAACCAAGGCTATGCCGATGTTATGGCAAAGGGTTTCAAGGTGAACGGTGGCACGGCCTCTCAGTTCATGAAGGCCGACGGCTCGCTGGACTCAAACGCCTATTTCCATGCGGGCAACATGGGAGCGGGAAGCGGGCTTAACGCCGATATGGTTGACGGTATTCACGGCACGGAGCTTGCAAGAGGTGGATATGCCACTTATGGAGGTGCTGTTACTGAAGCCGGGTGGATACGTATAGCAAGGTTGAATACGCAGGCTTCGGGAATAGTAGCCATTCAGAATCAATATGCGTATATGGCTTCCAGCGGAGTGGTGCTGAGCTTCACGAGCTCTTATGCGAGTGTAAACGCCCAAAGAGCTTCGATAGTTCAGCTCGGAGGCGTGAATTATCTTTTCTCCAAAGCCCGAATCGTATATCCGACAAGTTCGAGTGGCGATTTGTATTGCTATCTTGAGGTTTACTATAATTCGCCAAACCCAAATGCGCTGTATATCTCATTGGCCAATTCGACGGGAGTAGAGCTGATGACTTCAAGAACGGCAGGCTCGGTACCTG
This sequence comes from uncultured Bacteroides sp., assembly GCA_964477785.1. GTDB lineage: Bacteria > Bacteroidota > Bacteroidia > Bacteroidales > Muribaculaceae > CAG-873. The sequence continues at coordinate 9,769 of CAYZFL010000007.1, forward strand.
ACGGTTATGCGGCCAAGGAGATAACGCTGACCAACGGCATTGCGGCTGAGAATGTTGTGGCAGAGACAGTGTATGCCAATACACTGAACGTAGCTTCCTCGGGACTTGTGAGCAATTTGAATGCCGACATGCTGGACGGCTATCATGCGTCATCGTTTTTGCGACAGGTGGTAATTTCCTCACCGCAGGATCTGGACGCCAATACCCTGACGGCAGACAATACGATATATACCACTACAAGCGATATAGGAAGCTGGAGCACGGCCTTTGCCAATTTCCCAACGGCAAAGCCCCACGGCAGTTTCTTCCTGATAAACATTAGAGAGGGGGCATACAAGAAGCAGATATACAGCGCATATCAGGACAATCACCTATATGTTCGCCGCTCAAGCTATCTGAACGGCGAACATTGGGGAGAGTGGGAGAAGGTGGCGTTTACCGGGGACAATGTGGCGAGCGCGACGAAGCTCTCCGACAACGGCACTTATACAGCATGGGGGCAGACATTCTTCGAAAACGGCAAGCCGAAGAATGTTTCAGACTCGTTGACACTCTTTACGGGTTCTCCTACAACAGGAGGCTGGGCGCGGGAAGTCCTGGCCAAGGACAGCGCGGGGAATGATTTGGGAGGCTTCGGACTCTATGGCCTGGGTAATGCTTTGGAATACGCCTATATCGGTAACTCCCATAGTGCGCCGTGGGTTGCGGTAACTCCGGCGGGCAACGTGGGCATCGGCACACCGACTCCCGCCTATCCCCTTGACGTCAACGGCAATGGCCGTTTCGTCACAGGGCTGATTGTAGGTACGGTGCCGAGTGGTGCTAATGTGCCCATGTTCGGCATATATTCTCAGAGAGATATTGTATCCGACGGAAATGTGACCGCGAAGAACGGGCTTGTGGACACCTTGCTTGTGAACGCGCAGGGCATGCTCTTCAAGCTCTCCAATGCTATGATTATAGACAGTGCAGAAGGCCCCGTGGCGGGAACCCAGTCCATACCTTTCGCCAAGATTTTCGTGAAGGAAATACACCTCGGCGGCGCGACATTCACCTACGACGAGGCTACCGACAGCGTGATATGCGACAAGACGATAGCATCGAGCAAGGGCGTTTCAAGCCTTGTGGAAGAATGAGGAATGAGAATTGAAAATAAAATCACCAATCAATAAGCAATGGCAAAGATAGAGAGACCCGTTACTATGGCCGAGGTGAGCGATGAGTTAGGAGTGACGAGGCATATCACTCTGACAGCTCTTTGCAAGTCGCCGAAGATAAACATATACTCCAAGCACAAGCCTTACGGCATGGTGGGCGACTGGCGGCCTTTGACCGAGGGCATGATACAGAGCATCAACTATGGCATGACGTCCAAGGGGGTGAAGTTCCCGGAGTATGACGGCACTGAAGGGGAATACCCCATGTGGAGCCAGTGGAAAGTACCTCAGGCGGGGCAGTGGGCGAGGTTGACAGATTTCGAGGGCTATAACCATAACGCCAAGCATCCTTTCAGACAAGCCTACATAAAATCATGCGCCGAGGATTACCGCGCCAACCGCGAGGCGGTGCCCGCCGGAATATATTACCGCCCTATTGCGAACAGCGAGGGGCAGGGCATGGGCTGGCTCCAGGGCGTGGTGGAGATAGACCCCGACAGCGATTTCCGCTATACCGACTTCGTGAGCATAGGCTCGGAGGACGACGGCGACGGGCATGTGGCGATGAACCAGCTTTACCTCACACTGGCCGTAGTGGGCATAGAGGGAAGCTCCGGTGGCGCAATCAGCCTCGACAGACCCTGCATCGTGGCCCAGGCGCAGACGCCTTTCGGGAGCGTGAACGGAGGGGGAAGCGTGATACTGGGCTGGCCGGATGCGACCCCGGAGGGGGGAGTGCTGATGAACGGGTTTAATCTCCGCGACTTTCTGCTCAACGCCGACGGCACGACGATACGCTACAACCTTTATCTGATGCTCTGCACGAAGCTGACGGAGAGCGCGAGCTTCAAAAAATATCGCAGTAATCGCGGCACGGAAGTTTTTACCGGAGGTACAATGTCATTGATAAGCAAGAAGAGGTACACCTTCAATCTCTTTCCGGGTGACGGCGACAACTCGCGTGACTGGTATTATCCTTACCGTGAGTGCACTGGGCTTGCGACATATAGCCTGGTGAGCGGCGCCGAAGGATTCGTGCCTAACAAGAACCTGGCGCAGTATAATGTGATAGAGGGGCATCTGAGCGGCACGGACAACGGGCCGACGATGCAGAACGCCACTCTTACGTGGAGCTTCGGCCCGGTTTATGCCCAATTCTCAAACGCCACCTCTGACAACGACATATCGGTGAGCGTGACGGCGAGGATAAGTGCGCGGAAAGAGGACGGCACCGAGATATACAACGACTCGGCGAGCGGCGAGGCACAGCTTCCGGCACGAAACACGGCATACAACGCCATGCCGCAGACGACGATAAAGCACAAGCTGGCGGGCGTCGTGCCGGGCGATGCGGTGAGGGTCTATACCACCATTTACGCCGTGGCGAATGATTCTTCGGCCGACGACAATACTTTCGGCTATCTCGTCGACACTTCGACGGGCGGTGACCAACATCCCGGCTACTGGATGTTGAGCGAGTACAGCAAGCTCTTCACGGTGACGGGCAGCATTGCCCCGGGCGGAGGAATCGAAGACCCGATAGTGTGAGATAATTTGGAATTAAGAATTAAAAACCGATACAGACAACAATATTATAAACCTTTTAAAAACAAAAAAAACAATGAAACAGATTAAAGTTATCACAAGGACAATCGCAGTAACTAACGAGGACGAGGTTAACGCAGCTTATGGCATGGCAGCAGTGGTGCAGGAGCAGAACGGCGATGCCGTGGTGGCCATATCCGACGGCCGTGTTGTCGACAAGGAGACCAACCAGGAGCTTTGCTCTTTTCAGTGGGTGGGCGGACAAATGAGGATAAATACCTCATGCCCTCAGAACGTGGAGAGCACGGTGCTCGACTTCACCCATGCGAGTATCACGGCACTGAGAAACCGCTCGTATCACACCCAAAGCGAAGAGGCATGAAATACTTCACCTTCCAGGAATTTGAGAGGTCCGAGACCGCTTACCGGCACGCCATAGACAACAGCGTGCCGGAGGCGGCGAAGGCCGGTATCGCGGCACTTGTGGACGCGGTGCTCGACCCTTTGCGCGAGGCGTGGGGCAGGCCCATTACGGTGACGAGCGGTTACAGATGTCCGAGGCTGAACAAGGCGGTGGGCGGCGTAGCCACAAGTCAGCACACGAAGGGCGAGGCGGCGGACATTACCACGGGCAACGAGGTCGACAACGCGAAGCTGTTTCAGCTCGCCATCAAGCTTAAATTGCCTTTCGACCAGCTGATATTCGAGAAGGGCGATTTGAGGACGGGCCCAAAGTGGGTGCATGTCAGCCACAAAGCCGGAGGAGAGAACCGCAGGCAGATTATTTATGCGAAGTAAGGCTATGAAAAGGATGCTTGCAAGATTCAGGTCGAGATATGCGGCGCCGGTGATACTGTGGCTCAACGCGATTGTGTGGGGGATTCTGATCTCTATGCTTTGCGGCTGCACGAGAACCGTATATGTGCCGACGGAGAGCGTGAAGAAAGAGTACGTCAAGGCAGACACAACCGCTTTGACACAACTTATAGACTATTTGCGTGAAAAGATACGCTCAAGAGAACGTACTATTGACTCGCTGATGCAGTCAGTAAGCGAGCGACTTGTGCTTAACGACAGAGGGGATACGCTCAGGCACGACAGAGAGCGGATAGTTTACAGCTCTTCTTACCGGGAAAAGGAACTTGAAAAGGAAATAGAGAAGCGCGACAGCTTGATAAGAGATATGCGGGCGCGTCTTGATTCAGTGAAGGCTGATTCGGTTCAGGTGCCTTATCCGGTGGAGAAGAAGCTGACGGCATGGCAGAAGGCCAAGATGAGCCTCGGCGGCGTGGCCATGGGGGTATTGTTCGTGGCCCTTTGCGCGGCAGTTGTGTGGCTGGCAAGGAAAAGAAAATTAAGAATTTAGAAACTATAAATTTAGAATTTGCAATGGAAAGTCAGGGAAATATATTTTGTGCCTTTTTTGCGATACTGGGCGCGGCGATAGTTGATTTTTACGCGCATTTAGGTTGGTGGCTGCTTTTAGGCGCGGGCCTGCTGTTGCTTGATTTGCGCTACGGCATAAAGGCGGCGGCTGTGAGGGGCGAGACTATACGTTTCTCCCGGGCGTGGAGGAGGTCTATAAATAAATGCGTGGACTACCTGGGCTGGGTGACTGTGGCGGAGCTTTTGTTCAGGACATTCGGGGCGAGCCTCGGCAAACCGATATTCTCGATGGGCGTACTTATGGCAATATATCTCATAGAGCTGTCAAGCTGCCTGAACAATTATCTTGAATATAAGGGCCTGCCGTGGCGATTCGAGCCGTGGAAGTGGATAAAGGAAAAGACCGGCATAGGAGCCATGCTGAGGAAGAGAAAGAGATAAGGCAAATGCCTTGTTTACGATCAGGTTTTTGCTAATAAATATTGAACAACTAAGTTTTCTCCATTATAATCTCAATGTTCTGGCAAGAGCGACCGCGAGGCCGTTCTTGCTGTCTTTTTCGGGGTGGTGCAGGAGGGGTATTTTTGCAATATAAATTCCCATTCCCATGACTCAAAGAGAAGCAGAAGTAATCCTAAAGGTCAACTCCAAAGAAGCCCAGGAAAAACTTGAAAGGCTCGAGAACCAAGCGGCAGATCTGCGCGACCGTTTCGCAGAGGCTTTCAGGAAAGGTGATACCCGTGGCATCGACGCTATCAACAAGCAACTACAAAAAGTCAATAAGGAGATTGACAACATGAGAACCAATGCGGCTAATATCCGGGCCGCAATGGTGCGCCTCAATGAAGCGTCTCCGCGTGAATTGCAGCGCACGATCAAACTTATCAACAACGAACTCAACTCTGGTCGCGTTAAGCGCGGCACTAAGGAGTGGGATGAATATGTTGGTAAGCTGAAAGAAGTTCAGACAGAACTTCAGAAGGTGAAGAAAGAGATGGCCCCGGATAGAGATGAAAGTTTCTTTGACCGCCTCAAGAATGGCATTAACGACTGGGGTGCCACTGCAGCAGCCGCCACTGCAGCATTCGCTGGCGTTGTTATGTCCGGGAAAGCCGCTGTACAGGCTTACGCAGACATGGAGGCCGAGGAGGCAAACGTTCGCAAATATACCGGCATGACCGCCGAACAGGTGGCCGCCTTGAACGATGAATTCAGAAAAATGGACACTCGCACTTCGCGAGAAGACCTTAATAAACTCGCTCAAGAAGCCGGTCGCCTCGGTAAAACATCGGTTCAAGATGTCCTTGGCTTCGTTAAAGCCGCCGACCAAATCAATGTAGCTCTCGATGATCTCGGCGAGGGCGCTACTCTTACACTCTCCAAGTTGACCGGTATTTTTGGCGATGAAGCCCGATATGGCACTGAACAATCTCTGCTAAAGGTAGGCTCGGTCATCAATGAATTGTCGCAGAACTGTTCTGCCTCGGCTCCTTATCTTGCTGAATTCTCATCCAGATTAGGAGGTATCGCGGCTCAGTCAAAAATGACAGTCAGTCAAGTAATGTCCTTTGCTGCGGTACTCGATACTCAAAACCTCGCGGTCGAGGCTTCTTCTACTGCAGTAGGTCAGCTCATCACCTCGATATATCAAAAACCGGCTGAGATTGCCAAAGCCGCCGGCATGGATGTGAAGAAATTCTCCGACATGGTGAAGACCGACATGAACGGCGCTCTTATAATGCTCTTTGAGCATCTGAATAAGTTCGGCGGCATGGAAACTCTTGCAACCGTATTCGATCGCATGGGGACCGACGGAGCAAGAGCAATCCCGGTCCTGGCCGCTTTAGCCGGGCATGTTGATGAACTCAAATGGCAACAGCAGGAAGCCAACAATGCCTTCCGCGAGGGCACATCGGTAACCAATGAGTTCAACGTCCAGAACAATACCGTTCAGGCCCAGCTCGACAAAGCCAAGAAAGGTTTCACTGAAATGGCAGTCACACTTGGAAAGCAGTTGTTACCCGTAATGAGATACTGCATTTCCGGAACTTCAATGCTGATGAAAGTCATTTCAGAAATAGTAAATTTCATTGTCAAATATCACAAGGAGCTGTTAGTTCTTGTGGGTGTTATCGCCTCATATTATGCCGGTGTGCTTTTATCTAAAACTGCGACAATGGCTCATGCTGTTGCAGTCGCATATAATACTGCGGTTACGAAAGCAGCAAAAGCGGTGCAGACTGCATATAACGCTGTTGTTGGCATGGGCCGGGTAGTAGTTCTCGCATTCACGGAAGGTCTTGGTGCCGCTCGGAAAGCTTTCGTTGCCCTAAACGCCACAATGAAGTCTAACGCTCTCGGTCTGGTATTATCGATGATAGCGGCAGTTACCGCGGCTTTCATTGCCGGAGCGAGAAAAGTCACTGATTTTTCTCGTAAATTGGAAGAAGCTCGCAATACGGCAAATAAAATTCGCGAGGAAGCTCTCATACAAATGGGTGAGGAAAAATCAAAGATTGACCTTCTTGTTTCAGCAGCTCAAAATGAGCTTTTATCTCTTGAGGAAAGACAGAAAGCTATAAATCAGCTGAATGAAATCATCCCCGGCTATAATGCTCATCTTGACGCTACAACAGGTAAATATATTGCTGCCAAGGAGAAACTCGATGATTATCTTGAATCTCTAACTCATCAGTACGAGTTGGAAGGTGCAAGAGAAAAACTTAAGGAAATAGGCAAGGAAAAAGCAGAGGCGACAATTCGTGTCAATGAAGCTCAAAAAAATTATGATAAGAATAAAAAAGAGATGGAAAACGTCAATTTAGTTGGCGGTCAATATACAACTTCATGGGGTTCTGTTGGCAACTCTTATTCACAAGCCATGGGATATTTGAAAGACAATCTCGACGAAGCAAAAAGAAATCTTGAAATTGTCCGCACAAAGGAAAATTCTGTTTTAGCTGCTTATGGCTTGAATTTACAAAAAGATGCTGCGAACAACCCTCCGAAGAAAGAACCTATTTTAGATACTTCCGGATCATTATCTCTTGGAGAGACAGACACGGAACGTAAAGAGCGGGAGCGTAAAGAGCGCGAAGCTCGACGGGCGGCGAAAGAGGCTCTTAAAAATGCCCTTGATGAACGCAAGGCTCAATACCTTCAAGCCGAGGCAGAGAACCTTACAATGTATGTAACCGGCGAACGCAACTATGCTGATTACCTTGCCCAAAAAGAGCAGCTTGAAAAAGACTATGTTGATGATGTTATCGAAATCCACGAAAACCATAACAAACTCGACATTGCGGCTTACGGTCAGGCTCTATCCTCTAAAGCCAATCTGTTGAAAAAACAACAGGACGCTGAACGTAAGCGCAGACTTGAGGAAGTCGAAACCGAGCACAAAGAAAATTCCGACGCTTTGACATCGGCCTTCTTTGACCCGAAATCTCCGGACTTCCAAAATAAGAAGCTGCTCAATCAGATGCTTTTCCAAGAGGATGTTCGTTATCTCACAGCGAAACGAGAACTATATATAAAAGACTCCGAGGAATGGGCCAACCTTGACCGGCAAATAAATGAACGCATTGCACAGGATCAGCTTGATAAGAAAAAAGAAACTGCCGAAGCGCTTTTGGCATTTGAAACCCAATACCGTCAAGCGTCAGGTTCTCGCCGAGAACAGGCCGAGCTTGACATGCTGGAGGAACTTCATCGGCAACAATTAATTTCCGAAGAAGAATATCAAAGAGCTGTTAGAGACATCAAGCAGAAATACCGTGATGAGGACTTAGAAAAGGCCAGGCAAGCACAATCCGAATATGGTGATATGGCCATTAATCTCTACAATTCGATAACCAAGTTCCTTGAAGAACTCGGGAAAGAAGGTGGAGACTTTTGGGGCAACCTCGGGGCCGCTGCTTCAGCTGCATTCGCTCTCATGAGCGCCGGGATAGCCCAATATTCTGCCTATGCCAACGCTGAACGCGACCTTGAACTCGCCAAAACGGAAAAGAGATACGATAAAGAGATAGCCGCAGCGGGTAAGAACTCTAAGAGAAAGGAAAAACTCGAAAAACAGAAAGAGGAAGCCGTTGCTAAGATAAAAAATAAATACAACGACAAAGCCATGAAACTCGAGCTTGCTCAGGCGGTTGCTCAAACAGCCGTTGCTGCAATCAATGCCTATGCTTCTGCGGCAAAAATCGCCTTTTGGCTCGGACCAGTGGCAGCAGCTATGGCTACAGCTGCAGGCATGGTACAGATTGCTACGATTAAGAAACAACATGAAGCTCAGGCTGCCGGTTATTATGAAGGCGGCTTCACCGCGCGAGATTCAAATAACCGTCGCGAGGTGGGAGTGGTCCACGCCAATGAATTTGTCGCGAACCATCAAGCCGTTGCGAACCCTGCTCTTGCGCCGGTGCTCCGTCTCATTGACACAGCACAACGCAATAATACTATAGGATCTCTTACTGCCGCTGATGTCAGCAATGCTATCGGGCAAGGTGTTGGGGTGAGCGCGAGAGGGGACGTAAGCCGTGGCGCGTCGTATGACTCCGCTCTGATTGGTGGATTGTCGGCCATGACTCAAACCAACATTGCCGCCAATGAGGCCATTACGCGTCTCTCCGATGCGCTTGAAGACGGCATCGAGGCTAAGGTCATCCTCGATGGCGAAGATGGGTTTCATAAGAAATACACGCATTTTCAAAAACTTCGCAACAACCCGAAACGATGATACAACTTTACCTTGACGGGAAACCGGCCATTCCTAAAGAGAACCAGACCATCAAATTTACGACTGAGAACTCGTTTTTTACAAAATCGGCATCATATACTTATGATATCGAATTACCGATCGCTCTGGCCGAGAACCGCAGCATCTTTGGATTTATCAACAGAATGGATCAATCCAAAGAGCCACGCATTTTAACCGCTGTCCTTATCGTCGATAATGTAACTGTCCTTTCAGGAACAGCACATATTACATCAGTAACGGAGACTGCCGTAAAGGTGCAGCTTCTTGGAGAAGCCGCATCTTACAACTACGGCAACAAAATGGATGACACATATATTGACAGCCTCGACCTCGGAGACTGGTTCATGACCACTTGGCCGGATGGCTCTCATTGGGATGGCCGTGGCTCTAATCCAGGGTGGAAATACTATCCGGCGGACTCCCGTTTTAAAGGTAATTCAAACTTTGTTTTTAATCGTGCCAAATTTAGCGATGACGGAAAACACGGCGATGACATTTTATTCAGTCATATATATAACGGAACTTATCCATGGGTGGCGTTCCCGGTGATAAATTCTTCAGCAAGCTGTAAATGTAATTACTATGCATACGAATTTACAAATAAGGGACACAACGCCCTAAAAGCTTTCTGGAGAAGTTACGACGGAGAGGACGGTTACAGACGTCCTTCTGACAATCCTCCGGTTAAATCGGAGGTTATACAACCCTTTGTGTGGATCATGGCTGAAAAAATAGCAGCTGCCACCGGTTTCACTCTGAACCGTGAAAACAACGCCCTTTATACAAATCAGTTTTTCAAGCGAATCTTCATTGTTAACGCTAACAACATGGTAGAATGCAACAAGTGCCTTCCTCATTGGAGCGTGAATGAATGGTGGTCGCAGCTCGAAAATACGTTTGGCCTCGTACTCTCTGTCGATTATGCCGGGAAGAGAATGTTTCTGAAGCAGAGAAGCGACCACTACAAGCAGCGGGCTGCTACCGTCTGCCTCAAAAATGTTGTCGATGAATATTCAGTTGAAGTTGATGATGAAACTCAGGTAGATATATCTGTCAACAATGTCGGTTTCGCAGATTTCGATGCCGATCCGACAGATCTCCTCGACGAATATATAATGTCGAACTGCAAGGTCAACGATGAGTTCAATTCCATTGTGGAGTTGTTGGTATGGGGAAAATCACAGTCAGATTTGACAGAGTATAAAGGAACTCTGTTCAAATGTAAGGACGGGCGACAGTTTATATACACTGAAGCCGAAGGATTTGTAGAGGTCAACCAGTTTCGCCCGAGGCTTACCGATGAAAAGAAAGACGTCGAAGTAGAACTTAAATTTGTGCCCGCTCGGTTTGTGGATGGAACATGTGATTTTTTTGAATATATAGCACCGGGAAGCGGGAGTTCCGGATCTATGCCTAAGGATGTCCCTATCGGTTCTTTTCCGGTAAAGATGCTGCAGGTTCCTGACATCACCGAAATGGACTGGTACAAGAATGGCAATGAAACAGAACTTGACATAGAGAGGATTCTTAATGAAGAAGATGATGAAAGTAAGCCGACCGATGACAAAACAGACGTAATTTATATTGCCATAATGCCGGATTCCAACGGTGACTATATAACTGACAGTACAGAACTCACTGCCGGAGGAACCTATTCGGGAACTATATGGCACCCACGTCCGCAACTTCGCGCTCGCGTCAAGGCTTCGCTCTCAGATACAGAGCCGACCACAGAGGATCCGCAATACTCGCTTTCTCTCATTCCGATAGATGGATTGTCTAATCTCGCAGCCAACACAATCAATGGGTCTATTGTCATATGTACTAAGGTTCGACAGTGTATCAAGTTCATTGCCGATTCAATCCCCGACCCGGCCTCTATATTTCTTATTCATAACCGCCGCTTCGTATGTGAGAAAATTGAGGCAGACATCGCTATGGACGGGTTGAAGAAACTATTGACCGGCTATTTCTATGAAATAGAACTGTAATTTTTTCTGTTTTTCTTTTGTCATGTAGAAAACTTGTCGTAAGTTTGCAGTGCCAAAACTTCATGATGGTTCGACCATTCCGAGGAGTCCCGGTTAGAGGCTCGAACATATTTCGGGCATTTTTTATGCCCATACATAAACAGCTACGGCTGTCATATCCTAACAACTTTTGCTCTTCGGAGTGGAACCTTGTGAAGTTTTGGCGAACGGGATATGACAGCCGTTTTTCTGTCTCTAAACAATTTTATTAACGCCAAAACTTCACAAGACAATGAACGAATTTGAAAAAAGAATCGACGCCGCAATCAATGCGCTGTCTGAAAACAGTCTGCCTGCAACCGCCCCAATCGTGGCTATGTTTGCCTCGCAGTACAGACCGGTTGTGCCTCCGACAGACGGAGGCGACAACATGACATCCTACGAAATTGTCCAGATCCTCGAGGACACGTGCGAACTCTCTACGCAGGATGTAGCACTTACTATGGTATTCCTGGGCTTCCGTCTCAATGTCAACGACCTCAAGGGTTACGAATGGGCAATGACCGCCATTTAATCCAAACAGTACATTTTTTTAACATAAGAAGTTCAAGGCTCGCCGTGATGGCGGGTCTTGTTCGCTTCAAAGTGAACCTTTGAAATGCTTTGTCTCATCATGCACCGGCATGTCTCGGCCCTGCAAATATCTGTTGGTGGTTGAGACATCGGTATGGCGGGCCTGGTCTCTCGCTATCACGATGCCTTTGGCGTTCGCGAGGTCGCGAATGCCGCTATCCTTCAAAGAATAAAACTGATAAATGTCCTTCCATTTCAAGGCTGCTCGAACTTTCTTCCACTCTCGACGGAAGATTTCACTGCTTGCCTTCTTCATGCAGTGCCGCAGTTTATCTCCGAATATGTAACAATCGCCCGGCCACTTAAACAGCTCTATGTCGAGCATTAGCTTTATAAGTTCATCATTAAGGCCGACCTTTCCATCGCGCTTGTTTTTACTGAACTCCGCAGCGACAAAGACACTTTGCTCTTTAACCGAAATGTCTTTTATGCGGAGGTTGCTTAATTCCTCCGGACGTATCATTGTATAATATTCCATCATGCAAGCCAAAAGAAATATCGGGTTATTCTCTTTCAGGTAGTTTCGTAGCGACTGGAGCATTTCAGCAGTAAGTGGTTGACGCTTTTTCGCGTCCTCGGGAACCACTTTGATTTTTACCACAGGGTTCGTTGATATATACTCTCGCTCGATAAAATATGCAGCCAATGCCGAACACCAACCACGATAATTGTTTCGGGTGCGGCCGGTCACGTCGCGATCGAGATAAAGCCAGTCGAGGAAGTCGCTGACAAACGATGCGTCGAACTGGTAGACATATTTCGGTGGGATCACACGGCTCTTGATGTACTCCCTAAGTACATTCAAGCGTGAACTGTAGCTTTGCCGAGTTTTTAACTTCGGCAATTTCTCTAAAGATTTCTCGTATTTCTCGAGGGCTTCCTCTAACAAAGTATAGCCACGGTTATCATCGACGTTAACCCACGGCGACCATCCGGAGCGCAGCAACTTCATCAGAGACTCAATCATCTCCTGCGCTCTTTTTCTGCGGTCTGTTACTTTGCCTATGCTGTCAAGCATATACTTCTTTCTTCGCATCGTTCCTGTCGCAGGATCGAGCGAAAAGAAGTCGACATACCATGATTTACCTGTGTGGAGTTTGGGATATGTGAAGCCGAGGACTTCACTCTTAGGGGAGAAATTTTTGCGGGTAGCGCACATTTTTTTAACATTCTTTGGCAATAAAGAATGTTAAGGTTGATACTCTGTTTTCCCGAGCCGTCAAAATCGGTGTCCGATTTGTGTCCGACTCTTTAAATTAAAACGCCGATAACTTTTTATGTATCAGCGTTTTAATCGAATTTTGGCGGAGAGAGAGGGATTCGAACCCCCGGAGGTGTGACCCTCAGCGGTTTTCAAGACCGTCGCAATCGACCACTCTGCCATCTCTCCTGTGATCAAGCCTTAGGCTTGATTTATGTCTGTCGAGTTTAGAGTCACTCCTGACTCCCGTTTTGCGACGCAAAGTTACAACATTTTTTTTTATCTCACAAGTGTTTTGCGATTTTATTCGACTTTGCTTTTTGAACATTTCGAATTGTACATTTCCCCAAAATAACAACCCGATGCTTATTTAAGATTGAATTCGCCTTTAAGAGGAAGATTGTCGCTTGAAGGGCCGATCATGACTTTGAAGAGGCCGGGCTCCACAACACGCTTAAGAGACTGGTCGTAAATGGATAGCTCATCCTGTCCGAGGTGGAAAGTAACTTCCCGGCTTTCTCCTGGCTTAAACTCAATACGTTCAAAGCCTTTGAGGAGCATTGGCGGCTGACTGACCGAGGCGACCACATCGCGCAGGTAAAGCTGAACGACTTCCGCTCCGGGGCGTGAACCTGTGTTGGTGACTGTGCAGCTTACATTGAAGCTTTTGCCGGTATCTGAGGGCTGAATCCTGAGGTCGGAATAATCAAAAGAGGTGTAGCTAAGCCCGTATCCGAAGCTGTAAAGTGGCTTGCCGGCCCCATCCATATAGTCTCGGTCGGCTCCCGGACGGGAATAATATACGGGCAACTGGCCTGCCGAACGCGGTATGCTCACAGGCAGCCGTCCCGAGGGATTGCAATCGCCGAAAATCACATCTGCCACAGCCGCGCCGCCTTCTTCGCCGGGATACCAGGCAGTGAGAAGAGCATCGGAACGTTCTGCAGCAAGATTCATGTCGAGCGGGCGCCCCTGAATATAGACGGTTACAACCGGTTTCCCCGTGTCATATATTGCCTGCATAAGGCGCAACTGGTCGCCGAGCGGATTCAGGGTAGAGCGGTCGAAGCCCTCGCCGCAGTCCATGTCGCTGACATAGGAAGAATTTGAATTGGCGGCTCCTGTTTCGGCGTAAGAAGTTTTGAAGTCACGTGCGCTTGAACCTCCGACCACCAGCACTACTACATCGGCATTACGGGCGGCTGCAAGGGCGGCAGGGATGTCGGTCAGGGAAGTGTCGCGTATGGCGCATCCCTTAGCATAGAGCACTTCGGCGTCAGGAGCGGCGGCACGTATGCCTTCCAGAACGGTTGTAATCTTATCCTCCGGCTGAGGAGCGGTATAATCGCCGAGCTGGTTGTATTGCTCATCAGCGTTGGGACCGATGACAGCTATACGGCGGACGCGCGAGCGGTCGAGCGGCAAAATGGCGTTGTCATTTTTTAGAAGTACGATACCTTGTCGGGCGACTTCCCGTGCAGTTTGACGATGAGCCTTTGACCCTACGTGCTTTGCGGCTGTTTGTGGGTCGACGTAAGGATTTTCAAAGAGACCGAGCCTGAATTTAAGTCGTAGAACGCGGGCTACGGCAGTATCTATTGCAGCTTCCGATATAAGACCTCGTCGGAGAGCATCAATAGCCCTTAAACCATAGCAAGAGGCGCTATCCCCTCACCAGCTTGGCGTATAAGATCCCGATTCCATGTCGCTGCCATGGCAAGCCCGGTAGGATAGACGGTCGCACCTATGGCCATGTGACCGTGAGGACATTCTTCTGCAAAAAGTATGGGGACGCCGAGCCTTGTGCTGTCGCAGGCAAAACGCTGAAGGGCGTTGAGCGCCTCGGCACCTTCTGCAGGACTAAGACCGTTCTCAAGAGTCTTTTGCGTCCAGGGGTCGGCGCGCAAAGTCGCCCAATAATTTCCTGCAGGCATGTCACCGCGATTCTGACTTTTGAATTTCTCGGAAGCAGCAATCCTGCCGTCGGGTAAACGCTCATACATTTCCCAACCCATAGGGCAGAGAAGCTGACCGGCTTTCTCCTCGAGGGTCATCCGTGAGAGCAAATCAGCCACACGGGCTTCGATTGGAGCCGAAGCCTGCCGATATATCGGAGTGGCACTATTGACGGCAAAAAATGCGGTCAAAGTTGTCGCAAATGTCAGGAATCTGCATTTCATTTTTTAGTGAATTTAATTGCAAAGGGACCGAGTTTAATATCTTTTGGTAATTTTACTTTAGTTACCCCGGTCTTGCCGGCGCTGTAATTTAGCCGTCGGTTGCCGTCAAGCATAATCATGCGCCCTCGGGGCACGTTGCCGCTCCAGCTTATTTCTTCAGGCATTGCTTTGCCTTCTTCGGGGATATATATGGCGTAAAGCGTAGAGCCGTCTTTTGAGGCAGTGAACCAAATATTTCCATCATTGTAAAACGGCGCGGTAACTGTGGAATAGATGGCCTCTCTCCGTTTCGTCGCAGCCACTCTCCCACGGCACGAAGCCGCCATTCGGCTTCAGGCTCTATAAGACCCTCTGCTGTGGGGCCCACGCCAAGCAGCAGGCATCCCCCTTTGGCGGTGACTTCGGTGAGTAGGGCAATTATTTTTTCAGGCGATTTATATGGCGCGTTCGGCACCCATCCCCAGTCGTTGCTCAGTGTGATGCAACTCTCCCATGGGTAGGGAAGTTGTTTGTCGGGTATGTCGGGTATGCCGCGTTCGGGAGTCTGATAGTTTTCATTTCGGCCACGGATACTGCGGTCAACGGCAATCAGCCCAGGATGTCGACCTTTGCGGGCATCAAGCAGAAGGCTGTCGAGACCTACCTCATCACCTCGAATCCATCCGCCGTCGAGCCAGAGTATATCGAGCCTGCCGTACCGACCCGAGAGCAGTTCGCCTATCTGTCCGGAGGTAAAGTCCTGATAACGTTTCCACCAGTCGGGATGACGCTCCTTTTTGTAATTTATATGCCGGTTTGGGGTCGCGAATCCAGGACTCCAGAACCAGGGGCAATTCCAGTCGGGCTTGGAGAAGTATGCACCTATCCAGAAATCCTTGTCACGGAAAGCGTTGAACACGTGGCGCGCTACATCGCGTTTCTCACTGGAGGCAAAGGGTCCTTTGGCGATGGAGAAATCTGTGGAGTCACTGTCAAACATGCAGAATCCGTCATGATGTTTGGTTGTGAAAATAGCATAGCGCATGCCGGCGTCATCCATGATGTCTGCCCATTGCGACGGGTCGAATTTCACCGGATTCAGTGAATCGGCCAGACTATAATACCATTTCTTGTATTCATCATATGGCAGATTACCCTTGCGTGTAATCCAGTCTACGTCCTCGGAGCAAATCGACCATGACTCTACGATACCGGGTACTGAATACAGGCCCCAGTGAAAGAGGACTCCAAACTTGAGGTCACGCCATCTGTCAAGTTTATTCACTACGTTTGTGTCGGTGGGCCATTCATAACCTGAGGGGTCCGACTGACGATGCACGAAGCCCTGTGCCTGCTGAGCCACGGCTGCAAATGTTGCAGTCAACGAAAGGAGTATAGTCAGCGATATTCGCTTTAAGATGGAACTTGTCATGGTGAAAAGATTTTATAATCAGAATTGTAACCTCGTTATCTCAGTTCCGAAATCAGATGCTTTATGGCCGAAACGGGGTGGATGAAGAGCATACGGGGCCCGATTTCTTTCATCACTTCGCGGATTTTAGCCCTGTTAGCCGGTGTATAACAGTGAATTTCACATTTCCGACAACTTGTCTTGCAATTGCCTTTGGGACAACGGCTCAGCCTTTGATGGGCATAGGTGAGAAGACTGCGGCATTCGTCGCATAAATCATCGCCTTTGGTATTGTGATGTCGGTGGCAATATATTGTAATCATCTGGCTTACTACCAGTTTTTCCTGTTCTATTCGTTCCATGAATTAATGTCCGATCTCTTTGATAAAATGAGCCGGGTTTCCAGCTGCGAGGGTGTAAGGCGCCACATCTTTGGTGACGACACTTCCGGCACCAATTACGGCACCTTCGCCTATGGTCACTCCCGGAAGAATCACCACATTTGTGGCTATCCATACATTATCCATGATGGTTATGGGGCGGGCGCACATTATTCCTCTGTTCCTTTCTTCTGGATTAAATGAATGAATTACTGTACACAGACTCGTGTTCGGACCTATAAAGACATTATTGCCTATCGTTACATCGGCTTCATCGAGAATAACGAGATTGAAATTGCCGGTGAAGTTGTCTCCGATACGGATATTAGATCCGAAGTCGCAATGTAGAGGAGGATTTATGATGCAGTTTTTCCCAACTGATTTGAATATTCTGCGAAGCAAATCGCCGCGCTCCTGTTTGCGTGACGGAGGCAGTGAGTTGAATTCAAAACAAAGTTCCTCACATAAATCAAGATATTCGGCTATGCCTGGAGCAAAACCGTCGATCCATTCACCGGATTTGACCTTCCTGAGACATTCCGGGTCTTTCGCAGAGTAATTCATAACAGATAATATCTTTTAATATGCAAAATTAAGAATAAACCATCGATTAATCTTATATTTGCAGAAAAGAAATCATTAAGGCAAAATGACTGAAAAAGAAAAAATGCAGGCAGGCATGATTTACGATGCCCACTACATCGGGCAGCCGTTTTATTGCGATTATGGCTACAACTTCCGTTTCGGAAAGAATGTATGGTGGCGAAGGGCATTCCTTCACATTTGGTAGTCTCGGGAAAAATCCTTGTAAAGTAGTTAAGAAAACATAGGTTTAACGCATGTATGAAGGTTCCGGGAGTTTGATGAGGGAGCCGAAATAGCAGTCGGTTTCGGGATTTATGTCGTTGTCGTAGCCGGAAGCATTGAAGAAGGTTATCTCGCCGAAATATATCTTACCTTCCACATAGTAAAGGTCTACTCTTACGTGCGGCTCGTTTTGGCTCAGCTTATCGGCTAATTCAAACATCTCGTCGATTTTCTCTGGACGCGGAAGCGAGAAATCAGTCGGAGTATCTTTGTCAACCTTGTTGAAAGGTTTGAAATTCCAGTCTCTGTCGAAAAAATAATACCTGGGCTTGCGGCCGTCGGCAGTTCTTCCTATGCAAACCATCACATACATCGCGCGGCCGCCGAAACAGAAAAACTTATAATCGGCAGGGATTGGCTCTTTTTTCGTGCCTATGTATTTTTCGGCAATTATTCGGGGTGTGATATATTTATAAGGCCATTCGCGAAGAGTGGGGTAGTTTTTTCTACGTAGCCCCCGCTTTAAAACATCGCAAGCTTTCTTGCGGTCAAATATTTTCTTGCTTTTACAAAACACCACACCTTTGCCGCCATAACCATGAGTGGGTTTAAGTATAAAACTTTCGGGCAATGAATCGTAATCGATATCGGTTGGTGAATCCCACACGCCGAGGGTAGGAATGATATATTCTTCACCGATCTCACGGGCCGCAAAATCCTTTACTTTTAGTTTGTCGACGAGCTTCTGCTGGTATTCGTGTCGATTGTATATCTTGAGCCACTGAAGTTTTTCGTTATAAGTCTGAGGATTATCCAAATCGAGATGGCGCCCCGTACGAAGATAATATATCTTTTCCACAAACCAGCGGTCGTTACTGATTAGCGGAGCTAAGAGTTTTAATATGTTTTTAGACAGTTTCCTTAACAGCATTATATAATTTATAATGACAATTTAAGATACAATCAAATAGATGACAAGTTGGTTGAATTATAAGTTTGTCAACATAGTTACGGATTAAAATAATTTAGCTTTAACTGTAAATAGGGTTATTTACAGCAAGTTAAAGGAGTCGTCGCATATAATACAAGTAGATTTGCCGTAAAGAAGAGAAATATCCGGTTCCTTCTACAGTTTTGTCTAAGCGTGATTCTGAAACAAATTTCGTTAGAATATCTGAGCTATACAAGCATTTCAATGAAATTTCTTTAAAAAAGAAATTTTTTAACGATTTAAACTATAAAATCCCAAAAATCGACGTAATATCTGAGCGCCGAGACGAAATA
>CAYZFL010000008.1:0-27696 GCA_964477785.1 uncultured Bacteroides sp.
CTTCGCGGTGGCACCTACATGATAGCCGTCTGCTTCGACGCCCCGCATGACTACAGGAAAGTAATCCCCGTCCTGGCACCCATCTTCAGCAGTGAATTCATGCGTGGTGCCTGGATATTCCACACCGTCGGCGTTCCCAAGCGCAACGAACATACCCCATACTACATCTCCCGCTTCAACGCCGACTTTCCACCACCTCTGCCGGACCTCAAACGCGACGAGGCCACCGAATTCCTCGGTCTCCCACCACCCACCGTCCTCTACAACGACTCGCCCCCGGACGAATCCCCCGATCCCCCGGGCAATTGCGCATTACGCATTTCTCATTACGCATTACCAAGTGGCAAGCCACTTGTCTTCGCGGCAGCTGCCCCGCCGGTCTAAAAAGCCTGAAAACGAAGCTCCTCGCTTCGCATAAAAACGCAGCAAGGAGATCTTTGACATTTTGGTACAAATAACAGCCTTAAATTATATGGCGATTACCCCTGACAAGGTACGGGTTTATCTCTCGATGATGCGGGTGAGGAAGGGGTACCAAAGGAAGGCGCGGACGCGGTTGTAGCCCATGGAATGCAAGGTGGCGGCATAGCCGTCGATCTGGTCGATGTGTTTGCGGCTTGCCGAGTCGGTGAATTTGTAGTCGAGTACAATTACCTCGCCGTCAGGACGTATGATAATACGGTCGGGACGCATTGTTTCAGGCGTTTCGGGCACGAAGATGCTCTGCTCGTTGAGAACGCGGGCTTCCGGGTCATACCACAGAGGCAGATATTCGGCGGCCTGCTCAAAGGCTTTGTGCAGGATTGCGGAGGCATCGGCCATGTAATCTTCGGCGAGGTTCATGCGGCGAGCTATGCGGCCGACAGCACGGTCGATATCCTCGGTCGAGACGATATTGGCCATGATGGCGTGGAAGATATTTCCACGTTCAGCGGCCTGGAGTGCTGCGGCGCGATCATGATTGTTACCTTCCTGAAGGTCGGCTGAAGTCTTGTTCTCACTGCCGTCGGAAATGTCGCCGCTCTCGGTCTGCGGGTCGTCGAGCGATCTGAGATAGCCGGTGCCGGATCTGAAATTCACGTCATATTCGAGACTGAAATCGGGGAGTTCTAGAGGTTCGTTGGCGTCTCTTTCCGACTCTTCTTCTTTTTTGGGGGGAATCACCACAGGCGCGCCGAGAGTGAAGGATGGATTGAGTCCCATATCGGTGAAGTTATAGAAAGAGCCTGAGTCACTTGTAATGTCATAGTTGACGATAAGCTCGACCGAAGGACGAGTAAAGGCCACATAAATCACGTTGAGATTGTCGCCGGTCTGGGCGAGCTTGTCCTCGTTATAGGCTTTGGAGAGCGGGTCGCCGGCAAATTTCCATGAATTGTGGGCCGAGAGCAGGAGCAGGGGCGGACAGTCGTCGGAACCGTCGGAACAGGTTTCGGGAGGAATGATACCCTTGGGGTCGAGCCATAGTGCTACATTGTCCTTATAAAGCTCGATGCTGCCGAAGGGGATATGCACGCAAGGCCGCTCGAGACCCTTTGCCTGATGGATGGTGAAGACCGTGAGGGCATCGGCCTTTGCCGGGGGCTGAATCGAGAGCTTATAGCTGCGGGCGTCCCACCATTTGAGGAAGCGTTTGAGTGAGGGAATCTCGGTTTTGCAGAAATCGGAAATCATGTCGTGGAAGGCTGTGATATAAGCCACCTCTTCTTTGCGCATTTTCTCGGAAATCCTCACATGGATAATTGCCTCGACAAGCGAATGGAGGTCGATGGCACCCATAGAGTTGATGCGGTCAACATCGGCCATGAAATCCTTTATCTTGGATTTGTCGCCGCAGGCACCGGCGAGTGCTTCGGCGGGGGCTGTGCCATTTGAGAGCAGATACTCGAAGCGTGAGAAAAGTAAACTTAGGTCACAGAGACCGGGTCGGTTCTCGGAGCTCTCGGAGCACTCGGAGTTTTCTGCGTTCCCGGCGTTCTCTGAGAGGACGCGCATGATGCCGATGATGCCTCGCACGGCGGCCGAGTTTTTGAGCAGAAGGGCGTCCTCGGAGATGATTCTGAGCGAGGGAAAGCGGTTTAGGAGTGCTTCGGCGGCCTCGACGCCTTCCTTTCGGCGGCGCACGAGCACGGCGATGTCGCCGGGTCTGAAGCCCGAAGCGAGCTCGCGCTCCACCTCGTCGCACATAAGGTCGAGAGACAGCTTATGTTTATCCTTTGTAGTGGTACTCATGCCCTCGCCTTCCAGGAGCGACGATATTTCCTGAAACTTTATGTAATAAGGTTTAGGCTTGACAGGCTTGGGAAGATCCTGCACCACGTTGTTGTAGTTGGTGATACCCAGCGTTTTGGCAAGCCGTGTGAAAAAGTCGTTGTTAAACTCCACAATGCCGGGCGCACTGCGGTAGTTTGTGTTTTCGCTTTTGAGATTGCCTTTTATTTTAAGCGGGAATGCCGGGAAATCCACTTCGGCTACGGTGTGGCCCAGCATGGAGGGGTCGGAGTTACGGAAACGGTAAATGGCCTGCTTCTCGTCGCCGATGATGAGCGAGTCGTTGCCGTTGGCTATGCCTTCGCGGACGAGGGGCTTGAGATTTTCCCACTGCATGCGGGAAGTGTCCTGAAACTCATCGATGAGGAAATGGTGGAACCTCACGCCCAGGCGCTCGTAGATGAAAGGCAGTTCCTCGCCGCTGATAATGCGGCTGAGCAGCTCGTTGGCATCCGAGAGGAGCAGGCGGTTGTTCTCATTGCGGAATCTCATCACGTAGTCCCAGATTGTGGTGATAATCTCGATCTGGGCCGATTCGTTCCAGATACGCTTGAGCATGACGGCACGGTTTTTCTTATCGAGATAAGACCTGAAAATGGAGAATATCCGCTCCCAGAGGGCATCGGGAATCTCAATCAGCTTGCCTCTTTTGACCTTATCGTTATATCCTGCATAACATTCGGCACCATAAGGAGTTCCATCCTCGCGGCAGTATATGCCGGAGAGGGTGGACGGGAGTCTGGAATTAGACAGAACGTTTGTATCACCCAGATTGCCGGTGTCGATAAGCTTGGTTATCAAGTTTTTCAGATGATGGAAAACGAGGCCGAGGGAGAAATTGTAGCGTGGGAATTCATTGTCGACGATATCGGCCATCTCCTTCTGCAGACCGCTCATATCTGCGGCTTCGTCGGCCAGTCTGAGGAGACGGGCGCGATAATGTGCAAAACGTTCGGAATCCTCGAGATATTTTTTCATGTCGTCGGCCCGGGTCTTAAAGTTCTCCCCGCAGATGCTCTTCATGAAAGAAATCATGTCTGAATACATCGAGGAGCCGGGGTCGAAAGGATTTGAGCCTTTGCCGTCTTCGGCGTACTCGAGGGCGCGGGCGGTGATGAAGTCGTTGAGACGCGAAGTGGTCTCAGACCGGCGGTTGTTTAGGTCGTCGAGCATCATCCCCAGGCCTGTTTCCATGGCGTCGGTATCGTCGATTGTGAGCTCGAAGTCGCCCTGACGCTCAATCTCGCGGGCAAACTGGCGGAGCACCATCTGGAAGAAACTGTCGATTGTCGAGACATAAAACTCAGAATAGTTAGCCAGCAGACCTTCGAGGGCGGTCTGGGCCGACTCGCGGATTTGCTCACGTGAGGCACCGGTATCGTCGTGAAGCTTTTGGGCGTAAGGGGTCTCGTCGGGCTGCGGTCCGTCGGGAGAAATCCTGGCGAGTAAAGAGAGTTGTCTGATAATGCGTTCCTTCATCTCGGCCGTGGCCTTGTTTGTGAAAGTGATGGCCAGAATATGGCGGTGACGTCCGGCAGGATTTTTGAGAAGGCGGTAAGGATAGGAACCATGAGCCTCCGGAGATGAATCGGCGGGAGATTCTGAGGAATTCTCGCCGGGACCTTTAAAGTGCTTTACTTTTTCGCAAAGCATGAGCTTGATATATTCGTAGGCGAGAGTGAAAGTTTTGCCGGAGCCGGCCGAGGCTTTGTAGATGGTGAGCATCAGAAGGGAAAAAAGTCAGATATTAGTTTTGAAACCTGAGGAGCGGAGGAAATCGGAAACTGCTTTCCGACGGTCGCCCTGGATGAGTATTTCGCCGCCGCGGCAGGAACCGCCGGTGCCGAGCCGTTTCTTGAGATCGGAGGCGAGGGCAAGGAGCTCGTTGTCGCCGAGAGTGGTGTCGGCGATAATCGTCACCTCCTTGCCTCCACGCCCTTTGCGCTCATAGAAGATGTTTGCTTTCTTGGGAGAGTTCGGAGCACTCGGGGCGCTCTGATCAGAAAGCGCCTCGCCCTGCGGCATATCGGCCGCAAGGGAGGCAAGTCTGTCTTTCCAGTCTATGTTCATAAAGCTGTGCGTTATCCCAGTTTCGGAGGATTCTTTTCGTCATCTTTCTTGACGGGTTCTTCATTCTCTTTCTGTTTTTCCTTGAGTTTTTCGCGCAGAAGGTCTTCCTGAACCTTATCCTTGAGTTCTTCCTTAAGCTCCTCGCTGGCGCCGGGTGTCTGGGTGTTGTTGACGTTCTGGGGCTTGACGGCGGGTCTGTTGGCACCGGGTTTGGGAGCCTGCTGCTTCTGGGGGGCGACAGACTGCGACTGAGCGGCGGGCTTGTTTACCGAGGTGCTGTCGTTGTCATCGTCATCTTCGTCGTGCGACTGGTTGAGGCTGTCGACCAGCTCCGAGCCTTCGGTTTCCGTTTCCTCAACATTGGTTGCCGAGTCGCGGAGGAAGAAAACGAGCACCACAATGAGGGCGATTGCCAGAAGGGCTATGATGAAGTAGAGAATGCCTTTGCCGGCACCTTTTGCGGACTTTTCGGGCTTTGGCGAGGCAGTTGCAGGATGCGCCGACTCCTTGCGGGGCGAGTGTGTTGCGTTGGTGTGGCTTTCAGAAGTGGCGTCAACGGGAGCTTTGACTGTCCTGACAGTTTCTTCCTGCATAACCGGAGCCGCCGATCTGAGCGGAGTGCCCTCCACGTCAAGGATGTGGATGATGAAGGCCGTGTGGTTGTCGCGGTTTTCCTGAGTGGCGAGGCGCAGGTTGCGTACCTTTCGCTCATCGTCGCCGCCGGCCTCGGAGAAGTGGTAGCAGAGCTGCTCGTCGGTCATTTCCTCGAGCATGCCGTCGGAGCAAAGGTAGAAATAGTCTCCGGGACGGATGTCGTCGAGCACCGTAACGGATGCAGATGGTCGCGGACTGATGCCGGGCTGCATGGCGCGGGTGATGACGTTTTTCTTGGGATGCACGCGGGCCTCGGCCTCGGTGATTTCGCCGGCCATTACAAGCTGATTAACAAGCGAATGGTCCTGGGTGCGGAAAATGATGTGAGTGTCGGCGGCCGTTTTGCCGGGGCGGATCTGATACACTCGGCTGTCGCCTATGTGGGCCACGAAAGCACCTGCCGCGGAGAGGTCGAGGAAGGCGAGAGTGGTGCCCATTTTCTTGGCGGCGCCGGTGTCGTGGGCGTCGAGGGCGTCGTAGGCGGCATCGAGGGCTGAGTTGAAGTCGCGGTCCGTAAACTCGCCGGCGCCTTTGCCGGGGATTGCGGAGATGGACTGAGACATAGCCTCGCAGACGGTGCTGCTGGCCACCTCGCCGGCGTCATGGCCACCCATGCCGTCGCAGAGGATGAAGAGGCGGTTGTCGGAGTTGACTTTACCATAGGCCGGGAATAGGCTGTCTTCCTGATGAGGACGGCCTTCGGCGTCCTTGCGCTGGCCGAACTCCCATATCTGATATGCTTTTAACTGATATTTCATGTCGTTGTAAGTTGAAGAATATGATGCTTTTACCTTTTGAGGTATCGTAGGATTGAGCGTTAAAGCTGAGTGCCTTCCTCGTCGGGAATCTCAAACCTCAGCACGGCGTTGGGGAGCTTGATGAGGTCTTTGTCGCGGAGAATCACGGTGTCTCCGAATTCGAGCTTCACGTTGTTGACGAAAGTGTCGTTGACTTCTTTTTTGTAGAGCGAGATTTTGTGCACCACGCCTTTGCCGGGCACCTTCTTGACCTCGACGGTGAGGTGGCTGCGGCTCATTCGCTTGGAGGTGTCGGGAATGACGAAATCGGCTGTATTGTTCTGGCACTGACGGCCAATGATGTATGACTTGCCGATCTCGAATTTGAGGCTGCGCTCGCTGCCGACGAGGGAGAGGACGCCGGTGCGGAGGTCTTCTGAGGCTTTGTCCTTGAGCTCGTCGGGATATTCGGTGTGTTCGCCGGCGTCTTCGGTTTTAACCTTGTAGGCGGTGAAGGGATTAAGGTTTTTACAGATGGGGCATGTGACCGACTTCTTCTCCAGACCGGGCTGTTGCTTGACGAGAAGCACCGAGCCGCAGACGGGGCACACTATCTTGATTACGTTGTCCATTATGAGTTTAATTACAGGGGCTAATTAGGGCCTTTAAGGGCTTTAGGACCTTAAGGTCTTTGAAGGTTTATGGGAAAGGAGAAGAGAGAAGGGTGATGGGCTGAAAGGGCCTGCAATAAAGCTCCTAAGCCCGCCGGGCCGGGATGGCACGGCGGGCGGGAGGTTTAAAGAGGAGGAGTTATGCGAGGCCGTCTGTCATGGAATCTGACATGGGGTCAGAGGCAGTGATGTCGTCGGCGGGCATTTCTTCGTTGGCGGCGATGAGTTCCTGCTGTGCGGGATCCTCGGCCATAGCGTCGGGTTCAGTGGTTTCCACGGTGCTTTCGGCCATGTAAGAGTCGGCTTCGGGAGTAGCCTCGGCGGGAGTTTCCTCCTGAGGAATGAATTCTTCCTCGGTCTCGGCCACAAGGACTTCGTCGCCGGCAGTTTCCATTGCGGGGGCATCCTCAGCCTCTGCGGGCACAGCCTCGATTTCGGCTTCGTCGGCTACGTTTTCTGCGGTAAGGTGCTCGGCTTCGATGTCGACTTCCATGGTGGCTTCGTTTTCCATGACAGTTTCACCGGTCGGGTCGATCTGGGCGAGGCCGTCGGGCTCCACTGTGATTTCCTCGGTCTCAACAGCGGCAGGTTCTTCAGTCGTTTCCTCCGCTGCCTCTTCGGGGTTGATTGAACGGGCGCCTTCGGCGTTGACGTCGGCATCGGCCATGAGGTTGGCGTCGGGTGCAGCGGTCGGTTCTTCCTGAAAATCGACCTGCCAGCCGGCACGTGCTGTAAGAGTCTGTGGGTTGAAGTTGTCGACGGAGGCGGTTATGCCGCCGAATCCTTCTACCGTGAAACCGGCATCGCGGACGTCCACAATTTCATCCATGCTGACTTTGCCGTCTCCGTTATAGTCGTTCATGAGGCCGTCGAATTTACCGTCACCGTCGAGATCGGCGAGAATGCGGGTCTTGCCGTCGGCACTGATATAAGCCCAGTTCTGGCCGGTAGAGTTGTCGTGGATAACCTCCATGCCATCCTGTGCGACCGGTTTTACAGGCTCCGGACCGGGAGTCTCGAGGTCGAATTTAAAGCCAAACTGCTGGCCCATCTCAATGGGGCCGACTTCCGAGTCATGAGCGCCCCCGAGATCTGCGGTGGAGACTTTGAAGTTGATCTCTATCAGTTCGTTGCCGTTAATCACATTGTCGCCGTTTGTATCGGTGATTATGTAGTCGAACACGCCGTCGCCGTTGAGGTCGGTGAGCACTGCGGGGTGTCCGTCGATAGCCACAGCGGCATGATTTGTGCCGTCGGAATTGTGGACAACGGTAGCGACCTTGATTTCATGACCGTCGATGCTTACGGTCTTTATATCGTCGTCATGTGTGACAACAGGCTTGTCGGGACCTACGGGCTTATCTGGAGTAACTGGTTTGACGGGCTCTTCGTGGTGATGGGTTTCGCCGCCGTGAGAACCACCGCCGTGAGTGCCGCCGCCGGTATGTGAGCCGCCCGACCATGCGAAGTGGCTGTTGTATTCGGCGCGCTCGGCAGCCGACATGCTGTTCCATTCATCGGCATAGTAGGTGCCGTAGAGCTGGCCGTGCCATTCGAATACTCCGCCGGGGCCGACCTCCGCGCGGGCTGCAGCAAAGGCTTCGCCGAAGCTCATGGAGTCGTTGACATTGTGGGCCAGGGGCACTTCGCCGTCGGTAAGGGGGTGCTCGTTGGGATTGGTTTCGGGTTCGGGCTTGACGGGTTCGGGTTTTTCAACGGGCTCCTCGCCTTTGTCGGATGTGATTGCCGAGGTGAGCAGTGTGGCACCCGCGCCGAACATGATACCGCTTACGCCGCCGATTACCACGTTTCTCCATACACCGCTCTTTTTCTCTTCCTGAGCAGCCGGAGCGCCTTCTTCCGCTGGCATGAAGTCCTGGGGCTGCTCGCCGTTGTATTCGGGGTTGTAATTGGGGTCGAGGTTGGTGGACTCGTCGGTGAACTCACCGTTGGCGCCGTCGGGCAGGGGAGGGGGGCATGCACCGGTTGAAGGGTTGTTCACGAGGTCGGTGGCTTCGGGATCGAATTGGGGGTTCTGAGCTTTCTTGTTGTTGTCGTATATAGTGTTGTCGTTTTCCATTGTTTTGAGGTTTGAGGTTTGAGAAAGGATTATTTGATTTTTGATTTTTAATTGGGATTATGCCATGTAGTCGTCGACGTTGGCGTCGTTTGTATAGTCTGGGCCGTTGTCGGCGATATCGCCTTCGGGGGTGAGGCCGGGGAGGGGTTCGGAGGCAGCGTGTTCGTATACCGCCATGTTGAGGCCCTGACCGGAGATGTCTACAACCTCGCCTTCGCCGAACTGGCCGTCGTGGTTGATGTCGGAAATGATGAGGTCGCCTTCGCCGTTGCGGTCGACGTCTATCACCATAGCGACTTCGCCGTTAACGTCGAGCACTGCAATGTCGGAGAGAGTGCCGTCGTCGCTTTTTACGGTCTCGTAGCCGAGCACTTCGACGCCTTCGGGGAGGTCGGAGTCTTCGGTTTCGACCGGAGTCTCGGTTTCGGTAGGTTGTGCGGACTGTGATGACTGTGCGGTGTGGGAAGACTCGGAGGATTGAGAAGAATGAGAATTAGTAGTGGTTGATGCCGACTGGCCTATATGCTGACCTGCGTTGCCGAAGATCGACTCGCCCTCGTTGGGCTTGATGTCGGTTGCCTCTGCCTTTACGTCGGAAGCGTTAACTACCTGAGAGATGCCGATTGTCGCACCTGAACCAACTGCTGCGCCTGCTACTGCCGCACCTGCGGTTACCACTGTTTTTTTGGTTTTGTCTGTTGCCATTGTAGTATGATGTTTTTGATTATTGAATTCGGTTTGTTTCTGTTGACGATGCAAAGTTATGATACGGGAAAGGGTGTTTGCAAGAGAAAAAAGTGATTTTGTATGAAATGGGGTGGATTTTACGTGAAATTTGATTATCAATGCGAAAAGGGGGAATGCGAAATGCGTAATGCGAAATGCACAATGCGTAATGGGATGCAAAAATAAATGTTAAAATACTTGACAAATATAATTTCAATGTTGTAATTTTGCAATGTCAATTTGAAATGACAAAATTCAAAAAATTAAATCAATTTTTAAACAATCAATTAAAATTATTAATTATGAGTGAAAAAACAACAGTTGAAACCGAAAACGGCGCATTTGTAAACAATGGTCCTCTTACAACCGAAGACTTTACTTCATCGTCTGATTTATTGCGCAATACCCTTGACGAGAAGATAGTGAAGATACGACCCATGTCGACGCCCGTGGAGCAGTTGTCGCGCTGTGCCGGGTCACGCCGCTGCCGTTCGATGGAGGTGGAGTATTATTCAGTGGACACCAAGCCCACCGAAAGCGAGCTTACCAAAGCCATAGACCCCACGGAGGCGATAAGCCGCGGCGAGGATACGCTGAGTTATCTGATGAAAACCAAAAACGACTCGATTTTTGACGTTTCGGAAACTGTGTTGCTGAGCGGTGTCGAGGGGGCACCCACAGCCGACGGTGGAAAGTGCGAGCTTGTGGTTTACGTGCTGTCGAAGCCCGATACCGGCGGCGTGGAGGTTGTGCCTCTCAACGCGCCCGACGGCGAGATGCCCGAGGTGGCTGTAGGTACAAAGGTGATACGCATGGGTCGCGCCGCCGCTGAGCTCGACGTGCAGACGGCACAGTTTGCAGCCCTGCCCAAGAAGGCGTCTAATTTCTGCCAGATCTTTAAAATCCAGATCGAACAAAGTTCGCTGGCGGGAATGAGCGAGCGCGAGGCCGACTGGAATTTCACCGACCAGGAAGAGGTTGCTATCATCGACATGCGTCTGGGCATGGAGAAAAACTATCTCTTCGGGCACAAGACCAAAATCTACGACCCTCTGAAAAACCAGCAGGTATATTTCACGGGCGGTATCTGGGAGCAGGCCAAGCGCGAGCATAAGCTCAAGCTTTCGACCCTCACCGAGAGCAATCTCATAGACCTGTGCAGCAAGGTGTTTACCAAAAACGCGGGCAGCAAGCGCAAGGTGCTCATAGCCGGTACCGGCATGATAGAGGCGCTGAGCAAGATAAGCCTCACCAAGATGGTGTCCGCGCCCGAGCCTTTTGTGAAGTGGGGTCTGGAATTCAAGGAAATACGATCAAATTTCGGTTCGCTCTATGTGGTTCACAGCGAAATCTTCGACCAGTGCGGACATGCCAGCGACGGTTTTATCCTCGACCCGGCCTATCTGTCGAAATATAGCGCGGTGCCCTTCAAGGCCGAGAATCTCGACCTCAGAAGTTCGGGCCAGCGCAATACCGACGCAGTGGTGATCACCGAGGCCAGCTGCCTTGTGCTCCGCTATCCCGAGAGCCATCTGAGACTTATCGGCGAATGAAACAATGCGTAATGCGAAATGCGTAATTCGAAATGCGTGATTCGGGAAGGGTGGGAAGGACTTGTATTAATTGTATAAACACTTGAAAATCATGAGACTTACTAAGAAAGAGATGGTGGAATGGAGACGGAAGGCTCTTGGGCTGGATGCGGCTGATGCCGGCTGCGTGGTGGAGCGTACCGATGGCGTGAACCTCGACGAGGTACTCGCCACCGGCCTCCGCCGGGAATACCTCAGGATGCTCGACGAGGGCGACGAGAATATGATCGAACCGGTTGACGTCGCTCTGATGGATGGACTGAAGCGTGACGGCAGCGCGAACGGGCTTGAGTCGCTCTTACTTCCCCCGGGCGTGAGGCGTGTGCTGAGCGTGAGGCTGAGAGGATGGGCGCAGCCCGTGAGACCGCTGAAAGGAGCGGAGGCTTCGGCAGTTTTGCGGGCGCAGGACAATCCCTATACCTGCGCTACGGAAAACAGTCCAGTGGCCCTGATAACGGCTGACGGGCGGCTGATGGCCGGACCGGTGCCGCCGATATTCGGCGAGGACACCGGCGTGCAAAGCCTGCTATGCGCCTATGACTTCGGAGAGGACACCTACGTCCTTGACGAGAGAGGACTGAGGGAATTGGCAATTAGTAATTAATGCGTAATGCATAATGCGCAATGCATAATGCGTAATGCGCAATGCGGAAAGGGTGGGCGGGTGGCGATTATATATTTTATAAAATTAAAAAATAATTATTTAAGACAATGGAAAACAAGCAGATAGTGAAGCTTTGCAGGGAGTTGTGGCGCGGGATGGACGGTTTCAGACGCAACCGCGAGCGCTTCAAGCGCTATACCTACGGCGACCAGTGGAGCGATATGGTGAAAGGCAGCGACGGCCGGTACAGGTTGGAGCGCGATTTCATAATCGAGTCGGGCGGCAGGCCCTATACAAACAATCTTATACGTCAGCTGGTGAAGAGCATCGTGGGTCGTTACCGCATGCAGATCGCCGACAGCCGCGAGGAGCGCGGAGAGAAACCTTCGGAGCTTGCCCTGCGTAACTCTCTCGACGAGCTCGACGCCCGCATGCTCGAGGAATTTCTTATCTCAGGCGCGGCAGTGCAGCGCATCTCGACGGAGGTTCGCGGCGACTGCGACACGGAGACAAGATGCTGGATCGACAATGTGGATCCGCGTCATTTCTTCTGCAATCCGGGTCTCGACCCGCGCGGATATGACATTTCGGTGGCGGGGCAGCTTCACGATATGACGGCGGCGGACATCGCGGCGCGTTTCGGGCGCGGAAAGCCTTCGTCGCTGAGACGTTTAGGCCGTATATTCGGTTACGGGAGTGAAAAACGGCTCTTCGGCGAGGAACCCGACCTCATGGCCTGGGGCGGCGATGGGTTTATGTCGGCGCCTAAGGGGAAATTCCGCCTTATCGAGGTCTGGATCCGGGAGACGTCGCGCGACGGGCGCCGCAACTGGCATTGCCGGTGGCTCACACCGCAGGCCGACGTGGTTGACGAATATGATTCGCCCTGGCCCCACGGGTCGCATCCTTACGTGATGAAGTTTTATCCCCTGATCGACGGCGAGATCCACTCATTCGTCGAGGATGTGATAGACCAGCAGAGGTTTATCAACCGTCTGATCGTGATGATGGACCGGGTACTTGCCTCGTCGGCGAAGGGTGTGCTGCTATTCCCGCTCGACCAGCTTCCCGACGGCACGCCGCTGGAAGAGGTGGCCGATTCGTGGGCCGACTGCAACGGCATTATTCCCGTGAGGGGCCAGGGTCGCGAGATGCCCAGGCAGATTGTAAGTTCGGGAGCTTCGGAGGGTGCATACCGGCTGCTCGACCTTCAGCTCAAGATGCTCGACAATGTTTCGGGAGTGAGCGACGCGCTGATGGGGCGCAAGATGAGCGGCGTTACCGGCGCCGAGCTGTATGAAAAACAGTTCAGGAACTCCACTGTGGCGATTGCCGACCTGCTCGAGAGCTTCAGGGCTTTTACCGAGGCCAGGGACGGGAAAGCGAGAAGAATTTAGAATGCGTAATGCGGAATGCATAATGCATAATGCGTAATGTGGAATGCGAAATGGAAATGGAAAAGATTATGACATCATACAGGTCAAGGGAGAAGCGGCTTAACGTGCTGAGGGCGAGGGAGGAGTTTGAGCGGCGCTGCCGCAAGATCGTGGAGGGGCTTGTGGCCCGAGGCGAGGTTCCCGATTATCACCGGGCACCGGAAATAACGCGCCGGGCTCTGGAGCAGCCTTCATATTTCTATGTCTCGTCGGAGACGGCATACGCCCGTATGCTAAGGATGGTGGGCGCGGGAGGCAGGCGTCACGGCAAAGCGTCGGGAAGTGCCAGATCGACATCGAGCACCGATGCCATGTGGCAGGAAATGGCCGGGAAGGTGCGCCACAGACTCGAGTCGGGCGGTTGCCACACTCTGAGAAGCGCCCTGGGCGACACACTCAACTATGACCGCGCCTCGCAGATTTTCATGCCCTATGACAAGGCGTTGCGGATTTGCAGAAAGGTGATTTTGAGTCGGCCTGACCCCTATCACCGGGACGGCAGAACTTTTAATTATTAACGTTTAATTTTCAGTTTTTCAATGATAGTTTCAGTAGCAACAGATATTGTGCTTGATCGGCTTTATGCACGGTCGGCTTTGATGAAAATGACGGGCCACGAGTTTCCGGCGTCGACCCTATTGACACGCGACAACCAGGCCCTGCTCCGCGGGGTGGTGACAGATGCCTTTATGATTCTTACCTCGGAGCTGGCGCCCAAAAGCTGGATCAGCGAACAGCTCATCGACGAGCATAATCTTAAGATTGAGATACCCGAGGTTACGCAGGCCGTGCCGGGGACACTTTCGGCTCACCTTGCGATGGCAGTGGAGATGATGACCCTGAGCGAAATCGCCTCCGCTCAGGGACGCGAGCCTCAGGCCGCGGCATACCGGTCATTGGCCCGTGATTCATGGCGCGCCATGGTATCGGCCGTGAGATGCCGCAAACGATACAGAATCAAAATGTATAATTAAAATGGGAAATGGGTCAGGCGATTGTCAGGCGCGGGAGGTAGGGGTCAGGCCGCGCCTGACCCGAAAAAGAGAATTTGTTAGGACGACGTGGGAATGGAATGTGATGTCGACGCGAGAATGGGTCAGGCGCGGCCTGACCCCTACCACAGGGACGACACGAGTAGAAATGAATTAACACAAAAAAAGGCGGGGCCGGAGCCTCGCCTTTGAAAATGTATTATTACTATTGATTAGTAAACGACTTTGGTTGCTTTGTTGCCTTTGACGCAGATGTAAACCTGGCCCTCTACGGGATTTACAACCTTAACACCCTGGAGGTTGTAATAAACCTCTTCGGCATTGTTTTCAGTGTTGATGTCTTCTACACCAGATGTGTATTTGGTGAAGAGCTTCCAGCCTTCAGCAGCCTTATAAGCATCCTCTGAACCGGCGGGAACAGTGAGGGTAACATTGTCGTAAGTAATTCTGTTGAATGTGCTGGCGGTAGCTGTGGGAGGAACTGTGGCAAGGCAGGTAAGGCTGGTAAGAGCGGAGCAATATGCGATAGAGTTGGTCTCAAGATTGGTGAAGCCGCTGCCAAGAGTGAGCTTGGTGAGTTTTGAGCAATTGTAAATGCACTGCTGCTTCAATGTGGTCATAGTATTGGGAAGTGTAATTTCCGTATATGCCTTTCTGAAGAAAACCATACCATTGATGTCTGTGATATTGAATTTGTTTTCCTTGTAAACCACTTCGTCGGGAATAACCACTACACCGTCCTGTGCATCAGCGCCGTTGAACATGACTTCGCCAACGCCGGTTGCCCTAATGGTCTTGGTTACCATGTAGTTGAGACCGTCTACATTGAATGTTGTGCCCTCGGGAACAATTTCTATATCAGCTTTGGGCTCCTCGATATTGGTGAAATCTTTCCATACATCGGCGGCTGCATAAGCTGCTTTTGTGCCGGCGGGAACATGGAGGATGACCTTGGTAACATCAAGATTCAAGAATGCCATTGCATTGGCTGTGGGAGGAACGGTAGCAAGGATAGTGATGTCTGTGAGGTTCTGGCAGGAGCTAATTGTAGTGAAACCAACTTCTTTGAGGCCAGAGCCAAGAGTTACTTTCTGGATGTAGGGATCGTTGACTACAAGATTCTGTAATTTGGTCACTGTGTTGGGCACAATGATTTCAGTGTAATGGGTCTGACCGAGAGCGGCGCCTTTGATAGAAACAACGGTGAATTTCTCAAGCACTTCGGTAGCGTTTTCAGGAGTGTATTCGGCAACTTCGGGGATGGTGAGAGTACCGGTGGTTTCGGGTTTGAGGGCTTTGGTAAGCTCTACGGTACCGTTTTCGGTATCGGTGCCGGCAGTCTTAACAGTCCAGGTAAAGTCCTGATAATCGAAAGTGTCACCTACTTTGAGCTTGGCAGGTTTGGGATCCTCACCCTTGATTTCTTCAATTTTAAACTGCTTCCAACCTTCGGCAGCCTCATAAGCGGCTTTTGCGCCTGCGGGAACATGGAGGGTGATATTGTCAAATGTAAGGTTCAGGAAAGAGTTGGCCGTACATGTCGGTGGAGTGGTGTTCAACAAAACGATGTCGGTAAGACTGGAGCACATGCCAATGCCATTAGCGGGGATTACTGAAACTCCGGTTCCAATTGTGAGTTTTTTCAAATTGGCGCAAACCATAACAAAGGGAGAACCCAAATTTGTAACAGTGTTTGGTACGGTTAATTCAGAAAAACCTTTTCCGGTGAGAACGCCGCCATTGATTGATACGACCTTGTATTTAGCCTTTACAGTACCGCCTGTACCATCGGGATTATCATTTTCAATATATTCAGGAATATTTAAAACTCCGTCATTTTGAGTGCAGTAGCTTACTTCTGCCGTTCCAATGTTGTCGTTATCGCTAGAGGGCTCCGTTATTATTCTGTAATTAAGGGTGCCTACAGTAATATCTGCCGAAGCAGAAGCCCCACCAAGGACTAAAGCGCCCAAAGCGAGTAAGGATTTGAGTAAAAGTTTTTTCATAATTCAGTGATTTTGTCATGGCCTTCCGTCATGACGGTTAGACTGGTTTAGAATATTGGCGACCGGGGAAAGCTCACCACTGCGAAACGGAAATTTCACACCGGGCTCCGGCCGTTTTTGTTTATTTTATTAGTTTAGGTTGTGGACTATGATTATCTTTAAGGAATTGTCTGAGCGCAAAAGTAAGTCAAAAAATTGAATAATAATTAAAAAAAACGTTAAAAAGGCCTAAAAAATACGATTATTTATCTCAGATTATCAAAGTTGTAGACATAAACGACCGGGCTTTATAAAATTGAGAATGCATAATGCAAAATTAAATGCTCAGGCTGTAAACGGCAGAAAAGGTTAGATAAGAGTCCGGAAAATGAGAGGAAAGAGGAACAGCAGGGCCGCTAAATTTTCATATTTGACGATTTTTAAGCTCCGGACAACTTTTATAATGCGATTTTTTATTATCTTTGTAGTGCAATAAGCCTTTGCAAGGCAATAAGCTGAGGCAGTCAGCGTTATATATAACACACTATTTGCCTATGACCAATCACTCTCCCCAACATAGAAGCCTTCTGCGGAAGGCGCGCCGGGCCGTAAGTCGTATGCTCATGGCCCCGACACTGTTTTTGTGCCTATTCCTATCATCCGGTTTTTCAGATGTTTATGCTTTCGCTCCGGAGACCTACGCCGAGAAGTCGGTGCTCGCCGAGGGCGACTGGATAAAGATACAGATAGAAGAGAGCGGGCTTTACCGCATACCCAACGCGACGCTGCGCCGATGGGGATTCAGCGACCCGTCGAAGGTGAGGATCTACGGCCGCGGAGGCGCCAAGCTCCCCGATTTGCTCTCACAGGAAAATTTTTTCGACGATCTTAAGCCCGTAGCCGTGAAAAACGACGGCAGCGGCGTGGTGTTTTACGCACACGGGCCGGAGACTGTAACGGGCTATGGATCGGGCTATCTCTCGGCGCAGTGCAACATCTACAGCAGCTACGGCTATTACTTCGTGACTGCGAGCGACGAGGCGCAGCCCGAGCAGACAAAAGTCTACACACCCGGGGCTACGGGAAATGCGGCGCAGACCTTTACTGAGCTGAGCCGCCACGAGCGCGACCTCACGGCACCCGGCGAATGCGGTCCGAACCTCCTGGGCGAAGAATTCCGCTATACGCCGTCGCGCAGATTCGCGATGGAAATGCCGGGGGTAGTCGAAGGCTCGGAGGTGAAATTAGAATGTTATTTCGCGGCCAAAACCTATAACTATGCTTCGGAAATAGGGCTTTACGTCAACGGCAGCGAGCTGCCGTTGACGGCTTCGCAGACCATCAGCGCCACGGGCGGGTCGTCGACCATGTGGGCGCAGGCCACCCAGGCACGCAATACCTTTACGGCCGAGGGCGAGAAAACCGAGATAGGCATAGAGTTCAGGGCCTCGAGCGTTGTCTACGGGGCGTGGCTCGACTATCTGGCGCTGAGCTACGAGCGGAGGCTCGAATTGCCGCAGAGCACACAGACGCTATGCTTCTCCAGCGACGCAAGGAGTCTGAGCTTAGGTATGGGAGGTGATGCCAATGATTTGAATATATGGGATGTTACCGACCCCACACGGTATTTGGCCGTGGACTTCGGAATAGAGGGCGACCGGGCAGCCTGGAGTGGCGTTAGCGCCGTGACGGGCAACGCGCCGAGACGATATGCGGCCTGGACCGACAGGGCAAAGCTGCCCGAGCCCAGGATGGTATCGGCCGTCACCAACCAGAACCTCCACGGGCTGCGCGAGGTGGACATGGTGATAATCTCGCCGGCCTCGTATGTGAAAGAAGCCCGCAAAATAGCGGCGATACACACCGCCGAAGGCCTCAACACCGAGGTGGTCGACGTGGAGAAGATATACAACGAATTCTCGTCGGGCACTCCCGACATCTGCGGCATACGCAACTTCCTGAAGATGCTCTACGACCGCGGTGAGGGCAGCGAGCACCGGCTCAAATACGTGCTGCTCACCGCCAGGACAAGCTACGACATAAGGAGGCTCGCGCAGGAGACGGCGTCGAACCGCTTCCCGGTGCTTCCCGCGTGGTATGACGGGTCGCGCCGCACGTCGCTGAGCCCAACCGACAGCTTCGGCACGGACGACTTCATATCGATGCTCGAGGACAATGCGGGCACCGAGCTGAGCCGTGACCGGCTGTGCGTGGCCGTGGGCCGCATACCGGTAACCTCCACCGCCGAGCTGAGAAGCTATATCGACAAGCTGAAGGCCTACAGGACCTCGACACGCAAGACGGCGTGGAAAAACCGCGTGATGCTGCTTGCCGACGACGAGCAGGGCGGCGACTTCGCCCACGACATGGAAAACTTTACCAAAGGCATGAACGACAACGCCTCGAGGCAGTATGTGTTTCAGAAGGTATATATGGACGCCTACGAGTTTACGGGCGGCGAGTACCCCGGGGCAAGGCGCGACATGTTCCGCAACCTCAACGAGGGGGTGGCGTGGTGGATATTCTCGGGCCATGCCAACGACCACTCTATGACGGCCGAGAAGCAGCTCACCTACGACGACATCAACAACCGGATGTATCTGCGCAACTATCCCTTCCTGCTGGCGGCCACCTGCAACTTCCTGAAATGGGACGGCAGCAACGAGAGCGCGGGGGAGATGCTGGTAAACGAGCGCAACGGCGGCCTGATAGGAGTGATAAGCGCCACCCGCGAGGCCTATATACCGTCGAACTCGATGCTTGTGGCGGCTTTTGGCCGTGCACTCGACAACCGTGACGAAAACGGGCGACTCATCACCGCCGGCGAGGCATACCGCAGGGCCAAAAACGACATACGCGACAAAGACGGCGTCCTCATATCAAACGCCAACAAGCTGCGCTATGTGTTTATGGGCGACCCGGCCATGACGCCCATCACGCCCTCATGCCGCATAAGCGTCGACAGCATAGCCGGCAAAGCCACGGGCGGCGACGAGGCACCGCAGCTCGCCGCAAGGCAGAAGGCGAGAATCAGCGGGCGCGTGCTCGATATAGACGGACTCACCGACGAAAGCTTCAACGGCACGCTGAGCATCGACATATACGACTCGGAGAAATCGATGAACACCCGCGGCCGCGGCGACGGCGAGGTGATAAACTTCGAGACCCACGGCGACAAGATATACTCGGGCGCCACCACGGTGACCAACGGCAGATACTCTGTGGAAGTGGCCATGCCCGAAGAGATCGCCGACAACTACCGTCCGGCGCTGATCAACCTCTACGCCTGCAGCAGCGACGCTGTGCCCAAAGAGGCCATCTCGGCCTTCAGCGACTTCTATGTGGCCGGCTACGATGACACGGAGGCACCCGACACGGAGGCACCCAAAATCGAATTCCTGGTGCTCAACCACGAGAGCTTCGCCGAAGGCGGCACGGTAAACACGGCTCCCATGGTGCTTGCGAGAGTGACCGACAACGTGGGCATCAACATATCGAGCACGGGCATGGGCCGCGCGATGAACCTGCTGGTCGACGGCAAGAAATCGGTCACCGACGTCAACTTCTACTACACTCCGCTGAGCGACGGCACGGCGGGAGGCGAGATCGCCTATCCGCTCGACGAGCTCAGGGAAGGCGACCACAGCCTCAGATTCAGGGTTTGGGACACCTCGGGCAACATGGCCGAGCGGGAGATAAGCTTCAGGGTAAAGGACGGCCTGGCACCGGAAGTGTTTGACGTGTACGCCGACAGCAATCCGGCACACGAGCAGACCAATTTCTTTGTGCGCCACAACCAGCCCGACTGCATGGCCACGGTGACTGTCACGGTATACAACCTGCTCGGAAGGCCGGTCTGGAGCGGCAGCATGAAAGGCCGCAGCGACATGTTCCTGAGCACACCGGTGAACTGGGACCTCTGCGACTCCAACGGGCGAAGGGTGCCCCGCGGCATATATGTTTACACAGCAACCATCACCACCGACGGCGGTCTCAGCCATAAATCCGCCTCGCATAAAATAGCCGTAAGCTCCTATTGAGAAGCTGCGGGAACGTATAAACGATGAAAAAAGAAAACAAAGCGGAAGCCGAGAGCATGAGAAGCACCACCCTGGTGCCGGAACCGGCTCTGCGCCGTCTTCCCTGGTATCTGGCCTATGTCTCGATGCTCAGGCGCCAGGGTATAGAACACGTGTCGTCGACGCGCATCTCGGCGGATCTCAACGTCGACTCCTCGCGCATAGCCAAAGACTTGTCGTTTCTCAATCTCAACGGCAAGACAAGGATAGGCTATGATGTGAAACACCTTGAGGCGGCGCTGGCCGACTTTTTAGGCTTCATGAAGATACACAACGCGGTAATAGTGGGCTGCGGCAGCCTCGGCGCCGCCCTCATGCAGGACCGCGGCCTCACGCGCTACGGCCTCAACATCCTGGCCGGAATCGACACTGACCCCGACCTTATAGGGTCGAAAATCAACGGCATACCTGTGTATTCGCCCGACCGCCTGGGCAATCTCGTGAGGGAACTCGACATAGTGATAGGCATACTCACGGTGCCGGCCGAGAAGGCGCAGCAATGCGGCGACAAGCTGGTGGAGTCGGGAGTCAAAGCTGTGTGGAACTTCACCCCCATGCACCTTTCGCTGCCCGAGAGCGTGGTGGAGACCAATACCTCGATATATGCCAACTTAGCTGTGATGTATAACCGAATGAGCCGGCACAAGATGTAAAACAAGGCCGTCGTGGCGGGATTTATAAACGTCACGCCGGCTGAAAGATATAAAGCAATGAAAACACTGTTGTTGCCCGAAAATACAGAAGAAATAAGGAGCGGCCTCCGTCAGGTGGCCGATTCGGCTTTAGGGCGCAACCGTCTGCCGGTATTTCTGCCCGAGAACTTTGAGGAACTCGAGAGCCGCCTTATGCTTGCCGTGAGGATATCTCGACTCGGCAAGGACATAGCTCGGAAATTTGCCGGAAGATATTACGACGCGCTGGCGGTCGCGATGGTCACTGAGGCGAAGGAGCCTTCACGCCGCGACGCACTCTCGCTCGTCGCCGACAATGCATGCGTGACGGGAGAGTGGGCCGAAATCAGGCCCGAAGGGGGTGAGATAGCAGACGGAGTAACCGTTACGGCCTTTACCTCGCCTCTGAGGGAAAGGCGGATACTTGAGACAAAAACGGCCTCGATAACCGGGCTGAAAGAGAAAATCGACACTGCCATAGCGGAAATATCAAAAGGTGTGACCTTCAAGACCGGGGACATGCTGCTGATTGAAACCGGCATAAATTTCGCACCGAGGCCCGACATCAACCTGGAGGCAAAAATCGGAGACCGTCAGTCGCTCAAAATCCATTTCAAGTAAATCATATTCAAGACTCGGAAACATCAGCCAAACGGGAAGCAAAGATGAGATTGGTCACAGAGACATATAAGACAGGCAAAGGCGACACGCCGGAGCGGAGAGGCAAATCGCCCCTGAGGGCGATGCTGCGTTTCTGCGCTATGGCTGTGACGCTTGCAGCCGGTCTGGCGCAAGGAGTCTCGGCCCGTGAGGTGATAGTAAGAATCGACCGTTCGGGAGTCTATTCTATAAGTAATGAGCGGTTGAGGCAGCTAGGATTCGACAATCCCTCGAAAGCGGCGGTCTATGGCTTTCCGGCGCAGGCGCTGAGCACCAACAATTTCGGCAACGGTTACCGGAGCTACCCGGCCCTGGCGCAGAGCAGAACGGATGCCGCGCTGGAATTCTATGCCGAAGGCCCTGTGAGAGTGGAAATCGCCGGAAGCAAGAGTGCCAAGGTATCGCGCAATACTTACAGCTCTGGCAATTACTATCTGCTGAGCGATGAAAAAGAGGCGGAAATCGCCGAAT
The DNA here is from genome assembly GCA_964477785.1 of uncultured Bacteroides sp. Taxonomy (GTDB): domain Bacteria; phylum Bacteroidota; class Bacteroidia; order Bacteroidales; family Muribaculaceae; genus CAG-873. Next base: position 21,700 of record CAYZFL010000008.1, read on the forward strand.
CACAGGAAATGCCTGTCGGAGATACACTCACGACACATCTTGCCGCGACCCTGGTTGAAGAAGAAACGGTAAGTCCCGCCAAAATAGGCACATTTTTTTACGGGCCTGAGATTAAGGACGGTACGGCTACAAAAGTGAGCTACAGTCTCGACCGGCCGGTGCAGGGCAAGGACATCTGCCATATATTCAAATACTGCGGATCAGGCCCCGAAGTAATCAGAGTAAGGCTTGCTGCGCCTTCGGGTTTCAAGCTGAAAAAGGTGAAAGACAGGGCCATAAGCGTTGATGACAGCAGTCTGCAGTATTATGACTACGCCACAAGCACCTATTCACTGACACCCTCGGGAGATGCCGGGAAGATAGAGCTGAGCTACACGGCATTGTCTGCCGGAGAGATTGAATTTGCGCGGCTCGACTACGGCATCTGCCTCTATGAGCGCGAAAACGGACTCGACAGGGCGAGGCCCTGGATTGAAATGGACTTCGAGGCTGCGGCGGGCAAGCAGGCCGGAGTGACCGTGGCTGCCGGATGCAATGTTTGCTCCTGGTCGCTCGACAATCCCTTCGGGCCCATGAGACTCGCCGTGAAAGAAGGGGAGGGGACCTGCACGATAGCGATACCTTCCACGGCCGACGGAAACGGCATGAGCCGAGTATTAGCCTGGCTGAGCGGCGAGGCATATCCCGAACCGGAAATCATCGGGACCACGGGCGGAGACCCGGAGATAAAGGCTTGCGACGGGCTGATAGTCTGTTCATTGCCTTATATAGAAGAGGCTCGCGAACTGGCCGAGGTGCATAAAAGGCAGCTCGGGCTGGAACTTATCTCTGTTTGTCAGGAAGATATATTCCATAAATATTCCTCGTCGACGCCACATGCCATGGCGGTGAGAATGTATGCCCGCGATCTGATGCTGAAGAGCAAGGCCGAAGGACGCGAATTCCGCGGTATAATACTTTACGGGACCGGCTCGTGGGACCAGCGCGGCATCATATATGACGTGCCCGGCAAGGTAGTGACCTACAATGTGGAGGACGAGAGCGACGCCAGCCTCAAAAGCGCCGACTATTCGACCGACCAGTATTTCGGCTTCCTCGAGGATGTGGATTTCAGCAAGTTCAAAGACACGGAGATGACGGTGCCCGTGGGGCGCATCCCTGTGACAAACTTAGGCCAGGCGAGGATGTATAACCGCAAGGTCGAGCGACTGCTGGCCCATCCGGCCCCGGCATACGCGCCAAACTCGCTGCTTGTGATGAGCGACGACGGCGACGCCAACCTCCATCTCAGCCAGATGGAAAATATAGCCGGTTTCTTCAGTGAAAAAAGGCCGGGCGGAGTGGTTTACAAGGCCCACAACATGCTTTTCCCCTGGAAAAACAATCTTGCAATAACATTAAACAAATATACCCGCACGGCACTGGAGCGCGGCGTGGGCATGATGTTCGCCGCCAGCCACGGCAATCCTACCGGTATGGCGCAACAGGTGATATGGAACTATGTGATGGCCCGTGATACGAAATATTCCAATCCGCCCTTCATGCTCCTGGCCACCTGCAACGCCTACAATTTCGACCGGCAGAGCGGTTCGTTCGGCGAAGAACTGCTCTTCAATCCCGAAGGAGGGGCCTCGGCGCTTGTGACAAGCAGCCGCAAGGTGTATATGGACTATAACTTCCGGCTCTGCAAGGAGGTGCTCAACGCTTTGCAGACAGCCGACAAGCCTGCGACTGCGGGCGAGATATTCCGCCGGGCGCGCAATGCGATGGTGGGCGTGGTAAACTCGCGCAGCCTTATCACCAATGTGCTGTGCTACCAGTATTTCGGCACACCCTTTCTGCCGGCGCCGGTGGTGACATCGGAGATTGAGGGACTTAAAATCGAAGTCGCCGACAGCGACAGCCCCGGAGGCTACAGAGCTCTTGAAGGCGAGAGCATAAACCTGCCGACGGGATGCGGCCTGCGCGTTTCAGGCCTTGTGACCGGCGCGGCAGACGGCGAAGCGGGCGAAGTGTGCCTCACAGTGCTTGAGTCACCTTACGAGCTGACGACATACGTGCGCGGGAACGAAGGCGACAGCAAAATGAAGGTGAGCATGCGCGACCGTGAGCTCGCCCACGTGACCGAAGCTGCCGTGGGCCGGGAATTCAGCATTAATTTCACTTTGCCCGAAAGCGCGGAGAACAGCGCAGACAAAGTGATGACGGTGAACTATAGCTCCGCCGACGGCAATGTGAGGGCTGTGGCCGATGTGACTTCGGTGGCTGTCACGGCGGCCGAAAGACAGGTAGAGCAAACCTCGCCGCGCATATCAGCATTATATATAAATGACCCCGGCTTCACGGAAGGCGATATGGTATCGTCGGAATCGCGGGCCATACTTGAGATAGAAAGTGGAGCCTCAGGGCTTTACAGCAACACGGCGGGAGTGGGTAAAGGCCTGAGAGTGAGACTCGACGGCCATGAACTAACCCGAGTGACCGCCGGCACGCTTAGAAACGCCGGGAAAGGCAAGCTTGCCACGGAGATAGATCTCGGAACCCTCGCGCCCGGCCGACATACCCTTTCCGCCGACATAAAAAGCAACGATGACGCCGGCGACTGCCGCGATATTTCATTTATAGTAAAGCCGGAAAAACTAAGCCTCCCGGCAGTGAGAACCGACGTGGCCACGGCCACTGAAAGCGTGGAGATAAGACTTGAAGGCGAGCTGCCCGAGGGTATCTCCGGCACATGGCGGATCAATATCGACGGAGACGAGGGCACGGTGAGAACAATCGCTCCCGCAAGCTTTCCGGTGAAATGGGATTTCACCGACGATGGAGGCAAAAAACAGCCGTCGGGCATCTATCGCATCCGCGCATGGTTTACTCCCGATGGAAGTGCCGCACAGGCCACCGTTCCGGTCAAGGTCACCTATATACCCGTGGACGTTGCGGGAGAAAAGACAGAAACGGGTCAGGAAAAGGACGGCTCGGCCGATATAAAGCCCGGACATGTCAAATTTTAAAGAGAGCTAATGAAAAATGGAAATGCAGCCTTACAACATACCCTCCGGTGAAGATATGACACCTCAGGAAGCAGCCGAGGACAAAATGATAGAGGACGCCTATCATGAAATGCTCGACGGTTATCTCAGAAGCAATCACCGCAAGAAAGTCGAGCTAATAGAAAGGGCCTACCGTTTTGCGAAGGAGGCTCACAAGGGCATCCGGCGCCGCAGCGGGGAGCCGTATATACTACATCCCATCGCCGTGGCGCGGATTGCAAGCCGTGAGATAGGTCTGGGATCGACCTCGATATGTGCCGCTCTGCTCCATGACGTCGTAGAGGATACGGAGTATACCGTCGAGGACATAGAGCAGCATTTCGGTCCCAAGATAGCCCAGCTCGTCGAGGGACTCACTAAAATTTCGGGCGGTATATTCGGTGACCAGGCGTCGGCGCAGGCAGAAAATTTCCGCAAGCTCCTGCTCACCATGAGCGAGGATATACGCGTGGTGCTCATAAAGATGGCGGACCGTCTGCACAACATGCGCACCCTCGGCTCGATGGCGCCCAACAAGCAGTATAAAATCGCCGGCGAGACATTATATATATATGCCCCGCTGGCCCATCGCCTCGGCCTCTTCGCAATCAAGACCGAGCTGGAGGACCTGAGCTTCAAATACGAGCACCCGGCAGCTTACGAAACAATATCGAAGCAGATACGCGAGAGCGAGAAACGCCGCAGCGACGTGTATTCCGACTTCTCAGCCCCCATCTGCCGCAAACTCTCTGAATTAGGACTTAAATTCGACATCAAGGCCCGGGTGAAGTCGGTATATTCAATCTGGAAGAAGATGGAGGCCAAGCATATACCCTTTGAGGAAGTGTACGACCTTTATGCGGTGAGAATCGTGTTTGACTGCGACGACCAGTCGCAGGAAAAGGAGATATGCTGGCGCATATATGCCGCGATAACAGATATTTACAAACTGCATCCCGACCGCACCCGCGACTGGATTGCCGTGCCCAAGGCCAACGGCTATCAGGCCCTGCATCTTACGGTGATGGGTCCCGACGGCAACTGGGTGGAGGTGCAGATACGCTCGCGCCGCATGGACGAGATAGCCGAGAAAGGCTTTGCGGCGCATTGGAAATACAAGATAGGCGAGGGCGACGAGGAGTCGGAGCTCAACGTATGGCTCAAGACCATCAAAGACATACTCGACAACCCTGAACCGAGTGCCATCGACTTCCTCGACACGCTGAAACTCAATCTCTTCGCCACTGAAATTGTGGTATTCACGCCCAAAGGCGAGCTCATCACGCTTCCGGCCGGCGCCACTATACTCGACCTTGCATTCCATCTCCATAGCGAGATAGGTATAAAGTGCATCGCGGGAAAGGTAAACCACAAACTGGTGCCCATCAACTACAAGCTGCAGAGCGGCGACCAGGTGGAGGTGCTCACCTCGCAGACCCAGACTCCGCAGGAGGAATGGGCGAGTTTTCTTGTAACGGCCAAGGCCCGCACCCGTCTGCGCGGCGCGTTGAGGAAGCTCCGTCAGCCCCTCATCGCAAAGGGCAACGAAATACTCGCCAATTGGCTCGAAGAACATCATATACCCGACAGCAATGCCGTGAGCACCAAACTTCTGGGCCTCTATCATGTCCAGAACCGCGACGAGCTGGCCTATCAGCTCGGAGCCGAAGAGATAGTGCTCGGTGATTTTCTCGAAAAGGCATTGAAGAAGTCGGTCCAGCAGTCGCAGGGCATACTTAAGAAATTCCTGAGCCGCGGCAAGCGCGTATTGGGCATGGGCGGATCGGAAGAGGAGCAGGAAAACGAGCAGCATCAGTCGCTCAATTCCAAGCCTGAAATCAACACCAAGGAAGTGTACATACTCCGCACCGACGAGAAGGGTCGTATGCTCAACTATAAAATCGACGAATGTTGCTCGCCGGTGCCCGGCGACGATGTGATGGGATTTGTGAATCCCGACGGCAGCGTGACCGTTCACAGCCTCAGCTGCCCCCGCGCCGAAGTGCTCAAGGCAAGCTACGGACAGCGCATCGTCACCACAAGATGGGAGAAGGGCGGCGGCCGCTTCCCGGCCAACCTCCGCATAGAGGGTATCGACCAGGTAGGCGCGCTTTATGAGCTTATAGGCGTATTCTCAAACGTCATGGGATTGAATATGAAGAAGATGAATGTCGAGGCCACAGGCACCGTGTTTGTCTGCGACGTGTCGTTCCTGGTTAGCGATACAGAAATGATTCAGACGCTTATCGACAATCTTCTGAAAGTTTCGGGTGTGAAAAGCGTTTCAAGACTTTAGTCTAATCATCAAATGATAAGGACATGGAAAAAATCAACAGTCTCAAAAAGCTGAAAGAAAAGAGAGAGCTATGGCCAAAGATGGTGATTGTGGGCATAACGGCCCTGATAATCGCCTGGTTTTATCCGCGGCCCGAAGCCAACCGCTATTTTTATGAGGAGGGCCGTCCGTGGAACTATACCAAGCTGATAGCCAACTTCGATGTGCCGGTGCATCCCAGCGAGGCTGTGATAAAGGCGGCCAAGGACTCGCTCGACTCGAAGTTTGTGCCGGTATATCTTGTCAACCAGCAGCTTGCCGATACAGTGATAGGCGGTTTCCCGCAGGTGCCGGGAACAGATTTCCGCGAAAGACTGGCGAGATTGCTCCGCAATTATTACTCACGTGGAGTAGTCGACCAGGCCACATACGATAAAATCAAGGACGGCGAACTACCAGACGTGAGAATACTCGACGTAAACGTGCTTAGCGAATCATCGACAGCCAATTTTCTGTCTCCCAGAGAGGTATATGCCCGCCTTGACAGCTCGATACACGACCCCGGGCTGAGGGCATATATGAGCTCGGTGCGTCTCGCCGAGCTTATGAGGCCAAACATCACCTATTCGGCCACCGAGAGCAAGCGCCACTACGACCAGGCATATCTCACCCTCACCGCCGACCGCGGCGTGA
>CAYZFL010000009.1:0-26493 GCA_964477785.1 uncultured Bacteroides sp.
ACCCACCATGGGGAGGAAAATACGGGCGCCGACACCGGCACTGCGCTTGAGCGAGAAGGGGTTGAAATCCTTGACTGAGGTCCAGGCGTTACCGCCTTCGAGGAATCCAAGCACATAGATGGTGGTCGACTGCTGGAGCAAGACGGGGAAGTGGAGCTCGACGCCCATGCGGGTGTAGGCATAGCCTTCCTGGGTCCAGGGGGTGAACTGACCGTTGTCGTAACCACGGAGTGCGATGGTCTCGGTTGCGTAGCTGTAAGAGCCCGACATACCGTCGCCACCCACATAGAAGGTCTCGAAGGGTGATTTGAGCCACTTGTTATAGCTGCCGAGCAGACCGAAGTCGGCGCGGGTCATGAGCACGGGAGTATATGTTGTCTTGTCGCTGGTGAGCGGGGTATAGGTGCGCGAGCGGAAACGAAGCTTCCAGTACTCTATCCAGCGGTAGAGCTGTTTCTTGGACTCGGTGGTATTTTCCTCTGCGAGCTTCTTCCAGTTTTTCTTACCGAAGAGGTTTGCGGGAGGAGTCATCTGGAGACTGAGAGAGAAGTCGGAACCGCTACGTGTGTAAATGGGATTGTCGATAGAACTGCGGGAAAGGGTAAGGCCAAGCACGAGAGCGTTTGACGTACCGTTGTTCATATAATAGAGGTATTCCCAGTTCTTGAGGTAATACCAGGTATATCCGAACTCTGCGGTGAAGGTGAAATAGTCGTCGGGCCAGCGGAGACGTTTACCGAAGCCTACGTTGAGGTTGACCATCTGAAGCACCTTGTTGGGGTCGTAGCTTGCCTGGTATGAGTTCTGGAAATAGTCGCTGTAGGCGTTGCCGTAGTTATAGCCGGGATAATAGCTGTTCCAGCCATAGGCACTGTTCTGCCAGCGGGAGTTGTAGTATGAGGAGTTGACACCTGTCTGACGGCTGTACATCGCGGAGACGGAGAGTGAGTTGGGACGCTTGCCGCCGAACCAGGGATCGAGGAACGAAATCTGATATGCCTGGAAGTAGCGGGCGTTGGTCTGCGCCGAGAGGGTGAAAGTCTGTCCTTCGCCCTGGGGGATTACGCCGCGGTAGGTGCTGGGGTAGAGAAGATTCTTAATGGAGAAGTTTGTGAACTTGAGAGAGACCTTACCGATGACACCTGTCTGGCCCCAGCCGAATGAAAGTTCGATCTGGTCGGAAGGTTTGGACTCGAGGTTGAAGACTACGTCAACGGTACCGCTTTCCTCATTGGGCTGAATATCGGGCTTCATGTTCTCGGGGTTGAAATGGCCTGTCTGGGCGATTTCACGGAGAGAACGCATGATGTCGTTTTTGCTGAAGAGCTCGCCGGGTTTCACGCGTAGCTCACGGCGGATAACCTTTTCATAGAGGCGGTCGTTACCGTTGATAATCACATTGTTGATACGTGCCTGGGGGCCTTCGGTGACGCGCATCTCAAGGGTAATCGAGTCGCCGTTTACCTCACGCTCGACGGGCAGGATGTTGAAGAAGAGGTAGCCATTGTCCTGATAGAGCGAACTGATTGCGTCATCGTCCTCGTTGAGGCGTTTGTTGAGGAGCTTCTGGTTGTAGACGTCACCGGGTTCCATGCCGAGGCCTGCTCGGAGCACTGAGGTGGGATAAACGGTGTTGCCCACCCAGTCGACTTCCTTGATATAGTATTTCTGACCTTCGTCGAGGTTGATATAGACGTCGACATGCTTCTCGTCGTAGGGCACTACGCTGTCGCTGAGAATCTTAGCGTCGCGATAACCTTTCTCGTTATATTTCTCGAGGATGCGGTTGAGGTCGTCATGATACTGGTCCTCGACGAACTTCTTCTGACGGAACATATTCCAGAGGTTGAAGATGTTGCCTTTCTCGTTTGTCTTCTTCATCTGGCGTTTTACGGCACCTGTCGACATCACCTCGTTACCGGTGATATAGATGCGGTGCACCTTCATCTTCTCGTGCTTGTTGACATCGATGGTGGCAATCATCTCACCGGGCCGCGAGAGGTCATCGGCGAGCGTAACTTTTGTCTCGGCGTTGCCAAAACCTTTCTGGCGGAAATACTGGTTTGAGATGAGCTTGATACGGTCGATGATATTGGGAGTAATCGACTGACCGGGATTAAGCTGGAGCTTCTCCTGAAGGTCCTTTTTTTCGCCGCTTTTCATGCCTTTGTAGACAACCTTCGAGATCTGGGGCTGGGGAGTAAGCTCGACGAGGAGCCACGCCTTGTCGCCGTAAGTTTTCTGAAGCCTGATGCGGGCCTGACGGAAAAGGGCCTGACGCATGAGGCGCTTCACGGCATTTGTGATATCGGGGCCCGGGATGGTGAGGTGCTGACCTACGGCGAGGCCGGAGAAACCGAGAATCTGCTCGTCCTCATAATGGGGGGCTCCTGTTATTTCTATGCCGGCTATCTCATAAGTCTTGGGCAGAGTGTTGTAGACTACGCCGGGGTTGAAAACTGTATCTGTGGGTTCTGACTGTGCCCGGACACCTGTCGCTCCGGCGAAGAGGAGTGTCAGAAGTCCGAGACTTAATATTTTGGTTTTGAGACGCATGATTGAAATATTGCGGTCGATATGCTTAGTTATCGGGTTATATCGGGTTTGTGATGAATGAGGCGGAGGCGAGAAATATCCTGTGGGTTTATAAAATTTCAGAAATTACTGTGATGAAGGGCGGCTTTCGCCTGACTGCCTTATCTGCTCTGAGGTGCATCCGTAACGTCTTTCGCGGGAAGAGAACTCGCTTATGGCGCGGCGGAACTCCTCGCGGGAGTAGTCGGGCCAGAGCGTGGGGGTAAACTCGAGCTCGGCATATGCTGCCTGCCAGAGGAGGAAATTGCTTATGCGTGTTTCGCCGCCGGTGCGGATCAGGAGGTCGGGATCGGGAATCCCGCCGGTGGTGAGAAGAGATGAGACGAAGTCCTCATTGATACATTCCGGAGCTATCTTATCCCGGGCGGCAAGGCTGGCGGCCTTTCTCATCGCTTCGGTGATTTCCCACCTCGACGAATAGCTGAGGGCAAGGATAAGGTTAAGGCCCGTGCAGTGGGATGTGAGTCTGAAAGCCTCCTTAAGGTTCTCGCGGGCCTCGTCGGGCAGACGGTCGAGGTCGCCTATGGCGGTAAGTCTCACATTATTTTTAATAAGGTCGGGCGTTTCCCTGAGGATTGCATAGGTGATGAGATGCATCAGGGCGTCGACCTCCTTCCGGGGTCTGTGCCAGTTTTCGGTGGAGAAAGTATAGAGAGTGAGATAGCGTATGCCGAGATGCGAGGCCTCCTCCGTGATACGTCTCACGGTTTTGACGCCTTCGGCATGACCTTCGGAGCGTTCGAGGCCGCGGGCCTTTGCCCAGCGACCGTTGCCGTCCATTATGACTGCGACATGAACGGGCACCTCGTTGCCGGAAATATTTATCTTGTCTTCACTCATTTATTATATAACATATTGTTATCAGTCTATGTAATGACATGTTTCGCAGCGTTTTCCGAACTCATAGCTGATGCCGATGATGAAGCGCGAATACCAGTCGGTATTTTTATAAAAAGCCTTTTTGATACCGTTGACATCGTGAATGTCGGGGCCGTCGATTTTATGGCTGAAGGCCTTTGTCATCGAGAACTCGGCATGGAGGTTTATCCGCTCCGAGGCCTTGAACTTGACGCCGAAAGCCATAGGGACTGTAAAGGCTGCGGCCGTGGACCCGCCGGAGGACGACATGCAGGCGCCGATGCCGAGGGCGAGATAAGGCGACCATCGTCTCAGGCGCTTGTAGGTCTCGCCTATGCCGTAGTTGAAAAAGTTGAACTCCACTCGGGCGCCGAGGTCGTAGACGGTAGACTTGAAGTCGAAGGCACCGTTGTCGGGGAGTACGTTTCCCATATCGCGCGTATCGCCGCTGAGGCTGAACACGGAGAGATTGCTGCGGAAGGTCCATCGGCAGTCGTGGATATAGCCGAATCGGAGGTCGCCCACGAAGCCGGGATGGCTCAGGAGATTGGCCGAATTGGCTTCGCCGAGATATCCCGACATACCCAGGGATGCTCCGATATCGAATTTATAAGGTGCGGACTGAGCGCTGAGGCAGGAGGAATGTGTGGCGATTATCACCGCCAGCACAGCCGCCGCAGCACGGTAGAGATTATGCAGTCCGCCGATTCTCATATCCGCAATCAGACAATGGGGACGAATGTGAAGCGGTTGAGGACGCCGCGCCAAACGGTATTTGAGAGCTTGCCCTCGGCGTCATAGCCGCCGAACATATAGATATAGGGGCAATCCCAGGAAGTCGGGAGTTGTGTCATACGCGATCGCTGTGGAAGGGCGAGACGCATATAGGGCATGAGCTGTTTGCCTTTGACGGGACGCCAGCCATTAGAGGCGCGGGAGGCCTTCTCCTCGCCGTCGCCGGGCTTGGGCACCTCATATTTAGTATCGATGGTGTAGGCCTGGGCATTGACAAAGACGGGCACCTCGTCGGGCAGCTGCATGTATTTGTCAGCGTTATACCATGTAAGGCCATAATCCTTTGTAAGATAGACCTTACGGTTAATTTTGCCTTCGGCGTTGCTACCGCCCATGATCATAAACACGGAGGATTTCTGGATAGTCCAGTAGCTTCCGATCTTTATTGTGAAATAAGGTACCATCACTGGAGCATAGAGGCCCTCGGAGAAACCTTTGTTTGTAATCTTGGCCCAGTCGTGACCGTCGTAAGACCATAAATAATTGGAGAGCTTGCCGTCGGCTGTGCGACCTCCTGCTATGGAACTTACGGGGGAGAGCTGCCATTCGACGCTGTATTCACAAGGCACGGAGGCACCTTCCACAGGGAAACCTTCGGGAAGGGCAATTTCTTCGTTCTCTGGATATTTCACAATGGAGAAGGCATCGCCCGACTTCTTAACGGCAAATACCGAGCTGCCGTAAGAGCTGATGAGCGAATATGCGCCAATGCCGGTCGACGACCATGAGGAGCCATCGGAGGATTTATAGACCGTGCCCGACTCGCCCTCGGCTTTGAGGTAAAGAGCGTCGGAGGTGGCCATCAAAGAATTTACATCGGGGGTGAAGCCGAAAGAGGGAGTTATGATTTTCCACTGGTCAGCTCCGGGTGTTGTAGTGGAAGAGATGCGATAGTCGGTACCGTTTTTCACCAGACAGAAGAGTCTGTCGCCCATCTTTACGGTGCGCTGGGCAGATGCGGTGGCAAGACCGCCGGGGAGGCCGTTCTCTGCTACTGCGAGGTCGCGCCAGATCATGGTGTCGGGCTTCTCCTTGTGGACATTGACCTTAATCTTATAGTCGCGGACAAAGTGGTTGCTGAGAGAGGTGACGCGAAGGGTCACGGGGCCTCGGGAGAAATTGAGTTCGCTGTCGAAGCTCTCCTCCCAGGCCACGATAGAGTCGGTATTGCCCTCGCGGGGGATATGAAACTCGGCTGCGCCTATGCCTTCGGAGGGGAAGGTGAGTACGGGTATGAGCTTGTCGATGGGTGCGCCGTAAGGCAGCGAGTCGGCATTGTAGATATTGCCGGTCTTAAGGTCGATTGAAAAGAAAACGTTATTGAGGTTTTCGCATATATCCTTATTTTCCTTGAAGGAAAAAGAGCGGACCATTACGTTGGCGTTCTCATAATCGTCTTCTTCGTATATGGAGGTGGTGCCGCTGTTGCAGGAGACTGCAAGCGCGGCCGCCGACACGGCCATTACGCCGCCAATAATGGATGATTTTCTAAAATACATGTGATGATAAAAAACTTGACAAAGTCGGAGTGACTTATTATTTTCAAACTGCAAATTTAGAAATACTCGCGTAAATGGAGCAAAGATTTGTCATTTTTCTCTTCAGACTTACCTACTTTTATAGGTTTTTAACTTCGATTTAGGGTTTTGGGAGCTTGAAGTTAAAAAATCTTGTGGGTTTCAGAGAGGAGGGAATACGGTTATATGACTTATCGGAGTGTGGTACGGAGATTATGGTAAATGTTGATCTTGCTGGGGCCGCAAGCGATAGTTTCGCCGGGGGCGGCTGTGATTTGGGGTGCCTTTGCGCGGCCGCGGGTGCCGAGGATAAGGGGCGATATTTCCTCGCGGGCCTCGTCCCATAGTCCGGATGAGATAAAAGAAGCGAGTAAAGCGGCGCCGCCTTCGACAAGAACAGAAGTTATGCCCTCGTCATAGAGCAGACGGAGGAGGGCGGGGATATCTTCAGCTTTGCTTATCAAAGGTTTACGCTCCATATTTTTGAGACAGTCGCCGGAGATGCGGCCGCGGCGGTCGGCGATGACGGGGAGTGGATTACGGCCGGGCCAGAACCGGCAGGCGAGCGAGGGACGGTCGGCGAGAACCGTGCCGCTGCCCACGAGGATTGCGTCATGGAGGGCTCGCTCGTGGTGGACGAGCATGGAAGAGAGAGTTGTGGAAAATTTGCATGCCGGAGCCTGGGGAGAACGGTCATAGTCGAGCCATCCGTCGGCGCTGCGGGCCCATTTGAGTGTAACGAAAGGACGATGCAGTTCCTGGGCTGTCATAAACGACTTATTGAGGCTGCGGGCTTCCTGTTCATAAAGCCCTACGAGCACCTCGGTACCGGCTTCGCGGAGCATAGCTATACCGCGCCCTGAGACCTTGGGATTGGGGTCTGTACAGGCCACGACCACACGACGGATACCTTTATTGATAAGGAGCTTGGCGCATGGGGGCGTCTTGCCGTAGTGGGAACAGGGTTCGAGCGTCACATAGATTGTAGAGAGGGGCAGGAGATGAAGATCGGACCCGGCTACGGAGGCCACGGCATTGACCTCGGCATGACCCTGACCGAAGCGACGGTGCCAGCCTTCGCCGATTATGCGGCCGTCGGGGGCAGTAATGACTGCGCCTACCATAGGGTTTGGTGAAACGGAACCGCGGCCATGAGCTGCGAGGCAGAGAGCGCGGCGCATCATCTGGCGGTCGGTATCGCTGAAAAGCGGGGAAGAATTATTGCACTTGTACATAATAAGATGCAAAGATAATAAAAAAACGGGTAACGGGGGTTATCGGCCGCAAGGATGTTAAATTTCGTTATTACACACTACTATGTTTTGCAAAGTACCTTATTTATTCTAAATTTGCATCGTGATTCTGAAAAAGCATCATTAGTTACTAATCTTAAATTCATTAAAACCTCCTCCTCCGGACATGCCTCTCAACACTGACAACCTCAAATCCCAACTGCGCAAAGGCCTGCTCGAGTTCTGCGTGCTGCTTATCCTCTCGAAAAAAGAGGTGTATGCATCTGAACTCATCGCCCTGCTGAAGTCGGCGCATCTGATTGTGGTGGAGGGCACCATCTACCCTCTGCTCACGCGCCTGAAAAAAGACGGCGCCCTCGCCTACCGATGGGAAGAGTCGCCTTCGGGCCCTCCCAGAAAATATTACGCGCTCACCGACCAGGGAGCCGAAGCCCTCAGAACGCTCCGCAGCGAGTGGGCGGCCATATCGGCCACCGTAAACCGCCTGCTCGACCTCGAACTCCCTGCCGCACCTCCGGCGGAGCCATGTATGGTGAGCGTTCCCGCAAGCCAAGGCAAAACATCACCGCATACCATGATGATGGCCGAAGGCATCGATCAGGCCATCGTAGTGTCCCCAATTCCCGATGAAGACGACGTTCCATTCTCCTCCCCCTCATCCGTTTCCTCTCATTCTTCTCAATCCTCGAATCCGTCGCAATCTTCATCGGCCTCCCCAACCTCATCAGAAAAATCCTCATCTCTCCTTCCTCCTCCGTTCAACCCCGATAATCTCTGAGCCCAAGAAAGACTCACCAAGAATATGAAAAAAACTTTTCAGGCAAACATAGACAACCGCGCCTACAACATCGACGAAGACGCCTATCTACTGTTACAGGACTATCTCGATGCACTGCATAAAGCTTTCCCCGACTCTGACGGCGAAGAAATAGCTCTCGACATCGAAAGCCGCATAGGCGAACATTTCCAGGAATCGTTCTCGCGCGACACGGAGATTATCACCATAGCCGAAGTGAGGGACGTGATAGGCATTATCGGTTCGGTAGAACAACTCACGGGTGACCCTGCGGAAGAAAATCCGATAGGCTTTGGCGGCCAGGAGTCACAGGCAGTCAGTTCCGAACCTCAGGGAAGCTGCATTCCGCCCCGGATGCCGCAGACAGAGACCGCAAACCGGGCACAGGATTACACATACGGAGCGCCCGGCAAACAGACTTATGCCCAATGTCCTCCAAGGCCCAGTACACTGAAAGCCGCCGACTCTGTCGCCGAGCGGAAATTTTACCGCGACACCGACAATAAGATAATCGGCGGAGTGATAGGCGGTCTGTCGGTAAAATTCGGATGGAATCCCGATGCGGCAAGGTTAATAGCCCTGGGCGGATCCACGCTCTTCCCCGGGCTGCCGTTCATGCTGTTGGTCTACTGCCTGCTGTGGATATTCATACCCGCCGCAAGTTCGCCCAAAGAAATACTCCAGATGTATGGCATACCTGTGACGGTCGACAACCTCAGCAAAGCCACGCTGGCGAAGCCCGAGTCCGACAAGGGCTCATGGCCCGGATTTCACCGCGTGCTCAAAATATTCGCAAGAATATTCGCTGTCGGCGCCATGATATTTTTCACCATCACCGGCTTTATGGCGGCCTTTGCCTTTATAATGTCGGTATTCTACATCACTCTCAGCAACAGCAGTGAATTCTATTTCGAGAGAGGATATATATGGATCAGCGATTATGCCGAGTGCGCCACACTTTTCCTCTCATCACTCTCCTGGCTTATACTCTCTGTGGCCGGTATCTGGGCCGCGCTCTCGCTCTTCTACAAAATACATACGCCCAAGCGCAACATCGTGATAGGATGGGCCTGTGTATGTATCGCGCTTATGCTTACCGCAGCGATAATTAACCTTGTGGGAAGCGGTGCGTCGGAGCAGATATTCCTCGGACTGGCATCCTTATTCCTGCCGTCGTATCTCTTCTGACAAATCCGGAACAGAATCTCATATATTTTCTACAATATCCTCAAAAATCAAAAATCCCGGAGCGAAAATCATGTTTCGCCCCGAGATTTTTGTATTATGACAAAAATAAGCTATCTTTGCTGATTGATACGTAAATGCGGGGCCCGGAGTAAATGCCGGAGGCCGCAGGACGTAATAAGGTTAGTTTTTTTAATACATATCAGTTAGTCTAATTACTCTATAGAAATAAAGCGGATGACTGCAATCACGAAACAGGACAAGCTCGACCGCCGGTATCTGCGCATGGCCTCGGTGTGGGCCGAGAATTCATACTGCCGCCGCAGACAGGTAGGCGCCCTGCTTGTAAAAAACAAGATGATAATATCCGACGGCTACAACGGCACGCCATCCGGCTTCGACAACAATTGCGAGGACGCATCCGGCCTCACCTACCCTTATGTGCTGCACGCCGAGGCAAACGCCATAACCAAGGTGGCGAGGAGCAACAATTCGTCTGAAGGCTCAACGCTTTATGTAACCGCCTCGCCCTGCCTGGAATGCGCCAAGCTGATAATCCAGGCCGGCATCCGACGTGTGGTATTCCGCGATCTCTACCGGCTCACC
Organism: uncultured Bacteroides sp.; assembly: GCA_964477785.1. GTDB lineage: Bacteria > Bacteroidota > Bacteroidia > Bacteroidales > Muribaculaceae > CAG-873. Next base: position 9,606 of record CAYZFL010000009.1, read on the forward strand.
GACGGTATCGACCTGCTCAAAAAAGCTGGCATCGACTGTTGTCACATACCGGATCTGGCCGAATGAAGCTTCTGCTTTAGTTTCTATACAGAAAGGAAATAAAGAATGTCAGAAACAGACAAAAACGAAAGTCAGGAAATAAAGGGACACCCTGACGAGCCTGTCAAGAGCAATACAGGCTGCATGGCCAGCGACACCGACCCGCTGACCTCACCTTACGCACCAAGACCGGAGAGCCCGGAGAGTTCGGAAGAATCAGTGGACTCAGCGAAATCAGAGGAAATAGAGGACTCGGAAAAACCGGAGAAATCAGAGGTATCGGGGAGCTCCATTGCCGTCAAATCAGAGAAAGCTGCCGCCGAGCCTGATGCTTCGGCTGCAAAAAACAGTCGGTCGAGCAAATGGATGCCCCTCTTTGCCGCCATGCTACTGATCATTGGCATGGTGGGCGGTTATCTTTTAGGCTACAAAAACCGCACCAACGGACCGCGCGGAAAATTCGACGAAGTGCTCGATCTCATAGCCACGGAATATGTCGACACAGTCAACATCGACTCACTGATAGAGCAGTCGCTGCCTATGATACTGAGGAATCTCGACCCTCATTCGGCTTATATCTCGCGTGCCGAGCTTGAGAAAGCCAACGCCGACATCGAGGGCTCGTTCTCGGGCATAGGCATAAGATTCATGGTCATTGGCGATTCGATAATGGTAACCGAACTGCTTGAAGGCGGTCCGGCCGAGAAATACGGGCTCGCGCCGGGCGACCGCATAATCGCCGTCAACGACCGCGACATGACCGACGGCACTGTGCGCGACGAGGATGTGCCCAAACTGCTTAAAGGTCCGGCCGGTACGGCTGTCAAGGTCACGATATACCGTCCCGAGGAAGGCATATCGTTTGAGCGCACCATCAAACGCGCCGACTTCCCCCTGGCATCTGTGACATCGGCGTTCATGATCAACGACTCGCTGGGTTATGTCAAGGTAGAAAAATTTGCCCGCAACACGTATCAGGAATTCATCCAGGCGCTTACCTCGCTGTCGCTCAAGGGCGCCACGGGCTTTGTGGTAGACCTGAGGTCGAATCCCGGCGGTCTTTTCGACGCCTCGGTGATGATGGCCAACGAGTTCCTGCCGGCTGGAAGAAAGATAGTCGAAACCCGCGGACGCACGCCTGAAAACAATTCGATAATCATCTCCGACGGCTCCGGCGTCTTCCCCACGGCCCCGCTCACAGTGCTGATAGACGAGAACTCGGCCTCGTCGAGCGAGATATTCGCAGCCGCGATACAGGACAACGACCGCGGGCTCATCATTGGCCGCCGGTCATTCGGCAAGGGACTGGTGCAGAAACCCATACTGCTCAACGACTCATCGGAGATAAGACTCACCGTACAACGATACTACACGCCTTCGGGGCGGAGCATACAGAAGAAATATATGCCCGGCCTCGACCTCGACTATGAGGCCGAGATACTCAACCGCTACACTTCGGGCGAGGTATTCGGCAAAGAAGACTCCACCCTTCAGTCGACCGAGATATATCACACCCTGGCCGGGCGCGAGGTGCACGGCGGAGGCGGCATAATGCCCGACATCAACGTGCCGCTCGACACTCTGGGCATGTCGAGCTACTTCCGCGACGTAGTGGACAAGGGACTCATCCAGAAATACGCCTTCGAGATAGCCGACCTCAACCGCAGCGAATTCTCCAGATGCCACAACGTGGAGCAGCTCATGGCCAAACTGCCGTCCAACTCCACCCTGGTGCGCTCGTTCGCCCAATATGCATCGCGCAACGGAGTGCCCTCGCGATGGTACTACATCAACAAATCGTCGCTGAGGATTGTTAATACCCTGAAGGCATGGATAGCCGAATATATCCTCGGACCGAGCGCCTTCTATCAGGTGATATCCAAGGAAGACCCCACGATGCTGCGCGCCGTGGAACTATCGCGACGCGGAGTCACCCCCATGACGCTTCAGAAAAAATCAGAGACCAAAAACCGGAAAAAATGAAAATGTCAAGCATACGCCTCCAGATAAAGACCCGCAAAGCCCTTCTCGACGATGAAGAAAAAGCGCTCAGCGCAGAGCGCGTCTTCGGGCTGGTAGAGAAAACCGCTCCGTTTATGATGGCGCAGCACGTGCTGCTCTACCACTCGCTGCCCGACGAACTGTCGACCCATGCATTCATCGAGAAATGGCATGAGATGAAACATTTTTATCTGCCGAGGGTCAATGGTGTGAATCTTGACATACTGCCTTACTCCAAGTCGAGACTTCATTTGGGGTCGTTCCAGATTGAGGAACCCGACGGCGAGGACCTTGTAGACCCTTCGATGATCGACCTTATCATAGTGCCGGGCGTGGCTTATGACCGAAAGGGCAACCGCGTAGGCCGCGGCAAAGGATTCTACGACCGTCTGCTCTCGACCACAAGAGCCGTGACAATGGGTGTGGGCTATGACTTCCAGCTGCTCGACGAAGACATCGAGGCCGACGACTTCGACGTGCCGGTCGACTACGTGGTCACATCTACCCGCATCGTCAAATCCCCGGGAAGGAAATAGTGATAACAGAATTTAACTCCCTTGCATTATGCCGGACTCCGGCAGCTTCTATACCATTCATTTTCAATTTTCTCCAATATGAAAAAAGTGTTTATCGCGCGAGGCAATCTGCGTTCGAATGACGCATGGATAAAGCCGGGCAGAGATTTCGAGACAATTTTGCGGGAAGCCGGATTTAAGAATATCGGTCTGCCGGCTCTAAGATTCAGACATCTCACATTCTGCAAAATATGGGAAAAACTGTCGTATTTCGTCGCTGCTCTTCGCATTAAACCCAATCAGCTGATAGCCATACAGTATCCCGAGCCGAGTCATATCAGCAAAAAAATATACGACCGCATAATCAGAAAAAGGATTGACTCGTTTACTCTGATTCACGATATAAATTATCTTAGAGGAGGGTCGGAATTCTGTTTCGATTTTCTTCGCAACACAAAAGTCATTATAGCCCATACACCCGCTATGGCCCGGTGGATAGAAGACAATATAAAAAAGGACGGATGCCCGACGGAGCAAATAAAAACAATAGAACTGGGAGTATTTCCTTATCATACCGACTTTCGTCCAGACGGCATAAATTCAGTCACATGGTCAAAGCCGTATTCCATAGTCTTCGCGGGCAATCTTTCCAAGTCTAAGTTTCTTGAAGCGCTCGACCTGCCTCCTGAAATCATCAGGCTAAAGCTCTTCGGCCATAGCCTTACTCCTGAAATGAAACGACGTAAATGCATAGATTACATGGGCGTCACTACTCCCGAAGAGCTTTTAGGCAAAATAAGCGGATATGATTTCGGACTCGTATGGGACGGAGACAGTCAGGATTTATGCACGGGGAAAACCGGAGAATATCTGAAATATAACTGTCCTTACAAACTTGCGTCGTATCTTGCGGCCGGCTTGCCTGTTATCGTCTGGGACAAAATGGCCATGGCCAGTTTCATAAAAGAACACAAAGCCGGGATATGTGTAAGTTCGCTCAATGACATCCCGTCAATACTCGAAAAAATGACCGCCGGGCAATACATGGAAATGAAGAAATCGGCTCTGAGATTAGGGGAACGTGTCAGAGACGGATATTATTACCGCAAGGCCCTTGAGTCAGCTCTTTCCCGCTTTGTAGGCATCGAAGCGGGGCAATGATTTATACATATCGGATTTGACATAGCGCATACCTTTGGCTATGCCGCATATTCTCAGAGGAAAGCGAAAAAAACGGCCCTTAACCAGAGCTTCAATCAGATCGGAACTCAGGCACCAGCCTTCTGCACCGAAAAAGCATAATATTCGCCAAAATTTTGAAAGGCCCGATTCAGCCGTAAGGTAAGAAATCCGGTGCCAGATTATGTAATGGAGCATCCGCTCGTTGCGGAACTGAGTTTTACGGTCTCTTTTATCGGTAGTTCTCGCGTCAAGATGTACTGCTCCACTTGTGTAATGCACAATAAGTTTATAACCGTTGCGATAAATCTTGTTAAAGAACAGAAGATCATCGCCCAGGGCATAAGATGTAAGTTCGATCCATCTCTCGTCCTCAAAATGAATACCCCGGTAGGCGCTCATTTTTACCAGCGAACAAGGGCCGGCGCCGGACTGGGCCGGCATTACATCCCCGGGATTATTGCAATATGAATAATACGTGCTGTTTCTAACCCTGAAGCCCCATTTCCGGTTGAACGAAGGCAGGGTGCCACCGCATGCGGCAAGAAATTTCCACAGAAGGCTTCCTCTGTGATTTTCAAACATATTGGCCACCACAGCATCGGCATCATGACTGACAGCCGCATCAAGGAGTTTTTCTGCGCCCGCCGGAGGCAACTCTACATCATCGTCAAGGAAAAGCGCATATTCCGTTTCCACTTCCTTAAATTCCAGGCTCCTTTGTGTGACCATTCCTTTAGGCGACCTTATCCAGATTACAGCTTCATCGCCTTCAAAGCGGGGGATTTCATAACCATCGGCAATATAGGCCAGAATCTTTTCCGGTTTTACTGTCTGAGTGACAAGACACTTGATCTCTTTCTCAAACTTATCGCCGGCTTTGCCGAGTGTGCGGATAACCGCAGTGTACGCAGGATATAACATATTGCAAAAAATTAAGCCTTCCCTGAATGTCGGATTTGCGAGAACAACTCCATAGCACGGGCTATTACCGGAGCCATGTCGTAATATTTATATTCTGCGAGGCGGCCTCCGAAAATAACATTTTTTTCATTATCGGCCATCGCTTTATATTTCTGATAGATTTCCTGATTATGGCTGTCGTTTACAGGATAGAAAGGCTCCATGCCGTCTTTCCATTCAGTCGAATACTCCCTTGAAATCACGGTACGGGGATTATGGTAGACTTCATCGCCGAACACTTCGAAATGCTTATGTTCTATAATTCGGGTATAGGGAACCTCGGCAGAGGTATAGTTCACGACCGCGTTCCCCTGATAGTTAGGCAAGTCAAGCACTTCCGTCTCGAAGCGTACGGTGCGGTATTGCAGGGAGCCGTGGCAGTAGCCGAAGAATTCGTCGATTTTGCCCGAGAAAACGATTTTATCGGCAACCGACTCCCAATATTTTCTGTCATTGAAGAAATCTGTGCCGAGCCTTACCTCGGTTTCATCAAGCAGACCGTCTATGAGTCTGTTATAACCGCCTGCAGGAATACCTTGGTAATGGTCGTTGAAATAATTATTGTCAAACACAAGACGCACAGGCAGTCGACGGATAATAAAGGGCGGCAGTTCGCTGCATTTTCTGCCCCACTGCTTTTCGGTATATCCCTTTATAAGCTTCAGATAAATATCTTTACCTATCAACGACAGAGCCTGTTCCTCAAGATTCCGGGGCTCTTCCACACCTTCAGCCCGCATTTTTTCGAGGGCATCCTTGCGCTGTTCATCGAGTTTTGCCATCGCCTCCCCGGGAGTCTTCACTCCCCACATGGAGTAAAATGTGTTCATATTGAAAGGCAGATTATAAAGTCTGCCGTCAGGAGCCACAGCTACTGGTGAGTTTGTATAGCGATTGAAGGGCACAAAAGAATTTACGAAATCCCATACTTTCTTATCTGAAGTATGAAAAATATGCGCCCCGTACTTATGGACATTGATGCCCTCGGTCGCCTCGCAATAAACGTTTCCTCCTTTATGGCCGCGTTTGTCAATCACGAGACAGCGACAACCGTTTTTCATCGCCAGATGGGCAAAGACTGCTCCGAAGAGACCGGAGCCCACAATCAGATAATCATAAGGTTTATCTGTCTTATGCGTAACATTTTTCATGGCTTATTTGATTTTAAATTTCCTCTTGACATCACCGGCTAATTCCAGGAAGAGCCGGTCTTTCAGCAAAAGCAGCATCCCGGCATAGACAAAAATGCCCGCCGTGACCCCTCCGCAAAGACGCAACAGATCTGTTTCCGCAATCATTGTCCAGACAGTTACAGCGCCACCCATTATCAGGGATGCGACTAAATATTTGGGCTTTAACAGCTCGCCAAGCACAAAGGGGTAAAATTTACGGCCTTTTAGAATCTGAACAAAAAGGACGGCGGTTTCAGCCACAAGTGTAGCCACAGCCGCTCCTACCGCCCCGAAGCCGGGGATGAGCAAAAAGTTTAAAAGCAGATTGGCACCCGCACCGGCGGCGACACTCGCAATGACAATACCGATACGATTCATGGGATAAAGTATCTGCATGCCCGTCACATTTGAAAGGCTTATCAATACTATTACCGGAGCATTGAGGTAAAGCACCGGCACAGAAGGCAGAAACTCCGGCCCGCAGAGCACTCCGGTAACTGGTTCGGCAAGCGCCATAAGGCCAATCATAAAAGGCATCGAAAGGGCGATGGTCACGCCGAGAGATTTATGAATAAGAGAAGAAAAGCCGTTGTGGTCACCGTTTTGTATCAGATTGCTGCACCGTGGCAGCAAAACAGTTCCGAGAGAAGTAATCACTATCAAAGCTATGCCGGGTATTTTTGTCCCTGCCGTATAAAAGCCCACCTGCTCCTCTCCCGACATAAAACCGAGCATAATACTGTTTAACTGCAGGTAAAGGCTTGTGATAAGGTTAAATGCAAAAATTTCGAGTGCCGGTTTCACATGGCGTTTAATTCCGAGACGTCGCAAGCTGAAAAGGCCGAAGTCGACATGTTTGCGAAGATGCACGAAATTGATGAAATTATTACCCACCGTTGACCCTACCACTATCACACCGTAAATAAGCAGGTCTCCGCTGTCTTTCACAAAAATGAAAAGTGAGACGGCCGCAAGTGTACGAACCAACACGGCCCTGATTGTGACGAACTTGAAGTCTTCTATACCCTGATAAAACCAATTCACCCCTATGGTAGTAAACACTATGGAAAGGCTTAGGACATAGAACAACCCACTTCGGGAATGGATTTCAGGCACAAACGTCGCAAGAATCCATACGGCAACATATCCTAAGAGACAGAGCACGAAACTGAGGGCAAGGATTTCAAGAGTGATACGGTCGCGTTTCTCCTTGTCGTCACGATATTTCGCCACTTCGCGCACAGCATACATGGGAATGCCAAGACTTGTAAGCAACACTATATATCCTATGATAGAGTTGAAAAAGCTCACGGCTCCTATACCTTCAGGCAACAGCACGCGGGCTGCATACGGGAAAGTAATGACGGGATATGCTATGCTCGTCAGGGAATTGATTCCGTTTAATATTACATTACTCTTAACTGAAGCCATTATACAATTGAGAAGCCAATAAATAATGCGCAGGATATCAGAACAACAGTTTGCGCATGGGCTTATCCGCTTCCTTCTGCAAATTTAAACAAAATTCGCGAGTCGGCCAATAGCGCATGTCGGCCGAAGGTCGGTGCGCGATGCCAAAGGCAATTGGACTGACCGCAAATTTAAACAAAAAAGGCGGATTAACAAACTATCGCCGTCAGTGCGAAGTGACAGCAAAACGAATCTAAATTATTTTAGGCTCGTCGGGCGAGCAGAGAAAGCGGTAGAGGGCGTCATTCCTCAGGCTTTCGACGGTGGGTTCGGGCGTAGGGTTGAGAAAATCGGGTTCGGGAGGTGGCGGGGGAGTCCAGCCCGGCGCGGCGGCAGGCACCTTGCCTCCCGAGGCAAACCATTCGGAGGGCCGCAGATGATAGCGGCATGAATTCTCGCGGTTGCACCGTCCGCAGACGTTCACGTCGAGAGGCTCGCCCGTAGCCCTGTCAAGATATGGCTTGAAACTCCGGTGCCCGCACCGTGGACAGACGGTCACAAGTTTTCCAAGCAAAAAGCGGCTGGTATAGTGTTTCATTGCTGATGTCTGATTTGTAGATGAATTTGGCAAGTGACAGAATTTGTATCCGGTGGAGTGTTATCCGTTAACAAACGTGAGTAGCTCTTGATAACAATATCATGTTACTCGTCTCCGATAATGGATAACACTGTCAATCATCAGATGCACTTCTGTTGATGATTTTGTTTAGGGCGCGGTGGAGATAAATCCCGGTCGTGGCAATCTGTTCATGGCCGGGCAACTGCTGAATGGCACGTGATAAAATTTGTATCCGGTGGTGTTATTCGTTATCAAACGTGAATATCTCTCGTTAACAATATCATGTTACTCGTCTCTGATAATGGATAACACTGTCTCGCCGGGCTTGTCAGGTGCGACCAGTGTCTGTCATGCAACCTCGACTTCACCGTCTCTCTGCTCATGGTCACGTGGAGACAGATATCTATGGACTGTCTCTAATTTATCCCGTGCCCCTATTATCTATATCTATATCTATATATATTATATATATTATATAGATTATATAGATGGATAATATATATAGACAGATATAGATATAGCCGAGGTGGAGACTCTGCAAGGTGCTATCCGTTGTCAGAGATGGATAACCCGTTATCGAAATCCAGTGTAACCCAAGTTTGATAACGGATAGCGCTGTCAATGCAGGGCGAAAAATGGCAGGTATAAGTGTCGTGTGTTATCCGTTACTCGACGCGGGGAACAGGGGTACGTTACATGGTGAAACCCTCGTCTGATAACGGATAGCGCCGTCAATCATCTGATGCATTTTTTTTGATGATTTTGTTCACTCTGGAAATAGTATTGGGACTGACGCCCATTTCCTTAGAGATCGAGCGATAAGTTTCGCCTTCCCGGAGGCGGCGGGCGATTTCCTGCTCTGCTTCGTCGCGGAGAATGTCCTGCTCGTCGGGCTCGTCGAGGTTGTCACGCTCGGAACCGTAGCCCGTGGGGACCATGTGCAGGAAGGTGTCCTCCTTTGCAATCCTGGCCTCGATTACATTGTCCTCGCCATAGGTAAGCTCGCATGAGCGCACCTTTATCTGCTTGATGTAGCGTGACGAGGGCCGGTCTTTTTTGGAGGTGCCCAGGGCGAAGATGCTGTCCATGAAGTTTGCGATTTTCTTTGAGCCTGCCAGCGAGTTCTGCGTCAGAGGGGCGTTTGTGTTGCGCTTGGGTGTGTGGGCGAGCACGAGCACGGAGAGCGCAGCACCGAGAGCGCGCAAAATCTTTTCAAAATCTTTTAGCGATTTTTTTGTAGGAATGGGAGAAAATTCATAACTTTGTGGTCGATTTCCGCAATAGGCTCAGTAAGTGAGAGCACAATGCACTCCGCCTCAGCGGCTTAACCTATCTACCAACAAGCAAAATGTACGCAATCGTAGAAATTCAAGGTCAGCAGTTCAAGGCTGAAAAAGACAAATTCCTCTATGTGAACTATCTCGGCGAGGACAAAAAAGAAGGCGAAGAAGTGGTATTTGACCGCGTTCTTCTCGCAGAAAAAGAAAACGGCGTAGAAGTGGGCATGCCCGTAATCGAAGGCGCCAAAGTGGTATGCGAAGTGCTTACTCCCCTCGTAAAAGGTGACAAAGTGCTCGTCTTCAAGAAAAAACGTCGCAAAGGCTATCGCCGTCTGAACGGTCACCGTCAGTACTTCACCAAAGTGATGATTAAAGACATCCAGGCCTGAGCCGCAGAGTAATTTACCAAATTCAACCAACCTTTAAAACCATCATAAAGAGATATGGCACATAAAAAAGGAGTCGGTAGTTCAAAGAACGGCCGTGAATCAGAAAGCAAACGCCTCGGCGTGAAAATCTTCGGTGGTCAGGCATGCAAAGCCGGCAACATCATCAAGCGTCAGCGCGGCACCCAGCATCATCCCGGCCTCAACGTAGGTCTCGGCAAAGACCACACCATCTATGCCCTCATCGACGGCGTAGTAACCTTCACCGAAGGCCGCAACGGCAGGAAGTTTATCAACGTTGCTCCCTTCGAAGCCAAGACCGAAGCTTAAACAAGCCCGTCAGAAATTCACCTTATCAGGAGGGTGCGACTGAGATAAAATCAGCTCGCGCCCTTCGTTGTTAATGCCGCCCGCATGAAACTCATCCTCAAACCGACCATTTACATGAAAACAAAATCTATAATCGCCGTGGCGATGATTGCACTGGCAATGTGCACTTCACCCAAGGCTATGGCCTGGGGCCAGAAAGGCCATGACGTAACGGCCCGCATAGCCGAGAAGCACCTTACCCCCACGGCCAAACATGCCGTAGACTCCATATTCCAGGGACGCTCTATAATTTACTGGGCCAACTGGCTCGACAATGCCAGCCACACTCCCGAATATGCATATTCCAAGACCTGGCATTACAAAAACGTAGACGAAGGCGTGCGCTATGAAGAGGCACCGGCCAATCCGGCAGGCGATGCCGTGACGGCCATCAAGGCGCAGTATGAGACACTTGCCGACCCGGACACCCCGATCGAGGCATCGCAGCTGGCACTCAAAATGCTCGTCCATATCACCGGCGACCTGCACATGCCGCTGCACCTGGGCCATGCCACCGACTTAGGCGCCAACCGCATAAACGTGAAATTCTTCAACTCGCCCAAGAACCTCCACTCCGTATGGGACACCTCGCTGCCCGAAGCGGCACATAAATGGAGCTATACCGAATGGGCCGACCAGCTCGACATTCTTACTCCCGAAGAAGAGACCGTAGTGGTATCGGGAACAGTCGACGACTGGGCCAAGGAAACGGTGACCGTGGCCGACGGCGTATACAAATACTTCCGGCCCGGCGCCAATATTTCATACAACGACATAGCACGATGGACACCCGTGGTGGAATCACAGTTCCTCAAGGGAGGTCTGCGTCTGGCCCATCTCCTCAACTCTCTCTTCGACCCCGAATACACCACGCCCTCCGGCAGATAAGCTACCATTTATTTAAGGCACCCCCCGCTACCTTTCAAAAAGGTCAAATCCCATCAGGTAAAAGAGCATCAGAATATGGCATCAGTCACATTTCAGATAGAGTATTACACCACACCAGGCGAAAGGCTGTATGTAGTGGGCACCACTCCGCAGATAGGAGCAGGCGCGGCACATAAGGCAGTGGCTCTCGACAACGACGGCAAAGGTCATAATACGGCGACTGTGGAATTTCCGGCCGACATCACCGACTTCGGCTACCGCTACTTCGTGCAGAAGGCCGACGGCAGCAAAAGAAAGGAATGGGGGCGCAACAGGTTGGTAAAACTTCAACCGGGCGTCGGAACATATTTACTATCTGACAAATGGCAGGACCTGCCCGACGACAAGCCCTTCTATTCATCGGCATTCCGAAAGGCGATATTCCACAGGGAGCCACGCAAAAAGACTGTCCGCCGCGGGCTTGTGACTCCTTCGGTGACCCTGACAATAACCGCTCCGGAGATACCTGCGCATCTTGCCATAGCACTCTGCGGCGAAGGCCCGGAACTGGGTGGCTGGGATCCGTGCAAGGCACTGATGCCCGATGATTCAGCCTTCCCCAAGTGGAGTTTCACCCTGCAGGCGAAAGACATATTAGGAAAAGACTTCAAATTCATAGTCCTTAACCCGCGGACAAAGACAGCAGTCGCATGGGAGAAGGGGGCCAACAGGCACATCCCGGGTGAGGCAGAGGCGGAGATGACAATATATTCAGGCCTTTCCGCCGATTTCGGACTGCCCCGATGGCGCGGCACCGGATGCGCCATACCCGTGTTCTCGCTCAGAAGCGAAGAGGATTACGGCTGCGGCGACTTCCTTGACCTCATGCCTATGGCCGACCGGATGGCGAAGACCGGCCAGAGCATACTCCAGATATTACCCGTAAACGATACCATATGTTCGGGCACAAACCGCGACTCGTATCCATACAGCGCTGTGAGCAGCTTCGCCCTTCATCCCATGTATCTGAGGCCCGACGAGGCCGGCCAGCTGAAGTCGAAAGCCCGGAGAGACTATTTCCGTCGCAAAGGTGACCGGCTAAACTCGCTCTCTGCCGTAGACTATGAAAATGTGGTAGCACTCAAGCTCCAATACATCAAAGAATTATACGAGCAGGACTATGCCGGGCTTAAAAAGAACCCGGACTTCAAAAGCTGGGTCGAAGCGTCACGCGACTGGCTGTTGCCTTACGCCGCTTTCAAAATACTCAGAGACATAAAAGGCACCCCTATATTTGACGAATGGGGAGCTGAAGGCATTTACAGCGAGGCTCTTGCCGAAAGGATTACTGAAGAAAACGAATACGCGGCCGGGCTGATATACTACACTCAGTATCATCTTGCGCGACAGCTCAAAAAGGCACGCGATTATGCCCGCGAGAGGGGAGTGGCCCTGAAAGGCGACCTGCCCATAGGTGTGTCGCGATACAGTGCCGACGCATGGTCAAATCCGAGGCTCTTCAATCTCGACTGTCAGGCCGGAGCACCGCCCGACGACTTCGCCCGCGAGGGACAGAACTGGGGATTCCCCACCTACAACTGGCCCGTTATGGCCGCCGACGGATTCTCTTGGTGGAAAAACAGGCTCAGACTCATGTCGCAGTACTTCGATGCCTTCCGCATCGACCATCTGCTCGGCTTCTTCCGCATATGGGCGATACCGGCAGGGGCGATACACGGACTCCTGGGAGTCTTCGACCCGGCGATACCTTTTACGCAGGCGGAGCTAAGAGAGAAATACGGATTCAGCTTCAATCCGGGACTTCACCTCCAACCATATATCACCGACGAGGTAATAGACGCAAAATTCGGTAAATCTGCCGATGACGTCCGCCGTCTTTTCCTTGTAAGGGACGGTGCCCGCTATCGTTTTATCGACGAGATAGGCTGTCAGCGCGACGTAGAAGGAGCCGTGAAACGCCATGTCAGCGGCAGCATGAAGGCACAGACAATAATCAGCGGGCTCATCGACCTGTTTGACAACGTGCTGTTTATCGCTGACAGACATGAGAGAGGCAAGATACATCCCCGCATCTGCGGCGAGCGCACGCCCGGTTTCGCGGTACTTGCTCCCGACCAGCAGGAAAGCTACCGCCGTCTGAGCGAAGACTATTTCTATCACCGCCAGGATGACCTGTGGCGCGAATCGGCGATGTCGAAACTGCCGCCCCTGCTCGACGCAACCACGATGCTGGCCTGCGGCGAAGACTTGGGCATGATACCGCTCTGTGTGCCCGAGGTGATGAAAGAACTGAGGATACTCTCGCTCGAGGTGCCGCGCATGCCCAAAGAAATGGCCGAATTCGGCGACACGGGGCATTACCCCTATTACTCGGTCTGTTCGCCCTCGACCCACGACATGCCAGGCATAAGGCTCTGGTGGGAAGAAAACTACGAAAGAGCGCAGAGATATTATAACGGGCCTATGGGCCTCGAAGGCAAAGCGCCGCGGCAGGCCACACCCGATATATGCCGGCACATGATCAGACTATGTCTCGACTCGCCGTCGATGCTCTGCATCATACCCTTGCAGGACCTGCTGTCGGTTTCGGCAAAACTGAGACGCGAAAATGCCGACGAAGAGGTGATAAACGTGCCGTCGGACCCCAATCACTACTGGCGCTACCGCATGCATCTGAACATCAGCGAGCTTGCGGGTCTGAAAGAAGGTGCGCGGGGATAATTTCTCTCAGTTAAATATCTTGAAATCAAGGACTATTCCGGCCGGAGCAGTTCGGCTATTACCCCTATGCGCTCACGAAAAGCGGCGATTGCTTCACGCTGACCTTCGGTGAGGCCATAGATGTCACGCCCGCAACCGGCTGTGCGGCAAAACTCGTCATCGGCGGAATTGCTGTGACCGCAAGGGCAGACATATTTCCTTGACCGGCTGAAAATTCCCTGGCCTTCGACTACTTCGCCAAGCGGAGGAAGATCTTCGAGGGCCTCGAGCAGCGACCTCATATTCTTCACGTCGAGTTGTCCGTAATCGGGCTGCATGGCGTCGAGCACCGAAACGACAAAGTCGAGGCGCGCCAGGCTCTCTCGCCTTGCATCCTGCGGCACATCATTCCCGTAAGACCTTGTATCGCTGAGAATTCCGAGGAGATGCGGAGCGCTGAAAAGACGGCATTTATGAATCAGATCGGAAGTGACCTTCGGCGAAGAGGCTGTATCGGCGTAAACGGCATCGAGCGCGGCGTTGCGGTCTATGGACGTAATGTATTCCGGAAATCTTCTGAGGGCAATCTTATGCCAGCCGGTGAGCTGATTCCCGGGCATTAAGGACGAAACGAGATACTTGCGGTATAGCTTATTGACCAGACCGCGGCAGAGCCTGTGGTCGATGATATACTGCCAGTTTTCGTCGGATGGGTACACCTCCTCCCTTTCAAGCAAGGACGCGTATCTGCGCCTCAGCATCTCGACACTCAACTGCTCGGCCGTAATCCTGCGTTCCATAAAAAAAGAAGCGCCGGGGGCATCATGATTTTGAATATTTTCAGGCTCTGTCATTGCTTTTCACATCTTTTGTGACAAAATTAACCAATTTATACGACTTATTTGCTCCTAAGACGTTGAAATTTGAGGGTATGCGAATTTTTTTGTACCTTTGTGGCTCAAATTATGGAAAATTCAGAATGTAAAGCGACTCCCGACTATGTAATAGAGACCAGCTGGGAGGTTTGCAACAAGATCGGCGGCATATACACGGTATTATCGACCAAAGCCGCCACTATGCACAAATCACTGAAAGACAATCTGATATTCATCGGCCCGGATGTATGGACCGAAGAAAATCCCTGTCCGGTATTCACCCCCGAGCCAAAACTTCTGGAGTCATGGGGCGAGAATGCGATGCTCCCCGAGGGCGTCGACGCACGTGTGGGCCGATGGGAAATTCCCGGCCGACCCATTACGATACTTGTGAAATTCAAAGGCCTCGAGCCTAAGAAAAACGAAATATACGGCCGAATGTGGCAGGAATATGGTGTTGACTCGCTGCATGCCTACGGCGACTATAACGATTCATGCCTCTTTGCCGTGGCCGCCGCTATGGTTGCCGAGACATTAGCTCAATATTTCACCGAAAAGAGCCAAAAAGATGCCGAAAAGGCTTGTGCCAAAGCCCGCAAGGCGTCAAAGACAGCTGCCTGTCCCGAAGCCTCAAAGCCTAATATCATAGCCCACTTCGACGAATGGACTACCGGCATGGGCCTCCTCTACCTCAAGAGCGAGATGCCCTCGGTAGCTACTGTTTTCACCACCCACGCCACCTCGATAGGCCGCAGTATCTGCTGCAACGGCAAGCAGCTTTACAAATACTTCGACGGCTACGACGGCGACGTGATGGCCAACGAGCTCAACATGCAGTCGAAACATTCACTGGAGAAACATGCCGCCGCTCAGGCCGACTGCTTCACCACCGTGAGCGCCGTGACAGCCCGCGAGTGCCACCACCTTTTAAGCACCGACGCCTATGTTACGCCCAACGGCTTTGAATCATCATTCGTGCCCAAAGGCCGGGCCTACAAAGAGATAAGGTCGGAAGCCCGCAGCCGCATCATCGACGTGGCCCGCGCCCTCACCGGCATTGACTACGACGACTCGGCATTCATTGTCGCCACTTCGGGCCGATGCGAATACCGCAACAAGGGCATCGACGTGTATATTGATGTGATAGAGAGGCTTCGCCGCGAGGACGCCTCAAGGCTTAAGGGCCGTAAAGTGATAGCCCTGATACTGGTGCCCGCATGGAGTGCCGGACCGAGACCCGACCTCATCGCAGCTCTCGACGGAGGCACATACAACGGACTGCCCGACTGCGTGACTACCCACCGCATACACAACTACGGCGACGACCCCATCTACGGCCGTATGCACTCCCTGGGATTCAACATTCCGGGCGACGTGAGCCTCATATATGTGCCCTGCTACCTCAACGGCGAGGACGGCATCTTCGACATGAAATATTATGACGTGCTCTGCGGTCTCGACGCCACCGTGTTCCCCTCATACTACGAGCCTTGGGGCTACACACCGCTTGAAAGCGCGGCCTTCGGAGTGCCCACCGTCACCACCTCGCTCTCGGGCTTCGGCCAGTGGATAATCGACAATTTCCAAAACTCTTTTGCCGAATGCGGCGTTAAAACAGAGCACCGCGACGACGACAACTATTTAGCGCTGACAGAGGCGATTGCCGACGACCTGATAACGCTTGCCGCAGCCACTCCGGCCCAGCTCGCCGCCATTTCGCGCAAGACACGCGCCACAGCCGCTCTGGCTTCGTGGAAAAACTTCTATCCCCTTTATCAGAAGGCCTATGCCAAGGCTCTCTGCATAGCCGCCCAAAGAAATAAAAATTTACAATCGTAATATATATTACCACTAAGATGAAACTGACTTCCAACAACTACAATTCGCCCCTCTGGCGCGATGTCACCGTAAAAGCCGAGCTCCCCGCCGAGCTCAAGCCCCTCGAGGAGATTGCCAAAAATCTCTGGTGGGTATGGAACAGCGAAGCCAAGACCTTCTTCCGCGAACTCAATCCCGAGCTGTGGAGAAAATCGGGCGAAAATCCTGTAATACTGCTTCAGAACCTCAACTCAGACCGCATCAAGGAGATAATGGAAGACGAGACCATGATGGACCGTATCCGCGGCATCTATGCCGACTTCAAGGCCTACATGGACAAGCCCATGCGCGACGACCTCCCCTCGGTTTCGTATTTCTCGATGGAATACGGACTGTGCAACTGTCTTAAGATTTACTCCGGCGGCCTCGGCGTCCTTGCCGGCGACTATATCAAAGAAGCTTCCGACAGCCGAGTCAACATGACCGCCGTAGGTTTTCTCTATCGTTTCGGCTATTTCACCCAGACGCTGAGCCCCGACGGCCAGCAGATTGCCGAGTATGTGCCCCAGAACTTCAACCAGCTTCCCATCGAACAGATGATGGACGAGAACGGCCAGCCGCTCGTGGTTACCGTACCCTTCCCGGGCCGCAACGTCAACACTCATCTATCGCGC
>CAYZFL010000010.1:0-25425 GCA_964477785.1 uncultured Bacteroides sp.
GTATGCTTATAGGTATGATACTCCAGGTGCTCGTCGTACCCGCCCTCTTCATCGTGTTCGAGAAGCTTCAGGAGAAGATCAGACCTCTCACATGGCATGACGAAGCCGACAAGACTTCGAGCGTCGAGCCCGAAATCGAGCAGTATTCACCAATCGAAAAATAACTGACACATGAATATCCGCAAAATGTTTAAAATGACCGTATCAGCCGCCATGCTGGGAGCTCTGGCTCTCAGCGCCGGCAGCTGCGGCATTTACAATAAATATAAAACGCCCGAGGATTCGCCTCTCACAAAGGCTTACGCCGAGGCCAAGGAAGCACCCTACGACTCCACAGCTTTCGGCAACATGCAATGGGAGAAAGTATTTACCGATCCCCTGCTTCAGGACCTCATCTCCAAGGCGCTGGCCCACAACACAAACTACGACAACGCCCTGCTCAACGTCAAGCAGGCCCAGGCCCAGCTCAAGGGCGCGAAACTGGCCTACCTTCCTTCGGTGGCCGTAGCTCCCCAGGGCGCAGGCTCTTCGTTTGACGGCAGCAAGCTCAACTGGACATACACCCTTCCCGCACAGGTGTCGTGGGAAATCGATGTGTTCGGCAAACTGCTCAACAACAAGCGCGCCGCGCAGGCAGGCGTATGGCAGGCCGAGGCTTACAGTCAGGCAGTCCGCAGTCAGATCATAGCTTCGGTGGCAAACACTTACTACTCCATCGCCGCCACCAAGGCCCAGCTCAAACTCTCACGCAACACAGCCGAGATCTGGCGCCAGAGCGTGCAGACGATGAAAGACCTCAAGGAATCGGGCCGAGTAACGGAGGCAGCCGTAGTGCAGTCGACCGCCAACTACTACTCCATACTTGGATCCGTGACCGATCTTGAAACTGCAGTGGTAAGGCTCAACAACGTGATGTCGCTTCTCGTAGACGAGATGCCCGGCGAAGGCGGATGGGATGTACCTGAGACAGCCGCTTTCGACGTACCCGCCATCATGCGCGAGTCGGTGCCCATGCGTGAGCTCGCCATGCGTCCCGACGTGGCCGCCCAGGAGCAGTCGCTCGCCGTGGCCTTTTATCAGACCAACTCGGCGCGCGCCGCATTCTATCCCGGCCTTTCCGTCACATTCAACGGAGGATTTACCAACTCTGCCGGCAACATGATAATCAACCCCGGCAAGTGGTTCTACAACCTCGGCGCCTCGCTTGTGGCTCCCATCTTCTCGCGCGGCAGAAACATCGCAACTCTTGAAGCTGCCAAAGCCGCCCAGCAGATCGCCCTCAACAACTTCGAGTATTCGATCATGAACGCTTCGGCAGAAGTGTCAAACGCCATGACCATATACAAGAACAGCACCGAGAAGCAGGATTTCCTCAAACTCCAGGTCGAAAACCTTGAGAAATCAGTGGATTATACTCAGGATCTCCTGAAATACGGCACCAACAACCGCACCACTTACCTCGAGGTGCTCACCGCCCAGCAGTCGCTCCTCAGCGCCCAGATATCGCAAATCAACTGCGACCTCACACGTGCTCAGGCTATCATAAACCTCTATCAGGCTCTCGGCGGAGGCAGATAAAGAAGGACATGGCCTGAAGTAAAAGGTTTAAATCACCTCAGGACTAAGATTTTTAAGTCGGCCGGCTGAATTATAAGAATTTTTTATTAATTTAGCAGACCGACTTTTTTATATCTCCCGTCGTTTTTAAAAAAAAGAATAAATTACCTAAATATAATAGTTATGAAAAGCCAGAATGCATACATCGACCCGAAGGCTCAGCTCGACGAGTCGGTAATCGTACATCCCTTCGCCTATATAGGCGCCGACGTGAAAATAGGCCCCAACTGCGAGATATTTCCCTTTGCCAGCATCATGCCGGGCACAGAAATAGGTTCGGACTGCAAGGTTTATCAGGGTGCCGTTGTAGGCGCAGACCCCCAGGACTTCAGATGGAAGGGTGGCCCCTCACACTGCTATATAGGCAATAACGTAGTTATCCGCGAAAACGTGATAATCAACCGTGGTATCGCAGCAGAAGGCGGCACACGCATCGGCGACAAGGTATTCGTAATGGCAGAGTGTCACATCGGGCACGATACACATATCGTAGGCGGCTGCGTGCTCGGCAATGGCGTAACCATAGCCGGCGATGTTGAGATAGACTTCGGCTGCATCCTTTCGTCAAACGCAATCGTCCACGAAGGCGTCCACATGGGCAAATATTCCATGCTCAAAGGCGGCTGTCGCGTTTCGTCAAACGTGCCGCCGTATGTAATCATAGCCCACAATCCCGCTTCATATTACGGCGTCAATGCCATAATCATGCGCAAGACCGGCAAGTTTACAGAGCAGAATATCGACGATGCCGCCAAGGCATACCGTCATATCTACCAGTGCTCAACCTCGCTCTTCAACGCCCTGAGGCGCATCGAAGCCGATATTGCCGACACAGACATCCGCCGCGAAATTCTCGGCTTTATCAAAAACAACAATCTCAAGCTCGTAGGCACCCGCCTCGACGATTGAGACGCTGATTTGCAGGCCAAAAATTTGTAGAACTGAGAAAAATACCTTAACTTTGCACTGCCTTAGCGGTTTAGACTGTTGGGCAAAAGGATAGCCTTATGGTGTAATGGTAGCACTACAGTTTTTGGTTCTGTCTGACCAGGTTCGAGTCCTGGTAAGGCTACAAGTGTAATTGATGAATTAGGTTCAAAGCCTATAGTTCTGTGGCGGCCGCGTGCCGCCACAGTCTTTTTACTAATTGCTAATTACTGATTGCCGATATGCGTTTTACCTATTGCCCCGACTGCGGAGCCAGACTTAATCATCGCGACCTGGGCGACGATAAAAACGTGCCCTGGTGCGACAAATGCTCCAAACCATGGTTCGACATGTTTTCCACATGCGTCATCACTCTGGTACACAGACGTAACGGAGAAGTGTTACTCCTGAAACAGAACTATATATCATCGCAGTACCGCAACCTTGTGAGCGGCTTCATGCAGCCGGGCGAGAATGCCGCGCAGGCCGCCGAGCGCGAAGTGCTTGAGGAAACGGGTCTTGAAGTAAAGGAGCTCGAGCTCGTGGGCACCTGGTGGTTTGCCAAAAAGGGCCTGCTGATGATAGGGCATCTTGCCACGGTCGAAGATGACGCGCCACTTAAGCTATCGGTAGAAGTAGACGACGCCTCATGGCACAGGGCTGCCGAGGCTCTCTCGCTCGTTCATCCCGCCGGCTCTGGCTCAGTCTCAAACGCCCTCTGCGATCTCTTCCTTAAAAGAATGAGCGATCCCCGCTGATTATTTTCGTACCGGGGCACCTGTTTTAATCAAAAAATTCTTAATTTTGCATTATTAAACTCGGGATGCTTTCCTTTTGAAGTCGAAGGCATCTCCCGTTTGTTACAAACCAATCAAAAACAAGAAGATGAACAAGATACTTGCGGCAGCTCTCGGAGCCCTGGCCCTTTTGGGCGGCACTCAGGCCCTCAACGCGCAGAAATCGACCGTAGTAAACGAAATCAGCCGGTATGTGAGTCCCAACAACGGCTATAAGTCAGTCAATTACCAGTATCTTCCCGGCGGTGCCACCTACGCCGAGCTCAGCGACGACCATCGCCGTGTGGTAGAGAAAGACCTCCGTACCGGCAAGGAGGTGGAAGTGCTTTTCGACGCATCAAACACCCGCGAAAATTCGGTTTCTGTCATAGACCGCTTTGTCGTGAGTCCGAACAAGAAGCAGGTGCTCGTCTACACCGACACTCAGCCAGTCTACCGCCGCTCGTCGACATCTAAATGCTATGTCTATGAGGTAAGGACCCGCCTCCTCACCCCGCTTTCCAAGGAGCATCCGCGCCAGCAGTCGCCGGTGTTCTCGCCCAACTCGCGCATGATCGCCTTCGTGGCCGACAACAATATCTACATCAAAAAACTCGACTACGGCAGCGAGGTAGCGGTCACGACCGACGGCGAGCGCAACAAAATCATTAACGGCATACCCGACTGGGTTTACGAGGAGGAATTCACCACCTCATGCTCGATGACCTGGGCGCCCGACAATCTCAACCTCTGCTATCTCAAATACAATGAGACGGATGTGAAGATGTTTGACTTCCCGCTTTATCAGGGCTCGTGTCATCCCATGGACAAGTATGCCCTCTATCCAGGGCAGTACAGCTATAAATATCCGGTGGCCGGCGAGGCAAATTCAAAGGTCAGCATCCATTCCTACGATGTCGAGACCCGCAAGACTAAGGACATTACCCTGGGCGACGGCAACATAGAATACATTCCGCGCCTCGTCTACGGTCCCACGCCCGAAACACTTCTTGCAGTGACCCTCAACCGCGACCAGAACCGCATGGAGATTTATTCGGTCAATCCCAAGTCGACCGTCTCGCGTTCGATTCTCGTTGAGGAGAGCAAAACCTGGATTGCCCCCGAAAGCTATGAAGAAATATGGTATGGTCCCGCAAGTTTCGTGATGAGTTCAAACCGCACCGGCTGGACCAATCTCTATGAGTACAGCTACACCGGCGAGCTCAAATCGACCATAACCAAAGGCGAGGTTGACGTGACCGCTTACTATGGCCGCGACGCCGTGGGCAACCAATACTACCAGAAGGCCGCTCCCACGCCCATGGACCGCGTGATCGTGAAGAAAGACCGCAAGGGCGTCGAGACCGTGATTTCACCCGAAAAAGGATGGAGCACCGGAAAGTTCACCGACGACTGTTCGCTCTATGTGCTTAACCACAGCGATGTGGACACACCTCCCGTATTCACCCTCAAGGCCACAGCAGGCAACAAGACGGTGCGCGTGCTCGAGGATAATGCCGAGGTGAAGACTCGTTTCGCCGGAATGCTTCAGCCCAAGGAATTCATCACCGTAAACAGTGACGGATACAAGCTCAACGGATGGATTATCAAGCCTGCAGGCTTCGACTCCACCAAGAAATATCCCGTGATTATGACCCAGTATTCCGGCCCCGCCTCGCAGGAGGTGGTAAACCGTTGGGGCGTGGACTGGTATCAGTATTTCGCCCATGAAGGATTTATCGTTGCCTGCGTCGACGGACGCGGTACGGGAGCACGCGGTCGCGCTTTCAGCGACTGCACATATAAGAATCTCGGCCACTTCGAGACAATCGACCAGATCAACGCCGCCCGCGAGATTGGCCGTCTGCCTTATGTCGATGCATCGCACATAGGCATATACGGTTGGAGTTTCGGCGGCTATGAGACCCTGATGTGCGTAACCGACCCCAACTCACCCTTCTATGCCGCAGTCGCCGTGGCTCCCGTCACCGACTGGAGATATTATGATTCGGTATATGCCGAGCGCTATATGCTCACACCGGGCCAGAACAACGAGGGGTATGTTGAGTCGGCACCCATCAACCGCGTGAGAAACCTCAACTGTCCCGTGCTCATCATCCACGGCACGGCCGATGACAACGTGCACTTCTCAAATACCATAGAGTTTGTCTCCAGGATGGAGGCCTACGGCATCCTCGGCGACCAGCTCATCTTCCCCAACATGAACCATTCAATCAACGGCTGCAACTCCCGCGCCGTGGTTTATGCCTCGATGTTCCGCCACTTCAAGCGCAACCTCTGATTCAGGTCACTAATGAGGTAGAGCCGGCCGCGCTACAAAAGTTAAAATTGTGACAATGCGGTTACAGCGTTAATCACTTCGCCCTCCGTTCATGTTATAACTCAAAATCACAGCTAAACATGTCAGACAGCAACGAACAAAGCACAAGAATCTCCGTCGCCACGGTCGACAGTATTTTCCACGTATGGATTTACGTGGCCTGTGCCGTTTCGTTTACCATTCTGGCCTCCATGTTTCTCAACAACCCGTGGTGGCTGCCGCTGATAGTTTTTGTGGAGGCCTATTTCTTCAATGCCTACCGCAAGCGACTTTCAGCCTATTCACCCACGGTGAGATGCGGCGTGCTGCCGTGGCTCGTTCTCAGAATTCTGATATGGAGCGGCATTGTGATGCTGCTGATCAACCTCTTATATGCCCCGTGGTTCTTCGGCGACAGCATAAGCGGCGGCCTCATGGGCGTCAAACCCATCATCACCTCGCTTGTGATTTTTCCCGTCGCGGTGGTGCTCTGCCTTTACGCCCTGCTGAGAGGCAACAACTTAGGCGTATGCAAGAAATGTATTCGCATCAATGGCTATTATCCCATCGACGGCACTGTGGGCTGGCTCTATCGCCGCGAGACCGATTTCCAGGTGCGCCTCATGCTCTGGGTTTCTCTTGGCCTCGGCATCGCCGGATATGTTTATTATGGAGTATGGTATGTCAACCTCAGCTTCAGCAATGCCGATCGCTATTTCTTTGAAATACTGCCGCTTATCATTTACGGACTCACGATTTTTTACCTTTTTCGCCGTTACGAGGGTATGAAATGGGGTCTGAGGATGGAAAATGCCCGTCAGGCCAAAAACGCACGTTCCACCACCTTGCGCTACCTCGTGATCAGCGGTGACCGTCTTCTTCTTAAAGAGAACAAGGAAGGCGCCTGGGATACTCCGGTGAAATGCCGTATCGAGCGTACCGATCAGCTTTCGCCCTCACGCGCCCTCAATGACTTTATCAGTCTTTCCACACCTCTTTTAGGTTGCAACGAGGATGTGAGCGTGAAATACATCTACTCAAACGAAGCCTTTGCTACCGGCTCAAATATGCTTCACTATGCCGCCTTCGTTCCTGAATCGGTGAGCGAACAACCAGCCCCCGAAGGCTGCCGATGGTTTACCCTCGACGCGATCGACCGTCTCATAGCCTCAGGACGAATAACCAAAAAACTCGGCAATGAGCTTTACCGCATCTATTCCGTGACCATGGCGTGGAAAACTTATGACCGCAACGGCCGCCGGCTTTATCCCATCAAGAACTATAAGCCCACCTTCCGCTTGCGCGACCTCAGCCGCTGGGATGTGGATTATGACGATATGCGATGGATAAGGATATTCAGCGACAATCAGGACGACAGTCTCTTCGGCATCAAACATTTCCTCAGCAGGATTTTCGGCGGCCATTATTAATCACGATTTGATGAAAAAGACGGTATATCTCACGGGCCCCACGGCAAGCGGCAAAACAGGACGCGCCGTCGCGCTTGCCCGGGCTATAGGCGCCGAAATCATCAGCGCCGATTCGCGTCAGGTCTACCGAGGCATGGACCTCGGAACCGGCAAGGACCTCGATGAATACGGAGATGTGCCTTATCATCTCATCGATGTGGCCGATGCCGGTGAGAAATACAATCTCTACCGCTATCTTTCCGACTATCGCCGTGCTCTGGACGATATTTCGTCGCGTGCCCTCCGAGCCGTATGCTGCGGTGGTACAGGCCTTTACCTTGAGTCGGTTATAAAGGGCATAAAACTGCCTGAGGTGCCGGAAAATCCGCAGCTCAGAGAGGTGCTGAAGCAGTATAGTCTTGACGAACTCACAGACATCCTTGCCTCGATGAAGCGGCTCCACAACCGCAGTGATACGGATACAAAGGCCCGCGCAATCCGGGCTATCGAAATAGAAAAATATTATCTCGCGCATCCCGACGAGGCCCTTGAGGCCAAGCCTTCGCCCGAAGTGAACCCTATTATTATAGGTGTGGACATTCCCCGGGAACTCAGGCGCGAGAAGATTCACAGCCGGTTGCTCGCAAGGCTCGATGCCGGTATGGTTGACGAAGTGAAAGGCCTCCTTGCAGCCAGAATAGATCCTGATGTGCTTATCGGGTACGGCCTTGAATATAAATACCTTACACTTTATGCTCTCGGACGCATGAGCTATGAGGATATGGTCTCGGAGCTTTACATCGCCATCTGTCAGTTTGCCAAGCGTCAGATGACATGGTTTCGCGGTATGGAGCGTCGCGGGCTGCATATCGACTGGCTTTCCGCCTCTCTTCCTGAAGGTGAATTCACTGCCCGTGCCATCGATATCATTAATGCCAAAGAAAATTAATCCGGATGCCGCATTTCATCAAAATAACGTTTCTTTTGGCTTGGCTGCTATCGTTCAGCGGCGTGGATGCCGGCGCCCGTTATGTTTACCTCGACTCGCCGCTCGGGAAGCAGTCTGTGGTGAGCGATACCGTGCCAGGCAACGACGGCTCACTACGATATCATCTGAGATTTGGCGATGTCGGGACGGATAAAAATGATTACGGTCCTGATTCCGTATCTTGCTCAATAAATTCTGGAGATAATGCCTTTGAAATTCAATGGTTTACTCCTATGCAATCGAAATTTGAGACCGACATCGTCTCCAAACCCTCCTGTCGCGTTATCTTGCGACAAAGCGGGCAGTACACTCTTCTTAAGGACTTTCAGCCCCGAAAAACTCGCCCCGGCAATCCACCACTTTCGATAAGATTCATAGCCGGAGACGGGCGCCTGAATGTTGAAATCGGATCTGCCAGCGATAACGCAGAGACTTTCAGTCTTGATCTGCCGGGTATCTCGGAAGGTTTTATAATAACCTGTTCTTTCAGCCGGCCAAAGGAAATTCTTCGCCGTCAGCTTGCATATTCCGTGCCTGACGATCTCGGCACTTTAGAAGTGAGTGCAACGGCAAAGGATTCTTACGGCAAATGGTCACCTTCAGCATCGAAAGAGGCCGACTGGGTCTATCTCGACCGCGAGACAAACGATTCCCGCTGCCGTCTCGGCGGCAACTACCGGATTGAAACCATAAGCGACGGTAACGACGGGTTCTATATAGTTTATAAGGACGGGGCTGTTAAGAATCCCGCTCTCTGGAAGCCCGGGAAGGTCAAGGGTCGTCTTGTTTTCAACGGCTTTGACGGGCAGTACGACCTTCTTTGGCTCGACTCTTTCGGCTTTCTTGTCTCCGGTGAATGTTTCGGCGAGATTGATTCAACGGGCACCTATCTCACGCTATCCTTTCCGGAGATAAACTCTAAAATCCGTTTCCGCCGGGCCGTTTCCGGTAATTGACCATAGCATCAATCAGATAAAAATTCATTCCTCATGAAAAAAATCAGTAAAATATTTGCCGCTTTTCTCCTCTTATCGCTTTGTACATTCACACTCGAGGCCAAAACCGTGGCCGAGCGTCTGCTCTCGGCCAATGCAGTGAAATCTGTTGTCAAGGCCGATACTTTCGCCCTCACCAAGGGCGTGATGGAGACAGACCTTGAAGTAATCAAGACCGATGGCGAGCCTCTGAGACTTTATGTTGTCGAGGCCGACCTCACCCTTCCGTCACTATCACTTGAAGTTGCGACTCCGGGCGACACTTGCGCCGCATCGGGCAATTCACGCGCCACCATCAGCGACATGACCCTTGCCGCCGACCGACCCGGTCACCGCGTAATCGCCATGGCCAACGCCGATTTCTGGAACACCCGCAGCATGGACGTCCTCGGTCCGCTACACCGCCGTGGAGAGACTGTCAAGAACCATTTCGATTCGCGTCAGCGGCTTTCGGAGCAGGCCATAAGCTTTGTGGGAGTGTTTGACAACGGCGATATGGCCATTGACGACACTATTGCCTATCACGGTGCCGCTCCACGTCTGCTCGAGGCTACCGGTGCCGGTATGCTTCTGCTCAAATACGGTATGATTCAGAATATTCCCTCCAACAGTCGCCATCCGCGCACATTCATCGGCTACACCACCGGCGGCAAGGTGGTGATTGTAGCCGCCGACGGTCGCGATCCAGGCAAATCAGTGGGCCTTAACTATGTGGAGCAGGCCAAAATCATGCAGGCTCTTGGCTGCAGCAGGGCGGTAAACCTCGACGGCGGCGGCTCGACCCAGCTCCTTACCACAAGGGCCGACGGCACAAGGACAATCCGCAACCATCCCTCAGACGGCCACGAGCGCAAAGTCGTAAACGCCTGGATGATAGTCGAAAAATAATTTTATCACTCAAATAGGCAGGCGTCGCCGTAGCTCAGGAAACGGTAACCGGAGGCGAGGGCATGGTCGTAGACACGCCGCCAGTCATCGCCAATCAGAGCCGAAACAAGCAACAATAAGGTTGATTTGGGCTGATGGAAATTTGTCACCAATCCGTCGACCACCATATAACGGTAGGGTGGGGTGATGATTATGCGCGTGTCGGCCGTATAACGGTCGGAACCGCTCGCTTTCACGGTATCGGCAAGTGCGGTAAGCGCCTCTTTTCGTGATAGCTGTGGCCTGGTCGGATCATAGGCATACCATTGCGGCACCATGTCTGTTGCCTTCCCTTCGGCAGCAAGACAGCCTGCGATATAGAGGCTTTCGAGTGTGCGCACCGAGGTAGTGCCTACGGCATAGATCGGACTTTCAGTCTCTGCTAATTCCTTTATTAGAGTCACTGGCACGGATATAAATTCGGCATGCATTTCGTGTCCGGCGAGCGTGTCGGACTTAACCGGACGGAAAGTTCCGGCGCCCACATGCAACGTAACGCGGCGTTCCTTTATGCCGGCCTTTGCCAATGCTTCGAGAGTTTCGGCGGTGAAATGCAGTCCCGCAGTGGGTGCGGCCACCGAACCGTTGTGACGGGCATAGACCGTCTGATAATCTTCCTCGTCGCATTTCTCGCTGGCGCGGTTGAGGTAGGGTGGTATTGGTATTTCGCCCAATGAGGCGATGACTTCGGCAAACGACAGTCCGCCGTCCCAGTCAAACTCTATTTCATAGCTCGTTTCGCCTTTCGACAGCATTTTTGCCCTGAGTCTCAGTCCGCTTCCGGGCTGGATCTCAGCCGACAGTATCTCGCCTTCCTTCCATTTCTTGGCGTTGCCAACCAGGCAGTTCCACCGGCATGTTTTAGTCACGGAAAAACTCACCTGATAGTCGGCGGGTAGAGATGGTTCGAGGCAGAATATTTCGATTAAGGCACCCGTGGCGCGGCGCATCCTCAGGCGAGCATGTATCACTTTTGTGTCGTTGAATACCATAATCGCTCCGGCGGGAAGCAGAGCAGGCAAGTCTTTGAATATATGATCTTCGATTTGTCCGTCGCGTCTGCGGTAGAGCAGTTTGCAATGATCGCGGTCGGCAAGGGGATGAAGGGCGATGCGCTCCTCGGGAAGAGGGTAATCAAAGCCCTCCATCGTCGTGCTGCGGGGATCGCTTGTTTCTTGACGGTCAATCTTCTCGGTTCCGGCGACTTCTTTATTCTCCTGATTATATTTTGTCTCCATTAGGATTACGGTCTGAATTGTTGATGATGTCGAGCTGTATCTTTACCGATTCTTCGTGCAGCTCGGCGAGTATGCGACGTATGAAGTCCTGACTGAGGCCCAAAGTCTTTGCCTGTGTAGATCGGCGGGCGATGAGCTCGCCGTATCTCTGCGGCTGTACGGCCGGCATACCGTTGGCTTTTTTATATCTGCCTATTTCCTCAGCGAGGCGCAGGCGGCGGCCTATGATTTCCATCAGGGCGTCGTCGGTGGCGTCTATTTCGCTCCTCAGACGTGCGAGTTCATTGTCGGTCTGACTCTTGTCCCTTATAATCAGATTTTTGAGCAACTTGTCGAAATCTTCGGGCGAGAGCTGTTGCGCAGAGTCGCTGAGCGCCTCTGCGGGACGGGGATGGACCTCGATTACAAGACCGCGGAATTTCATGTCCATAGCCTGCTGGGACACATCTTCCACTAGGCCTCGTCTGCCGGCTATGTGGCTCGGATCGCAGAATATTTCGAGACCCGGCTCACGGCGCATGAGCTCGAGCGGTATCTTCCAGTATGGCTCGTTGCGGTAGGGCGACGGATTGTAGCTTGAAAACCCGCGGTGAACGGCTCCGATTCTCTTCACACCGGCGTTGAGGAGCCTCTGCATTGCTCCAATCCAAAGCTCGAGATCGGGGTTGACGGGGTTTTTCACGAGCACTACGGCATCGGGTTTCCTGCGGCCGAGCATGTCGGCAACGGCCTGAACGGCAAAAGGATTGACAGTGGTGCGGGCGCCGATCCAGAAGTGATCTATGCCAAAGTCGAGACACTGCTCCACATGGGCGCCCGTCGCTACCTCCACGTATGGCGTGAGGCCGTTGCGTGAGCAGGCGTTGGCAACCCAGGCGAGTCCCTCGGCACCTATGCCCTCGAAACATCCGGGCCGCGTGCGCGGTTTCCAAATCCCGGCGCGGAAATTCTTTATGCCTAAGGCCGCCAATGCCGCGGCATCGGCTTCCACGAGCTCCCGGCTCTCGACCGAACAAGGTCCGGCAAGCAGTCCCATGCGTCCGTCCTCGCATAAACCAGTGGGCATGAGTCCATTGAGCACGCTCTCGGATGTATTGTTAATATTGTCTTTTTCTGAATCCATTTATCTTGTGAGGCACAGTATCACCGCCCGATAATCTCGTAGCTATGCACGTAAATCTCTGTAACCGAGTGCTTGATTGTGGCAGCGTCTTGCCATACGCGGGTTCTCAACGTGCCTTCGAGCAACAGTCGTGTGCCTTTGCGTATATATTTTTCGGCAAACTCGGCGGCCTCGTCGGTCATCACTATGCGGTGCCATTCGGTACGCTTGGGGATTTCCCGACCGTCGGGAGTTCGGCGAGCCGGTTCGTCCGTGGCGAGAGAAAAACTCGCTACAGGCCTGCGTTCCACAAATCTCATCTGCGGGTCGCCTCCCACATATCCGCTGAGTATTACCTTATTCATTGTCAGGTAGATTTATTTAATTGCAAAATTACGAAAAATTCGCGTCCCCTCCAAAATCAGTCACAATTGCAGTATCCTTTAAATTTTTTCTCCTTTTTTGTAACGCGGCTGGTAATTTTAAGTCTTATATTTGTAAACGTTTAATAAACCGCAGTTCAACAGCCAAATTTCTGAGCAGGCAATATCACAGTCAATGGACAGGAAAGAGTTTTTCGACCGGGAAATCATGCCCCTTTACCGGGACATGTACCGTATGGCCGCAGCCATTCTCGGAGACTCTGCCGATGCCTATGATGCCGTGCAGCAGGCGATGCTCGGCCTCTGGGAGAGGATTCGGCCCGAGAAGCCGCCGCTTAATCTCAGAGCATATTGCCTCACAACTCTCAGAAACCGCTGTCTGGATATGCTCAAACAACGTTTGCCCGCCACCCGGCTCGAATCTGTAGCCGAAGCCGATTTCTTTGAGGAACCCTCGACAGGCGACGATTCTGCTAAAATGGCCATTATAATCTCTCAACTCCCCCGGGCCGAGCAGACTGTGATAAGGCTGAGCGCTTTCGGCGGTTGTTCCACTCAGGAGATTGCTTCGGCGATGGGCATCAGCGACAATTATGTGCGCCAGCTCCTCTATCGCGGACGAAAGAAAATCAAAGAACTCTTTTTCAAGGCCGTCTGATACCTTCCCAATATTATTGAATCAATAAAATCAAATATAACTCTCCTTAAACAAGCCCTTTATGAGCAATTACGACAAAGATTTAATCTATATCCGATCGCTGCTCGACCGCTATTTCCGGTGCGGGACATCACCGGAAGAGGAAAAAGAACTCGGCGACTTCTTCGCCCGGTCACTTTCCGACTTGCCGGCCGACCTTGAAGCCGGACGTCGTTTCTTCCGTGCACTCGGTTCAGTGCCAGAGACCATTGAGGTACCCGCCGGCCTCGAGGCAAGCCTTAAGAAATCGCTTAATGAAAAGGCTGCCGGATATGCAACTTCAGAAAATTCACCCCGTTTCAGGCTCCTGCACAGGCCGCGTCTATATCGTCTGGTGGAAGTGGCTGCTTCTTTTGCCCTCCTTCTCGGTCTTGGTGCCGCTGTGATGATGCATACCTCCGACAAACCCGGCGAACCGGCCGACTCTCTCATTGCTTTAGCCCCCTCGGCTGTTAAGCCCTTGCCCGAGTCTTCGCTCCTTTCTTATTCTCCTTCACCCTCTGTGTCTTCGGAAGCTTCGGCGCAGTCAACGGCAGTGGAGTTACCATCGCAGACTGGCACCGAATCGCAGTCAAAGTCCACTCCCAAAAGAACCAAAAAGGTGGCACGCATTAAGTCCGACGGTCAACGCTCAAACATCCGCATCATCAACGACCCCAAAGAGGCCGAGGCCGTGCTCCGGAACATGGGCGACCACCTCGACGGAGTTTTCCTTAACCTTAAAAACAGTCTCGATAATTCTTCATCCGCTCTGGAGAAGAATCTTGAAAAAATCAGTAACGATCTTAATAAAACAACCGTATGAAAAAGTTTATCACCATAGCCATCATTATGCTCTCGGCCATTCTCGTTGCCGAGGCACAGACTCCCGCGCTTCAGGAAATCGCAAAGTCGCCGGAGGTGCAATATACCTTTATATCAAATCTCGCCCTCAACCTTAAATCGGGTAGGCAAAGGTCGGGCATCCTCAATAAACTCGGCATTGACCAGTATCATGTTGAATCGATAGAAATGATAGAAAGTGCGGATGCGGCCAAAATACCTTCATTGGCTTCGGAATGTCATAAGTTTATAAAATCGACTACCCCGGAAGTGGTGCTTACTTCGGAATCCGACGGGGAGAAATACGAAATCTATACAACGAAAACCATTTCGAGATACAGGGTGAAAAACCTGGTGATAGTTCAATGGAACTCAAATGAATACCGCTTCATCTTCATCAAAGGCGAGTTCTATATCAACGGAAATTAACGGAGGCAGAAACCTCAGTCCAGTACGCTTCCTATTATGCAGAGCATCTTTGTGGGCCTGGTGACCGCCGTATATAACCAGCGGAAATATTGTGCGGCATCGGCTCCCTCGGGCAGATATCCGCAATCGACGAAAACCACCGGCCACTGACCGCCCTGGGCCTTATGGCAGGTCACGGCGTATGCATATTTCACCTGCAGGGCATCGCCATATTGTTTCACGGCCTCGTTATAGCCCGAGACATCGGTCTTCTCTTCATTGACAAACTCCTGTTCAATGTTTTGGAAAAGCCGGTGAAGGTCAGCCGCAGGCATCGCCGCAGCATCGCCGTATAAAGTGTCGATCATCACCTTGGCCACAAAGGTTTTCGGGACAGCCTGTGGCTGAGAATCCGCTCCCTCCGCGGCTTTTACGGTATCGGGTACCGACAGCTCCACATCGGCAAACCTGTAGCCGAATCTTTCCTCAGTTCCTATTACCCGCTCTACCATGAGCACGTCGCCGTTGGCGATAAATTCCATTCCCTTTACATTCTTGGTCCACTGATAATTGTTCTTGGCCACAATCAGCAGTTCGCCCGGCACTAATTCTTCCTCATAGAAGAAAACCTGGTCGCGGATTGCGGCGTTGTAGGCCGTCGCATCGCGGTTTGACCGGCATATTACCACGGCCGACTCCGTGCCGTAGCGGTCGTAGGCGGCTGCAAGTTCCTCGGGCACTTCGGCAGGCTCCACCATCTTCACGTCGTTGAAGCCCTTGATGAGAAATTCGGGCTGAGTGGCGCTGTTGGCTGCCAGAGCCTTGCGTATCAGCGTGGCGTTGATCAGTATGCCGCTGCCCGCTTTCTGTCGCGCTATGGCCGTGAGTGTAACCCTCGAAACTCTCAGTCCAAACGATTTCAGCACCTTTGGGTCCATCGCCGGAGAAACGTCGGACCCCACCGGCGGCAGCTGCGCCGTGTCGCCCATCAGCAGCAGTCGGCAGTTCTGACCGGTAAATAC
Organism: uncultured Bacteroides sp.; assembly: GCA_964477785.1. Lineage (GTDB taxonomy): Bacteria > Bacteroidota > Bacteroidia > Bacteroidales > Muribaculaceae > CAG-873. The sequence goes on from CAYZFL010000010.1 coordinate 15,632, forward strand.
ATAGTGTATCAGGTCGCTCAGCAGGTCGTTGCCGCTGGCATCCGGTCCGGGAATCATCGAGGCCTCGTCGACGATAAACACGGTATCGCGTGAGCGGTTTTCCCTCATGCCCGGCACTTCGCCGTGAAGCGAATGACGGTAGATGCGGCGGTGGATTGTGGATGCGCCGCGCCCTGCATTGGCACTCAGCACCTTGGCGGCTCTTCCCGTAGGCGCGAGAAGCACCGACGAGTATCCTATCGAAGGCAAGACGCGGGTCAGGGCACCTACGAGCGATGTCTTGCCCGTGCCCGCATAGCCGTTGAGGATAAACACCGGGGAAGTGTTCTCGTCCACGGACATGCAGAAGCGGGCGAGCGCCGCTCCGGCCATAACCTGCTGGCCGCTGGGGCTGTAAGGCAGCTCTGCCAATAGCCTGTCGGCCAGGGTAAATGCGTCGTCGCTGTACTGATTAGCGTCCATGCTGAAATGCCGATTGTCTGAGGGCTTGTAATAAATTCGATAAAAATTGCGGGCGGGTCTGTGGCCCGCCCGCGTCTATTTCGATTGCTGTAAAGGTTTACTTGTTGATTTTCCACTCCACGCCACCGTCTTTGGTGTCCTTAACCTCGAAGCCGAGGGCTGCGAGGCGGTCGCGGATGGCGTCGGATGTGGCCCAGTCTTTGTTGACTTTTGCGTTGCGGCGTATGTCGAGCACGAGGTCTACGGCTCCCTTCAGGGCGTCTATCTCATGGCCGTTTCCCGCCGATGCGGCTGTGCCGGCGGGTATTACGCCGAGGATGTCTACCAGATAGGTGTCGAAGATGCCGTTGAGAGCCTCCAGATCGGCTGCCGTGGCCTTCACTGCGCCGTCGTTGATCTGATTCACAAGGCGGCAGGCGTCGAAAAGCACCGCGATGGTTACCGGGGTGTTGAAATCGTCATCGAGGGCCTCGCGGCAGCGGCGGTCGAGCTCATCGGTCTGAGCTTTGAGCAGGGGCTCGCCTTCGGCCGTGGGCTTCAGCCCTTTCAGGCGGTTGTAGCCTTCGCTCATGCGCTCAAGAGCCTTCTCAGAAGCCTTGAGGGCTTCATTTGAGAAGTCGACTGTGCCGCGGTAGTGAGCCTGAAGGATGAAAAACCTTATAGTCATGGGCGAATAAGCCTGATCCAGAAGCGGATGCGAGCCGGTGAAGAACTCGTCGAGGGTGATGAAATTGCCCAGCGACTTGCCCATCTTCTTGCCGTTGATGGTTATCATGTTGTTGTGCATCCAGTATTTCACCGAGTCACGGCCGTTGCGGGCCACGGTCTGCGCGATCTCACATTCATGGTGCGGGAACTTCAGGTCCATGCCGCCGCCGTGGATGTCAAACTGTGTGCCGAGGTATTTCTCCGACATTGTCGAGCACTCGAGGTGCCAGCCGGGGAATCCGTCAGACCACGGTGAGGGCCAACGCATGATATGCTCGGGCGATGCCTTTTTCCACAGCGCGAAGTCGCATGAATTGCGCTTTTCCTCCTGGCCGTCGAGGTCGCGTGTGGTTGACAGCAGCTCCTCGATGTTACGGCCCGAGAGGCGTCCGTAGCTGTGGGTCTCGGCCTGGAATTTGGGCAGGTCGAAATATACCGAACCGTTGCTCTCGTAGGCATAACCGGCGTCGAGTATGGCTTTTACATATTCTATCTGCTCGATGATATGGCCCGAGGCATGGGGCTCGATGGAAGGCGGCAGCACGTTGAGACGCTCCATCGCCTTGTGGTAGCGGTTGAGATAATACTGCACCACTTCCATGGGCTCGAGCTGTTCGAGGCGCGCCTTCTTTGCTATCTTGTCCTCGCCGTCGTCGGCGTCATGCTCCAGATGGCCTACATCGGTGATGTTTCTCACATACCTCACTTTGTAGCCCAGGTATTTAAGGTATCGGAACACCACGTCGAAGGTAATCGCGGGGCGGGCGTGGCCCAGGTGGCCGTCGCCGTAAACCGTAGGCCCGCACACATACATTCCCACCATATCTTCATGAAGGGGGCGGAAGTATTCTTTGTCGCGGCTGAGCGAGTTGTATATTATCAGCTCGTTAGGCTTGATTTTCGATGACATATTTCAGTATGCAGCTTTAATATGCAACAACAAATTGATTTAATAAGGTTTATGCTTATGCCATGAAGGGGTTGGGCAGGTCGCCGCCCTTGTTGCCTGAAGGATTGTTCTTGGGCATCTTGCGCTCGATTTCGCCGTATACGCTCTCATATTTCGCTATATTGTCGCGGAGGGCGAAGAGTAGGTTCTTGGCGTTTTCGGGAGCCATGATGATGCGGCTCACCACCTGTGCTTCGGGGGCGTTGGGCACAACGGCCACAAAGTCGAGGCATACCTCGTTGGGGGAATGGGCTATCACCGCCACGTTTGCATACTTGCCTGAAGCTATTTCGGGCGAAAGGTTTATCTTGATTTCCTGCTGTTCAGGTTTTTGTGCCATAGTCTTTATCTTTTAAGTTTGTGGTTATCGTTTAGTCTAAGCTTAAATATTTATTGATGGTGAAGGTCTTGGGGCCGTTGGGGGTCTCGTAAGTCACCTTCAGAGTGTTGCATCCGGGGTTGTCAAGCCAGAAGCTGCGGAGGTCGAATGAACCATAGATGGGGAGAACGGCATTTGTGGGAGAGTTGATTTTCGAGGTTATGATTCGGGCGTTGATCTCGCTGTTCTGATTCATCTCGGGATCGTAAATTACCTCCATTTTTTCAGGCTTGTACATCGCCAGCACATAGGCATATATGTCGAGATAGTTGCCCGAACGGTTTATCTGACTCACATAGGGGGTGTTATCGGGAGTCGAGGTGAGCTCTTTGTCGGTAGCTTTGCGAAGCGACCCGTTATAGCATTTGATATAACCTACGAGCTCGATGGGACCCGAGGTAAATATATTTTCGTAGTTGCTTCGGAAGTAAATGAGCACGCGTTCGCCTACCTTGAATTCCTCGTCTTTGGGAAATACAAGATTGGTGGTGTAGGTTACGAGCGGACTGTCGCCATTCTGTCTCACGGTGAGCGTCATGCCGTTGTCGCCCATCGAGGCTATTGTCACTATCAGTGGAACTGTGCCCTTGAGGGGATTGTCTTCGCTGTCGCTGTTACATGAAGTAAAGCCGGCGGTTGCGGCAATCATCATAATGGCGGCTAACATTATGCCGGCGAATTTTTTAAGTTTCATTCTTTTAAAGTTTTTGATTTCTTGGTTAATCTCGGAGAGATATTTGATTGTATGATTGGAGAAGGTTTATGGTTTGTTATCGGAGTTATTAGAGTTGTCAGAGGGGTCTGAGTGATCGGAGGAACTGGAATCTCAGCCTTTTACAACCCTGCCGTCGGCGATTTCCACTACGCGGTCACAGTCGGCGGCGAGGTGCTGGTCGTGCGTTACTATTATAAAGGTGGCGCCGAGACGGTCGCGGAGCGTAAAAAACAGCCGGTGCAGCTCGGCTCGGTTGGCCGAGTCGAGGCTGCCTGTAGGCTCGTCGGCAAGTATGGCCCGGGGCGAATTTATCAGTGCCCTTGCCACTGCGGCACGCTGGCATTCGCCGCCCGAGAGCTCGCCCGGACGGTGGGTCAGGCGCTCGCCAAGGCCTAATTCCTCAAGAAGGCGCCTCGCCTTTTCTCTCGATTCCTCCTTACCTTTGCCACCTATCAGAGCCGGAAGCATCACGTTTTCCTCGATAGTAAACTCGGGCAGAAGACGATGATTCTGGAAAACGAATCCCACCGACGTGTTGCGGAAGCGGGCCAATGCCTTGCCTTTGAGAGCGGTGACGTCATCGCCGTCGTAGAGCACGCGGCCCGAGTCGGGCGACAGCAGGGTGCCTATCACTTGCAACAGAGTGGTTTTGCCCGCTCCGCTCGGCCCCACAATCGCCGTCACGGCTCCCGAGGCGATTTCAAGGCTTACGCCCTTGAGCACCTCGAGGCTCCCGTAGCTTTTGGTTATTTCGTTTACCTTTATCATTTTCTTTTCATAGGCTCTACAAGCCTTATCGGTCTTACTGGCCCTATATTAACGCAAAAACTTGCGCCTTCTTGTTTTCAGCGATTACAAAGGTAGTAATTTTTTCAATTCCCGCCAAGATTTTGCCTCTCGCGCTACTTTTTGCCCCGTGGCGTTGGTCGGTAAAATCGGGCCGTTGGTCGGTAAATACCCCCTCTTCGCATATATGCCTGTTGCGTAATTTAAACTTTATTTTTACTTTCGCGTCAGATTTTCAGAAACGAATCAAAAACCGGGCCCCGGGCCCCAGTAATTACCATTTATGAAAATCAAGCGAACGAGAAAAACAGACTTTAAAGCCGGACGTATCGCGATGTTCCTGGCCATGATGCTGCTTACTGTGGCACCGGCTTTGGCCTATACCCTCCGCGGTAAGGTCGTGGACGAATCCGGCGAGCCCATGTATCAGGCTTCGGTAAGACTGCTTGCACCGGCCGACAGCTCCCGCGTGAAATCGGTGGCCACCACCGACGCCGGTTCTTTCACCATAGGCAATGTCGCCGATGGCAAATATATCCTCGAGGTCACATATATAGGCTATGAGAAATATCTCAAAAACATAGTAGTAAAAGGCAAAAATCAGAATCTGGGCAGCATAGCCCTTAAGGAAAGCGCCCTTTCGCTCAAGGCCGTCACCGTCACAGGTGTCCGTCCGCCCATCGTGGCCAAGGAAGACACCCTCGAATTCACCGCCGACTCGTATAAGACCGCGCCAAACGCCGCAGTCGAGGACGTGCTCAAGCGCCTCCCCGGCGTGGAAGTGGCCTCCGACGGTTCCATCACCTCCAACGGCAAGAAGGTGAGCAAGATTCTTGTCGACGGCAAGGAGTTTTTCGCCGACGACCCCAAGGTGGCCTCCAAAAACCTTCCCGCCAATATGGTCGACAAGGTGCAGGTCGTTGACCGCAAGAGCGACCTCGCACGTCTCACGGGCGTTGACGACGGCGAGGAAGAGACCGTAATCAATCTAACTGTCAAGAAAGGCATGAAAAACGGCTGGTTCGGAAACGTGCAGGCCGGTTACGGCACTGATGAGCGCTACAAGGGTTCTTTCAACGTCAACCGTTTCTGGAACGATAACCAGATTACCTTCCTCGGCAATATCAATAATATCAACCAGTTGGGATTCTCCGACGGCGGTTCCGGGCGTTTCATGCGCTTCGGCGGCACTAACGGTATTACCATCTCCAAAAACCTCGGTCTCAACTTCAACGTGGGCAACGGCGAGATTTTCCGCGTTGGCGGTAATATCCTGTACTCCGACTCGAAGCGAAACACCTGGGAGAAGTCAGACATGACCTATTTCTTCAACGACTCCACTTCGAGAAACGAGTCAGAGCGCAACGCCGTAGACCGCGGCCACAACTTCCGCGCCGATTTCCGAATGTTGTGGAAGCCCGACTCGGCGACCACCCTCGAGTTCCGCCCCAATTTCTCATATAATGAAAACAAGTCATGGTCGACCGACTACAGCGAGGCCTTCGATATGAAGTTCGACCGTCAGGTCAACCGTCAGGACAACCGCGACGATTCCCGCGGCAAGTCATACGAGGCAGGCGGCCGTCTGATTTTCAACCGCAAGCTCGCCAAACCCGGCCGTGCAATCTCGCTCATGGCAAACTACCGCATGAGCAATGTGAGGGAGAAGTCAAATTCTTTCTCATGGATGAGATTCTTCCTCCTTCCCGAGGACGAGCAGACCGAGGTACTCGACCAGTATATCAACAACCACACATGGATGAACAGCGTCTCGGCCCGCTTTACATGGACCGAACCGCTCGGCAACGTGAAAAATGGTAACTTCCTGACGCTCAGCTATAATTTCAGCTATAGATGGAACAATGCCGACAAGCTCACCTACGACCGGCCCGTCTCATTCCCCGACGGCTACGACTCAGACCCCGTAATAGGCACTGACCTCACCTTCAACGAGCAGCTCTCAAACCGTTTCCGCAACGATTACATGAACCAGGATATCCGCGTGGGCTACAAGCATGTCTCCAAAAAGACTAACCTCGAGGGAGGTATCTCGCTGGTGCCGCAGATGTCGAAGAGCGAAAACCTCATCGACGACGCCAAGACCATTCCCGCGCGCCATACATTCAACGTGGCTCCCTATCTGCGCTTCCGCTACCGTCACAGCAAGACTTCTTCGGCCAATATCCGCTATCAGGGCCGCTCGTCACAGCCTTCGCTAACCCAGTTGCAGCCGGTGGCCGATGTCTCAAACCCTCTCAACATCGTTGTGGGTAACCCGGACCTGAAGCCTACATTCACCCATAACCTCAACTTCCGCTACCAGAACTTCAATCAGGAAGCTCAGCGCGCCATAATGTTTATGGGCGATTTCTCCCTGGTGCAGAATTCGATTGTAAGCCGCACCACAACCACCCCCGGAACCGGCGGCCGATCCACAACCTATGAGAACGTCAACGGCGTATGGTCGGGACGTGTGATGAACATGATCAGCTTCCCCTTCCGCGACCGCCGCTTTACGATCAACAACCACCTCATGGGCTCTTACAACCACAACATAGGTTTCACCAACGGCGAGCGCAACCGCTCCGGCAACCTTTCGGTCCGCGAAATGCTCGGCATCGCCTTCCGTCCCGAAAACACCTCCATCGAAGTCAGACCTTTCTACTCCATACAGCATACCTCCAATTCGATTGAAACCAGAGGAAACAACGATGTGAAACCCACCGTCCACTCCTGGGGCGTCAACACCGACATAACCTACTACACGCCTTTCGGCCTGGTGATTTCAACCGATATGGAATACTCCAAGAGCAGCGGTTACTCGCAGGGCTTCAATTCCGAGCAGTGGCTCTGGAACGCCAGCCTCTCATACCAGTTCCTGCGCGACAGAAGCGCCACCATCTCTCTCAGCGCCTATGACATACTGGGCAAGAAGAGCACGGTCTCGCGCACCTCAAACGACCAGTATCAGCAGGACCGCATGTTCAACACCCTCAGCCGTTACTTCATGGTTACGCTGAGCTATAAGTTCAACTCATTCGGTAAGGGCAACGAACCGGCCGACCGCAACCGTCCCCGCTGGCAGGGAGGCGGCGGTCGTCCCCCCATGGGGCCTCCTCCGGGCGGTGGCCGTCCCCCCATGTGAAGGAGTTGATACAATATTGTCGGGAATCTGACGTTATAATTTTGGATACTTGGCAACTTCAAGTTCCTGACGATGAAATTTTCAATAATGGCAACAAGCAATAAGTGATTCATGATAAGAATTTGTGTAAAATTCTTGAGTTTAAATTTAGAGTGATTAAAATAATATCCCGGACAGGTCCGCTTTTCTTTGGCAATGAGAAAAGCAGCTGTGTCCAACCGGCCGAGAGGTCGGTATGATGAAACAAGTTGAGTCAATTTTGTTAAAGACGGGCTCACCGTTATGCTTCCGACAACAAGGCATGGCGGCCGTCTTTGGGGAGCCGTCCTGAAAGTGATTTTCGGACGGTTTCTTTTTTTCTCCCGGCCCGTTTGCACCTCCGCAAAGTTTTTTGTATTTTTGCGTCAAAAAGCAAGGCAATGGCAGATGACAAAATCAACAGCCTGTCACGGCAGCGTTTCGATGACTATCTCAGGCAGCATCGCAAGAGAAGAACCACCGAACGTTTCGCCATACTCGACAGCGTGATGTCGACCCAGAGCCACTTTACCATCGACGAGTTCTGCCGTAAACTCGAGGGCGAGGGCATGCATGTGGCGGTAGCCACTGTCTACAGCACCCTGAGGCTTCTTGTCGACTGCGGCCTGGTGATGCGCCACCGCTTCGGCTCTGAATCGTCGACTTACGAAAAAGTGCCCGGCGCCGCAAGCCATCACCACCTTATCTGCACTTCATGCGGTAAGGTGCGCGAGGTGAGAGACCCCGAGGTCACGCGTGTGCTCCGAAGCCATACAAGCCCGGGATTCAGCATCGCCTATTTCTCGGTCAATGTCTACGGCCTCTGTGCGCGCTGCGCCCGCAGGGCCCGCAAGGCCCTCAGGGAAGCCGCCAAATCATGAGCCTCACATCCTTTGGATAACTCTGATAGCTCTGATTTCTCTCATAACTCTGAAACCTAAATTTTAAATTCTATCACATACACAGTAATTTAAATGAACAATCAAGCAAAAGCCGATATTCTGCTCGGTCTCCAGTGGGGAGACGAAGGCAAGGGTAAAGTAGTGGACGTGCTCACTCCGGAATATGATCTTGTTGCCCGTTTCCAGGGCGGCCCCAATGCCGGCCACACCCTCGAGTTCGACGGGCACAAATATGTGCTCCGCTCAATTCCCTCGGGCATTTTTCAGCAAGGCAAAGACAATATAATAGGCAACGGCGTGGTGCTCGACCCCGTGCTTTTCGCCAATGAGGCCGGTGAACTCGCCGCCTCAGGTACCGACATCCGCAAAAACCTGCTCATCTCCAGGAAGGCCCATCTCATCCTTCCCACACACCGCCTGCTCGACGCCGCAAACGAGGCCTCTAAAGGCAACGGTAAGATCGGTACAACCGGCAAAGGCATCGGTCCCACATACACCGACAAGGTGAGTCGCAACGGCCTCCGTACCGGCGAGATGCTCGAGCCAGACTTCCGTCAGAAATATGAGGCTCTGCGCGATTCACATCTCCGCACCCTCGGCCGCATGGGCTTTGAGATTCCCGCCGATTTAGCTGAAAAGGAAGAGGCATGGTTCAAGGCCGTCGACTTCATGCGCACTTTCCGCATCATCGACTCCGAATATTTTGTCAACGAGGCTCTCAAGGAAGGCCGTAAGGTGCTTTGCGAGGGTGCCCAGGGCACTATGCTCGACGTCGACTTCGGTTCATATCCCTTTGTCACCTCCAGCAATACCATAGCCGCAGGGGCATGCACCGGTCTCGGCGTGGCACCCCGCAACATCGGCGAGGTTTACGGTATTTTCAAGGCTTACTGTACACGCGTGGGCTCGGGTCCTTTCCCCACCGAGCTCTTCGACGAGACCGGTAAGAAAATCCGCGACCTCGGTCATGAATACGGTGCCGTCACCGGCCGTGAGCGCCGCTGCGGGTGGATCGACCTCGTTGCACTCAAATATGCCGTGATGCTCAACGGCGTCTCCCGGCTCATCATGATGAAGAGCGACGTGCTCGACAATTTCCCCGTAGTGCGTGCCTGCGTGGCCTATAAAATCAACGGTCAGACTACCGACCACTTCCCCTTCCTCTCCGAAGGCGTGGAGATAGAACCCGTTTATGAGGACTTCCCCGGCTGGAACTGCGAGATGTCGTCGATGACCTCAAAGGACCAATTCCCCAAGGAATTTACCGATTATATCGCCTTTATCGAGGATTATCTTGGTGTGCCCGTGACCATCGTCTCAGTAGGTCCCGACCGCACCCAGACCATCAGAATCAAATAATCGTCCTTGCTAACGGCAATGACGTATGATAACCCTAACCGATACAAACAATCAGATTATAAACACCGGCCGGAGAGGCCCGGCAAATCAGGTCTCTCCAGCTTTTTAACCCCAAATCTACCATGGCAAAAGTAAAACCCTTCAAGGGCGTTCGCCCTCCCAAAGAAATGGTGACCGAGGTCGCCTCTCGTCCCTATGACGTGCTCAACAGCGAAGAAGCCCGCAAGGAAGCTGAGGGCAACCCCAAATCGCTTTACCACATCATCAAGCCTGAAATCGACTTCGAGCCCGGCACCGACGAGCACGATCCCCGCGTTTACGCCAAGGCAGCCGAGAACTTCAAGGCTTTCCAGGAAAAAGGATGGCTCGTT